>JAQVOB010000003.1:0-36325 GCA_028702835.1 Candidatus Methanomethylophilaceae archaeon
CCGAGGGATTTGATATGGTCCAGGTTCCTCTGGTAGAGCTTCGCCACATCTTCATGCGACCAGCCTATCCTGACCATCACAGAGCCGCAGCAGACCTCGTCAAGTGTGGCGTAGTCCACCTTCAGCTTGTCCAATATTGATATCGTTGCCGCGGAGATCTCCTTGTTCCTGTAAGTCGCAGTGCACCCGGCGAAGTAACCGACCTCAGCCTTCTTGGGCTCCCGACCCAGTGTCTCCTTGACGGATTTCTTCTCCCCATAGGGGTTGTTGGTAGCGATTATGTTCTCGCACACCGCCTTGTGCTTTGGCAGAATATGCCCGCTCTTGACCAGGTCGGCGCGGGTAGCTTCGATTATCTCCACTATATCGACCTTGGAAGTGCATCGCCTGACACAATCTGCGCAGGTGGTGCATGTGTACATGCTCTTCACCACGGATTCGTCGGCAGGTATCTCTCCGGTCAGAAGACCGTATGAAAGAATTATCCTTCCTCTGGAAAGCTCAGAATCCCATCCTATGGCTTTGAATGAAGGACAGACGCTTTTACAGAATCCGCACATAGTGCATACGTTCACGGCGTCCCTTATCTTCTCCATCTTATCTGTCTCGAAATCACTCATGTCACTCTAACCTCGGTATAGTCACGCTTCCTTCCGCCAGCACCATCACTCTGGCGTCCGGCTTCCATCTGAAGACCTCTTCCATAGCATCCTGGAGGGATCTGAAGGGAGTCATGTTCGCTTTGGATATGATCTCCGGATCAAGATCGGAGACAACCCACAGGTCAGCCCATACGGCGACCTCTGCCATCTTCGCGGCCTTGTGGTACCCAAGCTTGTACTCAATCCTCAGGTTCTCCAGGACCCTCGCCGGGTCCTTCGACAGGGACAACTGCTTAAGGAACGTGTCACCGCCGACACCTTCCCTGCATTTGGAGACCATTATCAGCTTGCCCCCTTCCTTCAGTGCCCATTTCCCGTTGTCTATGGCCTTTTGTGATTGATACAGATCCACATCCATCGGATATGGAGCCACGGATATGACGACGTCTGCCTTCTCCGGGATCGGCACCGAGAAGACATCGTTCGCCCACTCCACAGCCTTGGCGAATGCCCCGTTCAGATCCCCGGCGGCCACCCTGTATATGTTCTGATGCCTGTCCAGTATCATCTGTATCGAGAATATCTCCTTCCCCTTCACGCTCTCCAGGGCGTCCATCATGTCCTCATGGACGGGGTTTCCCTCCAGCACAAGGGATTGGGCCTCCTTATTCATCGCCAGTTTGTGATTGGCCTCTATCGTCTTGAAGGATGCCACTCCCGGCAAGAAGGATTTCCTTCCCCCTGTATATCCTGCGAAGTAGTGCGGTTCTACACTGGTTATTATCACCAGGCGGTCCGCCTCCACTGCTATCTTGTTGACCTCCATGGGGGTCCCGTTCTTGGACTTCCCCAAGTATGTGCACTCCGACGCCTTGGCGTCGTGGGCTATTATCCTGTCCTTCAGGTGCTTGTAGTGTTTGCCGAAGACGAAATCGTACTCGTCGGGCGTCATATCCCTGTGTGCACCGGTGGCCACCAGGAATCTCGCTTTGCTGAGATCCATTCTCTTATGAAGAGCGTCCAGGACCTTCGCCGTCGGCGTCGGCCTCGTCGCATCATTGACTATGAAAACTATATCCTTGCCCCCTTCCAGGAAATCGGCCAGAGACCCATAGCCTATAGGGTTGTCAATGGATTCGTTTATAACCTCGTCCGCAGGGCGGCATTTCACATCGGCGGGGTAGAATGTCCCTATGAAATTCTCATCCGGGACCGTTACGGTCTGGCACCCGTCTTTGCCGTACTTGACGTTCATGATCATTTCTGTCCTCTCATTATCCGTAGTTTCGTATTTAGGCATATTGCACTTACGACAGAACATCTTTATTTACGAACAGGGGCATCGAATGGACATGCGCCCCAAAGATATGGACGAACGAGCCATGATAAAAAGGGCTCTTAGCGTCATCAGGCCCTGCCCTTTCTCCGTGGGCCCGGGGGACGACTCGGCCGTTGTGGAGATGGAGGGAGTACCGGTTGTCATAGCCACGGACTCGGTCACGATAGAAAGGCACAAGCCAAAGGGTATGACCTTCGAGCAATTCGGATGGATGAGCGCAGCAGTTAATTTCAGCGATATAGCCAGCATGGGCGGGAGGCCCGTGGCCCTGACCCTTTCCCTTGGGGTGCTGGGCTCACTGGGAGAACAGGAGGTGTGCGACATCATGAGCGGTGCCGACCAGTGCGCCGAGTTCTGCGGAGCCTACATCGTGGGCGGGGATACGAAGCCGGGCAACGGCTTCGTGTGCGGTACGGCGATAGGGGCCCTGGACGGCAGAAGACCCATGACCAGAAGAGGCGCCCTGCCCGGGGACATGGTGGCTGTCACCGGCCCCCTGGGATCCCCGGCAGCGGGATATCACGCCATCATGAACGGGCTGAGCTTCCCGGATGCTGCCGATTCGCTCTTCATCCCGGTACCCAGGATCAAAGAGGGCATCGCCCTTGCCTCCACCGGTGCAGTGACCTCCTGCATAGACCTCTCCGACGGACTGGCCACAGCTGCCCTGACAATATGCGAATGCAGCCGTGTCGGGATGGACATCATGTCGGAGTTCCTGCCCAAAGGGGCGGATGTGGAGGATGTCTCAGAGGAAACGGGGATTCCGGAGGTGGATATGATGATAGGTTTCGGCGGAGAGTACGAGCTGCTCTTCACTTTCAACAAAGAGAAGCTGGATTCCCTATACGGATCCGGCATAAACTTCTCAATAATAGGCGTTGTGACCTCCGGCAGAGAAGCCAGGCTAGTCTCGGACGAAGGCACGAGGAGGTTGGAGTATGGCCGCTATTAGCCCGGTTAGAATGGAAGCAAGATACTACGAAAGGGATGGGGACGTTTACCTATGCGGCCTCTGCCCCCACAGATGCAGGATCGGAGTGGGGAATTACGGCAGATGCGGTGCGAGACGCGGAGACCCGGACTACCTTGTGGCTGACACATACGGCAGAGTGTCATCACTGTGCGTCGACCCTGTGGAGAAGAAGCCTCTGTACCACTACAAACCCGGGAGCAGGATATTCTCCGTAGGCAGCGTCGGATGCAATATGACCTGCAAGCACTGCCAGAACTATTCCATATCCCAGTCTCCCGCAGGCCGTAAAAGGACCACATACAAATCCCCGCAGGACCTGGCTGCCATGTGCAATCGGGAGAAGAGCAGCGGCATAGCCTTCACATACAATGAGCCGACGATTTGGATCGAGTACATACAGGACACCATGCGCTGCGACCCGGAGCTTGACTGCGTGATCGTTACCAACGGCCTGATCTGCGAGGAGCCCCTGCGGGATCTCTGCAAGATAACTGATGCCATGAACATCGATGTAAAGGGATTCACCGATGAATTCTACATGAAGATATGCGGCGCCCACCTGAAGGATGTCCTCGATGCCATCAAGATAGCGCACGAAGAGGGGGTGCCCATTGAGATCACTTATCTGCTTATCCCGGGCCACAACGATTCACCGGAAGAGATAAAAGCCTTCGCAGAATGGATAGCGGAAGAGCTGTCCGTATATGTGCCAGTACACTTCTCCAGATTCCATCCGGACAACGAGATGAACATGGTTCCCTGGACTCCCGGGGAGTCCTTGGAGAAGGCCATGGACATAGCTGAGAGCGCAGGGCTGAAGCACGTGTATCTGGGGAACATAATATCCGATGACGGATCGGACACCTTCTGCCCCGAGTGCGGCAGCGTCCTGATCAAGAGAACAGGGTATCTCATCGATGTGGTGGGGCTGAACGGGGACCGTTGCTCCTCATGTAAAACCCGTCTTAACATCATAAGATGAACAGAGGATTCCCGATTATGACCATGAAGAGGAAACCTGCCAGAACAGGTATGAGGAACGGTATCTTGGGAGTGACCCATATCCTGACCTCTCCGGCATCCCGGAGGCGCTCAAGGGCGGCGGGATCGTTCACGGCACCGTGCGCGGTGACCAATTTCCCGCCGACGAAGTCCTGCATTGGCCATACCATGCGCTCCTGGACCTCGTCCAGGTCCATCTTGTAGCCGAAGAACATCATGGTTCCGATATCCCTGCGCCTGATATTCAATGCGGCGAAGTAAGCCAGCATTATGACCGCGGTTATGATAAGAGCGGCCATCAGAACGAAGAGAGGGAATACGTACATCGCATTGTAGATCCCCAATTCCGACTTTATCAGAGGGATCACACCCAGATCCGGATAACACTGGAACACCAGGCCCATAGCTATCAGACAGGCGGCATCCGCCCCTCCCTTCATCAGCTCGGAAGAGTAGAGAGCATTCATCAAAAAATAGTTAAACAAAATCGGTACCGCTATCACCCTTATGCACCATCCGGACATCAGGATTGGAACCAGGAACAGCAGGGCAATCCCGAAGTAGATCAGCGATTGCTGCCGCGCACCCACCTCCCTGTCCACCAGAATATCGAACAGCATCAGGGCCATGCCGAAGACGACCATCGCTCTGGCCCATATATCGCACCCTCCGTACAGTGCCACGAACACCATTCCGGCACCCCCCATCAGAGCCCAGTGCATCTCCGAGACCTCCCGTTTCCTCCAATCGCTGACACAGGCGGAGATCATGATCGCCGTGACGACAAGGACCTTGGTCAGGTCCACGAAGATGTCCATGTTGCTGGATGAGACTCAATTATATTTTTATGCTTTGTACACCTTGACGAAACTTATGATATCCAGCAGGAAAACGGCAACACTGTTCGCATTCTTTGCGGTGGCCGCTCTGCTGATGATACCGCTTATAGCTGATGATAATTCAGGAGAATGGGCAGATGCGGGCGATGTCACCCTGACCACCCCGGATTACGACATCTCCTTGAGTGCGGGAGACACTTATGTGTTCAATCTGATCGTTGGCAATAAGACCGCCGATCTCTATGAGATCACCCTTGAGGTATCCGGATCCGACGGCCTCTTTGCCCATTTCGATGACAGGGGACTTAGAACAAGCGTCGATCTGGAAGGCAGCGGGTACAGAGTCGTGCCCCTGACACTGGAAGCAGACAAATACGCAGGCTCCGGCAACACAGACCTGCATATATCCATGACCTGCACCAACACCGTGGACAATGCGAAGAGCACCGTTTCTTTGACTGTTCCCGTCAATATCTCCTCCCAGCTAACATCGGATGACCAGTTCAACAAGATACTGGGGGAGTTCGATAACCCTCTCCCGTACCCTCTTAACACGCCTGCTTTCACCGCGATCATCTCTTTCTTCCTTTGGATGGGCATCTCCCTCCTTATAATGGGGGTCGTCTTCATCATCGTAAGGGAGTTCTTCTCCAACGATAACAAGAAGCGGTTTGACCAGGTCAGAATGAACGTTTCCTGGCTTGTATTCCTGACAATCGTCATCTATGGAATATCCGGTGCTCTGAGGATCGGGGGGGTGGACGCATATTACATCGCCCTGTCGCTAAGCATCGCCTCCATAATTTACATCATCCTGGGGGCGATAATAACCTGGCGCATCTACAAGATAGCCATACCCATACTTTTCTCCAGAATGAACAATGAGATCGAGGGAGTGGACAATGCACTGGTGCCTCTCTTCAACATGCTGGGGAAGATCACGATAGCCAGCGCCGCATTCGCAGCCATCCTGGCCGCTTTGGGGTTCAACCTGGTTGCCATACTCACCGGGGCAGGAATACTGGGTCTGGCTCTTTCATTGGGAGCTCAGAACAGCCTTAACCAGTTCTTCAGCGGCATGACCCTTCTCATAACCCGCCCTTTCAGGGAAGGGGATCTTGTTAAGATGAAGGAGCACACCGCCATACTTAGGATCAAGAGGATCGGACTGATGAACACCACGTTCCACAGCTGGGAGAACGAGGAGGTCATAGTCATGCCCAACAGCGTTGTCGCGTCATCTGTCATAACGAACATGAGCAGCAAGAACCGCGCTTACCGCATACTGATATTGGTAGGCGTAGCCCACGGAACTGATCTGGCACTTGCCATGAGGCTTATGCGGGAGGTTGCTTACGACCACCCGAACATCATAAAGGACGGTACCTTCGATACACCGGACACCCGCGTGATTGAGTTCGCAGAGTTCGATGTGAGGCTGCGCCTGACCGCATATGTGGACAATGTGGAGAACTACGGGTCCATCTCGGCGCAGATACGCCTGGATATATACAACAAGTTCCTGGAGAACGACATAAAACTATCCGTGCCCGAGATGGAGGTTCACATTTCGTGATGTTGCTGTTTGCTGCGAACTTCTTTGAACGGACTTCGATTTTATAAGTATTTATATACATTAATTGCGGTCAGCGGTGTCGGGACTACGAAATCAGAAGACCGGTGATAAATTGATAGATAATCTCGACAAACGCATAATAGACATCCTTAGAAAGGATTCAAGATGCCCTTTCGTGGACATAGCACAGCAGATCGGTGTGTCGGAAGGCACCGTCAGAAGCAGGGTCCACAGGATGATGTCCGAGGGCACGATCAAGGGCTTTACGATAAAGACCAGCTCTAAGAACGTAAAGGCCCTGGTCGAGATATGCATCGACGTCAACACCGATTCCCAAGAGATAGCTGATAAGCTGATCCAATATGAAGGGATAAACGAGGTCTTCGAGGTCACTGGGGATCAGGACCTCATAGCCATAGTGGATGTGGAGTCCTCTCAGCGTCTGAACGACATAATCGAGAGCGTGAGACGCAACGATAATATAATCAGCACGCGAACGCGGCTGATACTGAAGGAGCATTACGGAGAATAACCATGTTCGAAGGTGTGGCGACGGCACTGATCACGCCGTTCACAAAGAGCGGAGAAGTAGACGAGGAATGCCTCAGGCGCATAGTCCGGTTCCAGGAAGAGAACGGCGTGAGCACTCTGGTACCATGCGGTTCCACCGGAGAATCAGCTACGCTCAGCCATGAGGAGCACATAAAGGTCATAAAGATAGTAATTGACGAGGTTAAGCACGCCAGGGTCCTGGCCGGTGCAGGCAGCAATTCCACGTCTGAAGCGGTGTACCTAAGCCGTACCGCCGCGGATCTGGGAGCGGACGGCATACTTTCCATATCCCCCTACTGCAACAAGCCCACCCAGGAGGGCATATTCCAGCATTACAAGGTCGTCAGCGAGTCTGTTGATGTGCCGATCGTGATATACAATGTTCCGGGAAGGACCGCCAGCAACATATCTGCAGAGACCAGCGTGAGAATCGCCAAGGAGCTTCCCGGGGTCGTCGGGATAAAGGAGGCCAGCGGCAATCTGATCCAGGTCGGCAAGATACTTGCGAAGAAGCCGAAGGAGTTCGAGGTCCTCTCAGGAGATGACGCCCAGACCTTCCCTATAATCGCAATGGGCGGCTGCGGGGTCATATCCGTGGCTGCGAACTGCTGCCCCAACACAGTGTGCCAGATGATGGATCTGTGCCTGAGGGAGAAGTTCATAGACGCTTCTGCGATACACTATCGCATGCTTCCTCTTTTCACCGACCTCTTCCTGGAATCCAATCCGATACCGATAAAGTATGTGATGAAGCGCCTGGGCTTCGGCAACGGAGAGCTCAGGCTGCCCCTGACTTACATATCCGAGCGCGGAGCCGCCGTGCTCGACTCGGACATAGAGGATCTGGGGCTTATCTGAGGGGGCGAGCGTTTTGATTACGAAGGTTGTCGTCGGCGGCGCCACCGGTAAACTGGGCCGTATGGTCTGCGATATGATCACGGCATCAGAGGACCTGAGACTTACAGGCGCTACCGTATCCGAGAACGGCGGCAACATCGGAAGGGAGATATCCAGAGGGATAGTGGCCTCGGGACCGATGACCCTGAAGAAGCTCCTGGAGGATGCGGATGTCTACGTGGATCTCACGACCCCTTCGGCAGCCAGTGCAACAGTGGCATCCGTGCCTGAGACCGGAACGAATCTGATCCTCGGCACTACCGCCGTGGATGCGGTCACAATGGAGGCCCTGGCCGCAGCTGTCAGGGAGCACGGCACGTCAGCCGTCGTGTCTGCCAACTTCGCAGTCGGAATAAACGTTTTCTTGAAGATGTGCGAGATCCTCGCTGGATATCTGCCAGATTATGATGTGGAGATCATAGAGGCTCACCATTCTTCGAAGAAGGACTCTCCATCTGGTACCGCCAGGGAGGCGCTCAGAAGGCTACAGGCGGCGACTGGGATAGAGAACGTCTCCTACGGAAGAGAGGGCGTTGCCGGACCCAGGGGCAGAGAGATCGGAATGCATTCCGTAAGGGCGGGCGGCATAGTGGGCGACCACACGGTGCTTTTCGGCAACAGCAACGAGGTCATTGAATTGACCAACAGAGCGATATCCAGGGAAGCTTTGGCATCCGGCTGCCTTAGGACTATAAGATGGGTTGCCGGTAAGAAGGACGGTAAATTACACAGCATGAGCGAGGTGCTCGGCCTATGATCGTAACAGTAATGAAGTTTGGAGGGACCAGCGTCGGCTCCGCCGAGGCTCTGAAGAGAGTGGCGAAAATAATAATCGAGAAGGACGGAGGGAAGGTCGTGGTGGTCTCTGCCATGTCCGGAATAACCAATTTCCTGATCGGGACCATGGAGAACGGGTTCAAGGACCCGGAGGGGGCAGCCAAGCTGTTCTACGACAGGCACATGGACGTTGCTGAGAAGCTATTCGCGGGAGAGGCTCTCGAATCTTACAAGAAGGACCTTGACGAACGCCTCGGACTGATGAAAGGGCTCATGCTCGACGAGGAGACCCGGAAGGACCCCTATTTCGAGGACCTGTTCATATCCCAGGGAGAGAGATTCTCCAGCCTTACTTTGGCTCATCTCATAAGAACCATGGGGTTCGAGTCCGTTGCGCTTACCTCGGAGGAAGCGGGCATATTTGCGGAGGGCAGGCCCCTGAACGGCACCGCGGACTTGGATAAGACCTCTCTCAAGATCAACATGGTCGTCAAACCTATGCTCCAGAACGGAGTCATACCTGTGATATCCGGCTACTACGGGGTGACCGACAGCGGAAAGGCCCTGACCTTCGGAAGGGGAGGCTCGGATTATGCGGCGGCTGCGATAGGCAACGCCATGAATGCCAGTTCTGTGGAGATCTGGACTGATGTCAACGGTTTCATGAGCGCTGACCCGCGGGTCGTGCCCAACGCCAAAACGATAAAGGAGATGAACTACAGCGAAGCTGGAGAACTGGCATACTTCGGTGCCAAGGTTCTTCACCCCAGGACCATAGAGCCTGTAAGAAGGAAGCACATACCCCTTTGGATAAAGAACTCCTATGACCCATCCAACTGCGGAACTGTGATACACAATCTCAGCAGGCACTCCGACAACAAGCTGCTGAAGAGCGTTGCGATGAAGGTGGATCTCTCCATAATCACGGTATCTGCGGCAGACATAGCCTACAGGCCCATAATCGTCGCCAGGATAGTTGAGAAATTGGCGGATGCGGGCGTCGCAGTATACGCCATATCAACCTCGCTTTCCACGATAGCATTCCTGATTCACAATCTGGACGTGAAGCAGACACTGAAGAACCTCAACCTCCTGGACTCCAAGGATATAGAGCGCATAGATGTGAAGAGCAATGTTGCTCTGGTCTGCGCCGTCGGCGACAGCTTATTGTCCTACCAGGGCTTCTCCGGGGACGTCTTCGGTGCAGTGAAGGAGGTGGGAGCCAACGTGGAGATGATCTCCGAGGGGGCATCCGACGTTTCCCTTAACTTCGTGGTACCCACGGACTCCGTCACTGACGTGGTCAAGATCCTGCACCAGAAGTTCATAGTGGGAGAGGGGATCGAATGATCAGAGAGTACGAGGGGAAGGACGGCATCATGCTGATAGACGGCATTGCCGCGACGGAGATAGCGGAAGAGTTCGGAACCCCCGTCTATGTGACGGAGGAAAAGAGGATAAGAGAGAACTACCGAAGAATCCACGGGGCCTTCTCCAAGTACATGGATACCAGAGTGAACTACGCCTGCAAGGCCAATACAAATCTTGCTGTCCTGCGCATCCTGGAACAAGAGGGCAGCTGCATAGATGCCGTTTCCATAGGAGAAGTACTGTCCTGCATCAAGGCCGGTTTCTCCCCGGACCGGATACTCTATACCGGGGTCAATGTCAGCAACGAAGAGCTGGGGGCACTGGTGAGTGCAGGCTGCATGATAAACGTGGACTCCGAATCAGAACTGGAGAGGCTTGCCAAAATATCCACGGATGTCAAGATATCGTTCAGGATCACGCCCGGGGTGGCATCCGGTCACGGCGTCAAGGTCATGACTGGGGGCAAGGGATCCAAATTCGGGATACCCATCAAGAGAACGATACCCGTATACACAAGAGCGAAGGATCTCGGTTTCGACATAAGAGGGATACACGCCCACACCGGATCCGGAGGGGAGGGCATAGATCAATTCACAGATGTGGCAGAGGTCCTCTCCGATCTGGCCAATGAGATCCGGGACAAAACGGGCATAAATCTGGAGTTCATAGATATAGGCGGCGGCGTGGGAGTGCCTTACAGGCTGCAGGAAGAGGAGACTGACGTAGAAGAACTGGCCAGCCTCGTCACCGAGATAATACAGGAAGAAACGGACATCAAGACCGTTGTTATCGAGCCGGGAAGATACATAGTCGCCGATTCCACAGTGCTCCTGACCAGATGCGTGGATGTCAAGGATGCGGAAACGAAAAAGTACATAGGGGTCGACGCGGGATTCAATACCCTCGTCAGACCCGCATTCTATGACTCATACCACATGGTGGCTATAGCGAATAAATTCAACAAGGCATGCAGCGGCAAGTATGACGTAGTAGGCCCCATATGCGAAAGCGGGGATTATCTGGCACATGACCGCATCATGCCGGACCCAGAGGAAGGGGACCTTGTTGCGGCGTTCACCGCCGGAGCATACGGGTTCTCCATGTCCAGCGAATACAACTCCAGACCCAGGTGCGCTGAGGTCCTGGTAAGCAACGGGAAGGCACGCCTCATCAGGAAGGCTGAGGAAATGGAAGACCTTTGGCGCAACCAGATCATACCGGAAGGATTGAGAAAATGAAATTTTGGAAATATCACGGTACCGGGAACGACTTCGTAATAGTGGACGGAATAAACGAATCCGTGCGCATAGATCCGGAGAAGGTAGCACGCGGATGTAAACGCAGATTCGGAATAGGAGCGGACGGTTTCCTTTACCTTCTCCCCGGTATGAAGGGCGCCGACGTTTCCATGCGCATAATCAACTCTGACGGGAGCGAGGCCGAGATGTGCGGTAACGGCATAAGGTGCCTTGCCAAGCACGTATCGGATTTCGGGATCGTCAAGAAGGATGAGTTCACAATCAACACCCTGGCCGGGAACAAGAGGATAATTGTGGAGAAGGGAAGCGACGGGAAAGTATCCAGCGTTTCCGTTGGATTAGGTGCTGCGTCCCTGGAGGTTGCAGCCGTGCCCATGATCTACGACGAAGGACCGAGATTCGTCAACCAGTCAATAAGATTCGGAGACACCGAGATAAAGGGGACTGCCGTGAGCATGGGCAACCCTCATTTCGTAACATTCAATAACTTGGGCAGCGAGGCAGTGAAGAGCTTGGGGCCCGTGATAGGCTCCGATCCGAGGTTCCCTCAGAAGGTGAACGTGGGATTCGCTACGGTCGCTAACAAAGCTATAGACCTCCGTGTCTACGAGAGGGGTGCGGGATGGACCATGGCCTGCGGAACCGGTGCGGGCGCAGCTACCGTGGCGGCCTGCCTGAACGGACTCGTGCCTTACGATACACCCATAGATGTGAATCTGCTGGGCGGCACACTGAAGATAACTGTCGCCAAGGATCTGAGCTCCGTCAACATGAAGGGCCCTGCGGTCCTGGTGTTCGACGGATTCTGGAGGGAATAAGATGGAATACGAGTTCGCAGAAAGGCTGAAAGCACTGCCGCCGTACCTCTTCGTGATGCTGGATGAGATGACGGCAAAGAAGAGGGCCCAAGGCATAGATATCATTGATTTCGGAATAGGGGACCCGGACCTCCCGACCCCCCAACCGATAATAGAGGCTCTGCAGAGAGAGGTCGCGAAGCCGGAGAACCACAATTACTCATCCAGCGCCGGAGAGAGATCCCTGCGCGTAGCGGTTGCGGACTGGTACAAGGTCCGATTCGGCGTTGATGTGGACCCGGACAAGGAGGTCTGTGTCACCATAGGATCGAAAGAGGGGATATTCAACATAGCCCAGTCCTTCGTAAATGATGGGGAGACAATAATAGCTCCGAGCCCCGGATATCCCGTTTACTCGGCTGCTGCCACCATATTCAACAATGCGGAGTGCGTGAAGGTGCCGCTGCGTCCGGAAAAGGATTGGCTGCTGGACCCTGCCGACTGCCCAGAAGGGGCCAGGATGCTGTACGCCAACTATCCGAATAATCCCACCGGCGCCACCTGCGACGCGAGATATCTGAAAAAGCTGCAGGACTGGTGCGTGGAGAACGGCACTATCTTCTGCTACGACAATGCATATTCGGAGATGTGCTTCGACGGATACATGGCACCTTCCGCGCTTGAGGCGGGCAAGGATTGCATAGAGTTCGGGTCTTTCTCCAAAACGTTCAACATGACAGGTTACAGGCTCGGATATGCTGTCGGGAACAAGGATCTGATCGCCGGCCTCAAGAAATGCAAGGGCCAGATCGATTCTGGAGCCCCGAAGTTCATCCAGAAAGCGGGCATCGCCGCCCTCAGACTCTACAAGGACGGCGATCTGCCTGATGTGGTCAAAGCGAATATGGACGTCTACGCAGAGAGGAGAAAGGTCCTTGTGGACGGCCTCAGGAGCCTGGGATACAAGGTGAACATGCCCAAGGCGACTTTCTACGTCTGGTTCGACTGCGGGATGCCATCCATGAAGTTCACGGAGAAGATGTTGGATTTGGGCATCGTGGCGACCCCGGGCGTCGGCTTCGGCAAATCCGCCGAAGGGTACGTCCGCATGACCGTCACTCAGCCCAAGGAGCGCATAACCGAAGCCATAGAGCGCATGAGGAAGGGCTCGATCTAAACCTTCACATTATCGAAGGAATATTTCAGAGCCTCAACCACAGGCAGCTCCTGACCTAGGAGGAATGCCTCTAGAGCTCCCCCTCCGGTACTGACATAGGAGAACCTGTCAGTGAGATCCAGCTTGTCCGCTGCTCCCACCGTGTGCCCTCCGCCTATGACGGACTGCCCGCCAGAGTCGATCATGGCTTCCATGAGAGCCTTGGTGCCCACGTCGAAGCCTTCCTTCTCGTACATGCCCGCAGGGCCCGACATAAGGGTGGTCCTGGATGTTGCTATGACCTTAGCGAACTTCGCTATCGAGGCATCGCCTATGTCCAGAGAGGGGACGTCATTTGGCATATCCCCTATGAGGACATTCTGGCGCTTCCCGTTCCTCTCCACGGCCACATCCGTCGGCAGAAGTATCCTGTGCCCGTACTTCGACATCACATCCTTCGCCTTCTGCAGATTCTCGGCGGTCAGCTCATCCTTTATGGGGGCGGAGGAGGCCTCGCCTATATCCACTCCGCGGGCCTTCAGGAAGGCTATGCCTGCCAGTCCGGCCAATATTACAGTGTCGGCTATCCCGCTGCCCAGAACATAGTCCACCATGCTTGCGGCATCGTCGATCTTCGCACCACCCAATACGAACACGGAGGGGCGCCTCGGAACATCGAATATCGCACTGAGGGCGTACAGCTCCTTGGCCATCAGCCTGCCGGATGCCGAGGGCACCCTGGGCTGGAATCCTACCAGAGAGCACTGGCTCCTGTGAGCGGCCGCGAAAGCATCGTTGACATAGAAATCTATCTGGGGCGCAAGTGTGCTTACTATCTCCGACCTGGAGTGCTCCATCATGCTGAGCTCCTCTGATTCGGAGTCTATCCCCCTTACGTTTCCCAACAGCAGAACCGTGCCCGGCTTCGTCTCGGATATGGCCTTCCGGGCCGTATCTCCGAGTATATCGTTCACATACCTTACCGGCGCGTTGAGATGCTTGGACAACCTCTCCGAGTGCTGATCCAGAGGCGTGAAGTCCCATTTGCCCTTTCGGCTCTGATGTGCCAGTACTATGACTTTGGCTCTCTTGCCCATTAATTCCCGAACTGTGGGAACGATCCTCCTTATCCTCGAATCGTTTATTATCCTCAGAGTGGACCTGTCCATGGGGCAGTTTATATCCACCCTCAGAAGGACGGTCTTATCTCTGACATTGAAATCCTCCAATGTGTAGATGCCTTTCATCCTCAGCACCTTTCGATGCCCATGGCGGCATCGGTCTTCGCCATGGACTTGGCCGGGTCCTTCTCCATCTTGCACATAGACCTTATGCAGTCTATGTTCTCAGGTATGACGTCGCTCTCCTGGTGAACGGCCTGATAGAAGTATAGGGTGTTGCCAACTACTTTGATGCCGTCCTCCCACAGAACTATCTCGAACATATCATTGCGAGACCTGCCCATCTCCCTGGCCTCTTCCATTATCTGAGCCGTGGATTTGATTCCCGAAGAACTCTTCACGAGCTTGACGCGGGGCGTCTTGCGGAGCAGCTCTATGATCTCCTCGGTCTTCGGTTCGCTGTTGAGCTCCATGGCCACAGTATGAACGTGCATCAGGGTCGTAGGGACCTTGACCGCCATAGTGTGTATGTTGACCCAGGGCATGACACTCTGAACATCGGGTCCGTGGTGGGTCGGCAGCTTCACCACTGGCTCAATGGCATTTATGGGCCCGGATTTACTGTCGTAGGGGTCGGCAGAGCGCCTTATAAGCGTAACATAGGAATTCTTTATCCCGTACTTCTTGTCGATAGGGTAGAATGTCCTGAGAAGTCCTGTGGTGTTGCAAGACACTACACGGGAGAACTGCGCTCCCCAGGACTCTTTGTAATTGGCACCTGCATTGAATGATATCCCGGTGAGGCTGTGATCCTCTCCGCCCTGCCATATTGCCTTGATGCCCGCCTCGGTGAATTCCGCCTTGTACTTCTCTGCAACGCCTCCAGGAGTGCAGTCAACGATTATATCCGCCTTGCCGTAAAGATCCTTTATGGTCCCGGCGACCTTTATGCCAGACGCCTTGAACGCCTCTAAATTGTCTTCCGGCACATAAAGAGGATATCCTTTCCTGACAGCATCCTGTGCCTCATATGACGGCCTGGTTTTTGTCACACCGACTATCTCCATGTCGTCCTGCTGGTTGACCGCTGTTGCCACTCTTTTGCCGATCGTTCCGTATCCGTTTACTCCTACCTTCGTTTTCATGGAGCTCACCCACACCTACGCGATTATTGGTGTTCCGATAGAATAAACTTGCTCGATACTATTGAGAATATTGATAGTCTCCAAAGCCACCTTCTCGGCGATCTCCTGTGTTCAGAGGGTCTGAGCGTTCAGATATCCCAGTATTTGGAAAGGTATTCTTTGGCCTTGCGGACGGCTTTCCTTCCGCTGCCCTGCTCGCAGCGCTCTTCGTTATACTCCGCTTTTATGGTCCTGCCCTCTATCATAGCCAGAACACCGGCTATGACCTCTGCCGTGGCCCGGAGATGATAACCTCCCTCCAGAACGAATGCTATCTTTCCCTCGGATATGTCGAACAGGCGTCTGCAGAGCTCCACGTAACCGTCGGTGTTCATCTGCATATGGGCGTTTGGCTCGCAATAATGAGCGTCCACTCCCAAGCTGACGACTATGAGCTCCGGCTTATACTTCTTGAGGATCGGTATTATTATCTCATCCATGGCCGCCAGGAAGGTACGGTTCCCCGCACCGGCCGGTATTGGTATGTTGGCGTTATAGCTGGAGCCTTTTCCCTCGCCGATCCTTTCCACATATCCTGAATCCCAATAGAAATCCGCCTCATGGGTCGATATCACGAAAACATTGTCTGTATCATAGAATATCTCCTCTGTCCCATTCCCGTGATGGGCATCGAGATCGATCACGGCGGTCCTCTTCCCTACCGCCGCAACAGCAACGGCGACATTATTGAAATAGCAGAATCCGCCGATGCGGTTCCTGCCTGCGTGGTGACCCGGGGGCCGGGTGAGGGCCACGGACGGCTCGCCACCTGCGGCGATCTCGACTGCTTTTACAGCCACAGCAGCGGATATCTTGGCCAGCTCGTAGGTGTTCTCATGTATGAACGTGTCCGGGTCGACGGGATAGTCGCCTCCCATCTTCACCCTCTCCACGTGCTCCTCCGTATGCACTCGGAGGAGGGCTTCCTCGGGCAGACGGTCTGGGCCCACCACATTCTTCCAGAGACCCTCCTTCTCCAGCTTTTTCCTTAAGGTCTTGAGCCTCAGAGGAGACTCAGGATGGTCGGGCCATTGGCTGTGCTCCAATAACTTTTCACTGTAAACTATGGCCATTGGTGCGTCTTTGGATGGGAAGGTAGCAGTTGTTATTAAACCCTATCACGTAATTCCATCGAAAAGGTGAGACACCATGAAAGGCTCTAGAGCACTGCTGAAGATGCTTGAGGACAGAGGCGTCGGTACTATCTTCGGATACCCCGGGGGTACCGTCATACCGATCTACAACGAAATGTTGGATTCCTCCATCAGGCACGTACTAGTGCGCCACGAGCAGTGTGCAGCTCACATGGCCGACGGGTATTCCAGAGCGTCGGGGAGAACCGGGGTCTGCCTTGCCACAAGCGGCCCGGGAACAACGAACCTTGTCACCGGCGTCGGAACCGCGTTCGCCGATTCAATACCCATGATGGTCCTTACAGGCCAGGTCGCCACAGGCAATCTCGGCATGGGAGCATTCCAGGAAGTTGATGCATTCAGCCTCATGATGCCTGTCACGAAATACAATTACAGGGTCCTGGATCTGAATCTGCTTCCCAGCGTCATAAGCGAAGGGTGGAAGGTCACCCGGCTCGGAAGGCCGGGCCCGGTCCACGTCGATCTTCCCATCGATGCGATGAACTCGCAGATAGACGAGTCGCTGCTGACCCAGATACGGGAACCCAGACCTGTTCAGATAGACACGTCCGGCATACCCACCGCGATCCAGTGGATAAAAGAGGCAAAGAGGCCGATCATCCTTGCTGGAGGGGGCATAATAGGCTCCGATTCATCCGAGGATATGGTCAGACTCGCCGAGAGGATCGGCGCCGGGGTTCTGACTCCTCTCATGGGAATGGGCAGCATACCATACGACCATCCCCTTGCCATGGGATCCCTGGGCATGCACGGGAGACGCTCCGCGCTGAGCGCTATGAAGGAGGCGGACCTCATAATAGCCGCAGGCACCAAGTTCTCCGACAGGACCTACAGTCCCCACACACGTCCGGGCAACGGATCCAGGATCATACACATAGACCTGGACAGCACGGAATTCAACAAGCATGGGCTGACATCGATCAACATAAAGGCTGATGTCGGGGACGTCCTGAGGACTTTCCTCTACGGTCTCGAGGGCTTCACTCCCGATCCTGCATGGACTATGAGGCTGACTTCCTTCAAGTCCAAATGCTGTTGCGACTTCGATTATGACGGCGTCCCGATAAAACCGCAGAAGGTCATGCGTGAGATCAACAAGCTGATCGATGACGAGACCATCGTTACAACTGACGTCGGTCAGAATCAGATGTGGGCCATGCATTGCCTGAACATCAAAAGACCCAGACAGATGATATCCTCCGGAGGATTCGGTACTATGGGCTTCGGTCTTCCATCCGCGATAGGCGCCAAAGCAGCCTGCCCGGACAAGAAGGTCCTAACAGTCACAGGTGACGGGGGCCTGCTTATGGTCGTCCAGGAGCTGGCCACGGCCATACAGGAGGATCTCCCCGTGACGATATGCCTGATGAACAACGGATGGCTTGGCATGGTCAGGCAGTGGCAGAAGCTTTTCTGGAGCAAGAGATACTCCGCGACAAAGCTCTACGACTCTAACCCAGACTTCGTCAAGCTGGCCGAGGCCTTCGGCGCCAACGGGATAAGGATTGAAAGACCCAGTGAGATAGGCGATGCCCTCAAGAGGAGCATGAATAGTGGGGAGACCTGCCTGATAGACATCCATACCGACCCCGAAGAGGATGTTCTTCCCATGCTGCCCCCCGACCCGGCCATTCCCATGGTCAAAGGACGCTGCCCCTACTGAGGACGTTATCCTTATACCCAAGGAAGGAATAGCCCAAAGCAAAGGAGAGGCGCAACGATGAAGATCTATCACGATGCGGATGTTGATTTAGGCATACTCAAAGGAAAGAAGATAGCTGTTCTCGGATACGGGGCGCAGGGAAGGGCTCAGGCCCTCTGCTTCCACGATTCCGGTCTGGATGTCACAGTGGGCGCCAGGAAGGACGGCAGATCCTGGAACAGGGTAAAGGAGGACGGCCTTAAGGTCGCAGAGATACCGGATGCCGTGAAGGGAGCGGATGTCGTGATGATGCTTCTGCCGGACGAAGTCCAGCCTGACATATACAAAGAGATGGTCAAGCCGAACCTCAAAGCGGGCGCTGCCCTGGAATTCGCCCACGGATTCGCGATAACATATGAGCTCATAGTACCGCCCGAGAACGTGGACGTCATTATGATGGCTCCAAAGGCCCCGGGCGACATGGAAAGGCTCATGTTCCTCGAGGGTTTCGGCGTACCTGCCCTGGTGTGCGTTCACCAGGACATCACCGGTAACGCCAAGAAAATAGCTCTGGCACTTGCAAAGGGCCTTGGGTCCACTAGGGCCGGCGTGTTCGAGACCACTTTCGACAATGAGACCAAGACCGACCTGTTCGGTGAGCAGGCTGTCCTCTGTGGAGGCCTCACTGCGATGATCAAGGCCGGGTTCGACACCTTGGTGGATGCGGGATACCCGCCCGAGATGGCATATTTCGAGGTCCTCCACGAAACAAAGCTCATAGTCGACCTGATCAACATGGGCGGCTTCGAGCACATGTGGTACGTGGTATCCAACACCGCCGAGTACGGTGGACTTACCAGAAGGGACAGGGTCATAACCGAGGAGTCGAAGAAGGGCATGAAATCCATTCTGGATGACATAGAGTCCGGTAAGTTCAAGGATGAATGGCGTGCTGAATGGAAGGCCGGCCTCAAGAACCTCAAGAAAATGGAGAAGGACGAATCCGAGCTCCAGCTCGAGGTCGTGGGCAGGGACATAAGAAAGCTCTTCGAAAGGAAGAAGAAAGCGTGAACGCCGTAACCTTCCGGACCAGGATCGGGGAGTACAGGGGAGAGTTGACGAGGTCAGCCTTCACTGATGCCTTATGGCTATCTCTCCCCGTATCCTCTGTCATAAACATGCTGGGCTCCGAGATATACTTCGAAGTCCCCACGGAGGTGGAGGTGGAAGGGAGCAAGGTAACCATCCTCGACAAAGGAGACATAGCGTTCTGGCCCGAGGCCGGTGCTGTTTGCCTCTTCTTCGGGCCGACTCCCCTCAGCGGTAGGGACGGAAGGCCTGTCTCCCCTTATCCTGTAGTGAGGATAGGCAAGCTCATTGGGGATATCGACTCCCTGGCTGACGTCGGGGACCGCACCAAGATAACAGTGGAAGCGGCCTTCTGATCACCTTATGATGGTGATGCTGCTATCAAAATCCGTGAGCCTGCGGCATCCGTTCTCTGTAACCAGCACGGTATCCTCTATTCTTATCCCGCCCACACCGCTGATGTATATCCCCGGCTCGGCAGAAACGACGTTGCCTGCTCTCAATATGTTCTCCGATCTGGGAGATAGGCTTATGGGCTCATGAACATCCATTCCGATCCCGTGACCGAATGAGTGTATGAACATGCCTCTGAACTCCGAGGCCTCTATTACATCTCTGGCTGCCGCATCCGGATCCTTCGCCTGTACGCCGTCCTTTATCTCCTCTATGCCTGCGCGCTGAGCCTCCAGGACCACCTCATAAGCCCTGAGCAGTCTTGGGTCCGGATCTTCCAGGAAAACGGTCCTGGTGAGATCCGAGCAGTACATATTCTTCTTGGCCCCGAAATCGAAAAGAGCCACATCCCCTTTCTTCAAACGGTAGCCTGTCGGTTTGTGATGCGGCTCCGCGGACGCAGGACCGAAGGCCGCTATGGTCTCAAAGGCGTTGCCTGAGGCGCCCAACTCCCTCATCCTTGAATCCAATCGTGCCGCGACTTCTTCCTCTGAGACCTTCTCCCGCAGCATCCCTGGGATCTCCGAGGCGACCTTTGAGGATATCACGCATGCAGATTCTATCCTGGAGATCTCCTCCCTGTCCTTGATGGACCTGACCTCCCCTAGAGCCTGAGATATGTTGCTGATCTCTGCGCCTTCTCCCATTTTTGAGATGTAGGCGAACATGGAATGGACTGTGGTATCGAAGGGGACCCCTATTCGTCTGGCACTTCCGATCGCTTTCTTAACGGCATCGTCCCTTTCCCTGCCTGTAGAATAGACCGTGACGTCACCCCGGGATCTCTTGGCAGCCTCCTCCTCCAACTTGCTGACTATCACATGCAGGCCCCGGTCACGGGAGATGACGGCGATAGACCCCTCGAATGTCCCGGAGTCCAAACCTGTCAGGTACCAGAATGCCGAATCAAGGAAGGGCTCTGTGCCGTTTGAGATAACTACAGCATCTGTCCCGGCCGCTTCGATAAGCCTCTCGGCTCGGGTGGGTTCCATACCGGCTTCAACGCAAAGCTGGCTGAAATATCTTTGCAGAGCTCAGATTCCTATCCACTCATTCCTTATTATCCGTTTGAGCGCGGATATCGCGGACAGGGACGCAAGGTATGAGGTCCTCGGATTGTCCGGAGAAGGAACATTGAACGTCTGGCACTCTGCCCTCCCGAAGGCACCGCTGATGATCAGATCATGATTGTTGCTCTTCACTTCGGGATCCAGTATTATGGTCACCGTCGTTCTGTCGAATCCTACTCCCAGAAGACTGACCGTAGCTGCCACGTTGATGTTCCTGGGGAAAATCTGGACAGCTTCCCTTGCCGGACCGCTGTAGAGAATGGTCCTCTCAGTAATCTTGCTGGTATCTATGCCTTTCTTCTCAAGATACTCTATGTTCGCAAGGGCCTTGGGATTCTTTGTGGACCTCAGCTCCACAGTTGTAAGCTCGTCCATGGATGCGGATCTGAGGGCATCCGTACCTGTCAATGCGCCGGACGGTATGAATATACGGGCACCGCTGTTCTTGGCCCTTTCGAATATCTGATTCCTGAACTCATCGTCCACCAGAGCCCCCACGGACATTACCATTACGTCAACGCCCCGGCCTACGGACTTGGTCAATATGTCCTTGGCCGCATTCTGAGAAGCGGCCTCTATCACCAGGTCACAATGGTAGAGCTCGTCCTCCACGGCATCCACTGTCACGGCTTTCTTAAGCTTGTTCGCCAGGCTCTCTGAGAGAGTTCTGTCCAGATCTATTAGGTAGATCCTCTTGACCTCGGCCATCTCGTCGGCCGCTTTGGCCAATCTCGATCCAATTACGCCGCAACCCACGATCGTGATGCGCATAGTACGTGGACTAGTGATTGAGATTATTAATCATTCGCCTCGTTCGCACCGACAACTGATTTATCCTATCTCGGGAATGGCGATGCATGAGGTACGAACTGCTGGAGCACACCGCCGATGCCATGGTGAAGTGCTACGGGAAGGACCTGGAGGAATGTTTCGGCAATGCCGCTTACGCTATGTACGACCAGATGCTGGATGCTTCCTCCGTCAGACCTTCCGCCAAAATCCGGGTGATCTCTTCCGGGGAGGATGACAGAGAACGCCTGTTCTCCTTCCTTTCAGAGCTTATATACATCACCGACGTCAAAGGATTGGTGTTCTCCGAGTTCGAAGTGTCTTTTGAGGGCAACAAGGTTGTTTGCACGGCCGTAGGCGAGCCATTGGATGTTGCAAGGCATAATCCCCGTGCAGAAGTGAAGGCCGTGACATACCACATGATGTCCGTGGACGAGGATGAGCCCTCTGTCACTGTGGTTTTCGACCTGTGACGTTTGAAATATAACCACGGCAATAGCCGTTTTCATGCTGAAACTGGGTTGGTTCTCCACGGGCAGAGGGTCCGGTTCCCGTAACCTTCTGAAGGCCGTGATGGATAAGAAGGAGCAGGGCAAACTGGACGTTGAGATATCCTTCGTATTCTGCAACTGGGACAACGAGGAGGAACCGAATCCGAGAAAAGAGCAGCGGGAGATGTTCTTCCGCATGGTCCGGGAGTACGGGATACCTCTCCTCACGATATCCTGGAAGACTTTCAGACCGGACCTTTGGGATGCTGATCCGAAGGCTTGGAGGGACGAGTACGGGAAAGAGCTCAGGAAGACGGTGTCACCCTACGACTTCGACATAGGAGTATTGGCAGGATACATGCTGTGGGTGGATGACGAGACCTGCGAGACCTACGATCTGCTTAATCTGCACCCCGCTCTGCCAGACGGCCCTAAGGGCACATGGCAGGAGGTCATCTGGAAGCTCATAAAGGAGAGCGCGGGCGAGCAGGGCGCGATGATCCACATATGCACGCCAGACTGGGACCGGGGAGCGGCCCTCACATACTGCGGATTCCCCATACGGGGCGGGGACTATGACAGGCTGTGGTCCGACCTGAACGAGAAGCTGAAGCACAAGACCATGGATGAGATCATTGCGGAAGAGGGGACCGAGGAGCCTCTGTTCAAAAGGATCAGGGAAGACGGGGCCAAAAGGGAGCTTCCTCTGATCGTCAGCACCATATCCCGCTTCGCCGACGGGACCGTGTCCATGAAGGACAAACGCCTATATGCGAACGGAAAAATGCTTAAAGAGCCCTTTGACCTCTCAGAGGATGTGAATTCATCCGTGCGGGGTATCTGAATGGAATACAATCCTATGGAGGAGATGGGATTCTCCCAGGACAAGCAATTCGTCTGCGGGAACCTGGGCTTCATCTCCGCCAACAACAACGCCAGAAGGATGTGCGCCAGGCTCATCAGGAACGGCGGGCGCCTATTCGATGTGATATCCCGGTATGATGATCTCGTTACCTACGCCCTCAACAGGGAAGAGGTCCATTTCGGCAGCACAATGAAGATGATCCTGCCCTTCCTGAACGCATTCGGGGCCAGTGATCACTGGGCATACGGATTCTCCAAAGAGGATCTGGAGATATTCTCCGGCGCAGACAGAGCGATGAGGTACATCGGGAACCTGCTGCCGGCTTACATCAACACCTGCAGCTACGAGCATCACATGATGGCGGTCTGCGATGCCATAGGTTTTCCCATAGGGAATGTCAGCTGCACACAGGCGTCCTTCGATACCGTGAGGATCAACAAAGCGGAAGCTAGAGAACTGAAGAGCGTGTCCGGCATCATAACCGGACTTAAACTTCCGGATACATCGAACTCCCTTGACAAGGCCGTCAGCCTCGGAGAGGAGGACACCGCCATAATCAACACGCTCGACTCATTCTTCCTGGAGCGCGTTCCGGATATGGAGTTGGCCGAGACCCTGAAGCCCGTTGCCGTCATGGGACAGAACGAAAAGGCATACGTTCTCCTGGAGATCAGGCGCAGAACGGACATAGAATTCAGCGATACGGTTTACGTGGGGGGCGACTCCTCTGACGGCCAGGCCATGGATCTCGTCAGGGACAACAGCGGCCTGTCCATATCATTCAACGGGGATGAACGCGCGGTCAGGAGTTGCAATATCGCCGTGACAGGCAACGACGCCACTGCCGTGGCAGTATTGACATCTGAGTTCTACAACGAGGGGATCGAAGCCGTATTCGATCTCGTGGAGAACTGGGACAGAGCGAAGCTCAAGAAGTATCCTTGCGCCGATGCGTACCTGAGGGATGCGATGCTCAAAACGAGCCCCAGGAGTCTTCCTTCCGTACGTAAGGTCGAACGCAAGAACGTGAATGATATCGCAAAAGAGAGCGCTGCCTTCCGGAAGAAGATATTGAAATGATGGTGCTCATGCCGGGATTCGAACCCGGGTGTCGGCCTCGAAAGGGCCGAATGATTGGCCGCTACACTACATGAGCCGTACAGTCGTGATAGAGGCCCTTTTAAAAAAGGTTATGGTGCGCGGAACGGATATCCGCGCACCGGGAACTCACTGACCGCGCTCAGCCATCCTTATGCCGCTGAGTTTCTCGATCTCGTCCTTGTTTATCCCCACCATTGCCTCGCCCAGATCCTCTGACACTTTGGCAATTATCTCAGGGTTATCGTAGTTGGCGACCGCCTTCACGATTGCCTCCGCTCTTTTAGCGGGGTTGCCGGACCTGAATATGCCGGAACCGACGAACACGCCCTCCGCGCCCAACTGCATCATCAGCGCCGCATCGGCCGGGGTAGCGACCCCTCCGGCAGCGAAATTGACGACCGGCAGCTTCCCGGTCCTGTGAACCTCCCGGAGAAGCTCCACCGGCACGGACAGCCTCTTGGCCTCTTCGTAGATCTCGTCCTCTCTCAGGGATGCCACGTGTCTTATCTCCGCATTGACTGTGCGCATATGGTAGACCGCCTGGACGATGTCCCCGGTACCGGCCTCGCCTTTGGTCCTGATCATCGACGCGCCCTCGGAAACCCTCCTTAGTGCCTCGCCCAGATTCCTGGCGCCGCAAACGAAGGGTGTCTTGAACTGCTTCTTGTCTATGTGGTGGATGTCGTCCGCGGGAGAGAGCACCTCGCTCTCGTCGATGTAATCGATCCCTATAGCCTCCAATATCTGGGCCTCCACGAAGTGGCCTATACGGCATTTCGCCATGACCGGTATGGATACGGAGTCCACTATCCTCTTGATCATCAGGGGATCACTCATCCTCGATACGCCGCCGGATGCGCGTATGTCCGCAGGCACCCTTTCCAATGCCATTACGGCGCAGGCTCCCGCCTTCTCGGCTATGAGCGCCTGCTCCGGGGTCGTAACATCCATTATGACTCCGCCTCTGAGTGTCTGTGCCAGATCCGCGTTGGATTTATGTTTCTTGTTTTTCATGCTAGCACCCCCCTGGATGCCTGCCTTTGATGGCAAACAATACCTACATTGCGCGATATACTTAAATCCGATGCCTCTCCCCTTATAAATCGCGGTTATCCATGTAACACTTATATACCGCCAAATGTTCGGATGACGCAGAGGAAGCCCAATTGAGCCCTAGAGAAGAACCTATGGAGAGCACTGAGGAGGACGTATCGCGTGTACGTCTGCCGAACATAAAAGAAGGAGAGATGTTCGGAATAGCTGACCAGCTGCTCGGGGCCTCGAAGATACGCATAATGTGCGAGGACGGGGTCTCCAGGATCGGCCGCATCCCGGGAAAAATCAAGAAAAGGATGTGGATCAGAGAGGGCGATTTGGTAATAGTCGCAATTTGGGATTTCCAGCCCGATAAGTGCGACGTAAGGTTCCGATACACAAGGACTCAGGCCGTGAACCTGAGCAAGAGGAACAGGATACCCAAGAACCTGGATATTTTCTAAGGTGATCCCGTGACATCCTATGAGGAGGTCTACGCTTATCTGGAGCGCAGAGTAGATGCGCTGAAAACAGACAAGAGCGGAGACGAAAGGAGCACATTGGCAGAGGTCTTCGACGCCCAGACCCTGATAACCATCTATGACTTCATGACCTCCGGCGTCATAGAGCATATCGGATTCCCGATATCCACGGGCAAGGAGGGCAACGTATTCTACGCCGAGGACCCGGACGGCGAGCCGATGGCCCTGAAGATCTTCAGGACCTCAACATCCACTTTCAAGAGGATCAATAAGTACATAGAAGGCGACCCCAGATTCGGCGACATAAAAGGCAATCGCAGGAAGCTGGTTTATGCCTGGACCAGGAAGGAGTACAGCAACCTCAACAGGTACTGGGACGCGGGCATCCCCGTCCCGGAGCCTTTCGCTTTCAAGAAGAACTGCCTGATCATGGAGTACATAGGCGACGAGAACTCCCCAGCCCCCCAGCTGAAGAACTGCGTGCTGGAGGAACCGGACGAGACCTACGACGAGGTCATATCCTTCGCAATAGACGGATTCAAGGACGCCCGCCTGGTACATGGTGACCTGAGTGAGTACAATGTGCTCATGTTCGAAGGAGAGCCTGTGCTCATAGATTGCGGCCAGGCCGTCACATCTGATCATTTCAACGCCAAAGAATTCCTTAGAAGGGATATAGAGAACGTTAACCGCTTCTTCAAGAACAGGGGCGCAGATATCATAAGCGTCGACGTTATAATGGAAGAGGCCCTGAGCAAGGACAGTGATGACGAATGAGGCCGGTTAGGATCCCCCAGGACAGAGTTGGTGTGGCCATTGGTGCCGAGGGCCAGACGAAGGCGATGCTCCAGAGGATGTGCGGTATGAGGATCGACATCGACAAAGAGGGCAACGTCATGGTCCATGACGAGGCAAAGAATGCGGACCCGCTTCTGGCTCTCAAGGTGTGCGATGTCATCAGAGCCATAGGCAGAGGTTTCAGCCCGGAGAGGGCATGCAGGCTCTTCAAGGACGACGAGTACCTGGAGGTCATAGACCTCAAACAGGTTATCGGCACGAAGACCAACCAGCTTAACCGCATAAGAGGCCGTCTGATAGGTACTGACGGCAAGACCCGCAGGATCATAGAGGATCTTACCGGAGTCCATATGACAGTTTACGGCAACACGGTCGCCCTGATCGGAGACTCGGTAAGCCTGCCGGTCGCCAAAGAGGCCGTGGAGATGATAATAAACGGAAGCGAGCATGCAACCGTATACCACTTCTTAGAATCCCAAAGACCCAGACTCAGGATCTCGGAGCTGGGGTTCGATCTCTGAGGGAATGCATATGGATGATTTCACATTCGATACCGATATTGCTGCTAAGGCAGCGGACAAAGGGCTCTGCGACCACTGCCTGGGCAGACTGTTCGGAAAGTCCGGAAAGGGGATGACGAACGACGCAAGGGGAAGAATCATAAGGGACAGCCTGGGACTCGATGCAAGGGAGGGATGCTCCCTATGCGATGATATCTTCGACCTCATGGACCGCTTCGCCGAGAGCGTCGCCGAGAGCGTTAACTCCGTGGAGAGCGATAACTTCCTTGTAGGGTGCCGCGTGGACCCTGCCGTTACCGAGGCAGAGAAGGCCCTTTGGAAGGAGCTGGGGATCGAAGGGGAGTCCATAAAGACAGAGCTGAACAGGGAGATCGGGAAGATCGCCCTACCCTTGATAAACCGCCCCGTGGAATTCAAGAACCCTCAGGTTGTAGCCTGCATCGACACCAGGTTCGCCGACGTGGAGCTAGATATGGCCCCTCTTTTCATATACGGCAGATACAACAAGCTCAGCAGGGAGATCCCGCAGACGATATGGCCGTGCAGAGCCTGCAAGGGCAAGGGATGTGCCAGATGCAACGAAACCGGCAAGATGTACCAGACGTCTGTACAGGAGATAATCGGAGATATAGCCCTCAGGATGGCAGAAGGTGAGGAGCACTTCTTCCACGGCATGGGAAGGGAGGATATAGACGCCCTCATGCTGGGAGACGGGAGACCTTTCGTCCTTGAGATTAGCCAGCCGAAGAAAAGGGACATAGACCTGGACGAGCTGGAGCTTAGGGCTAACGAGTCCTACCTGGCGCATTACAGGAGCCTGTCCTTCACCGACAGGGAAGCGGTCAAAAAGACCAAGCTGGCAACTCCCACAAAGGTCTATAGGGCACG
This sequence comes from Candidatus Methanomethylophilaceae archaeon, assembly GCA_028702835.1. Classification (GTDB taxonomy): domain Archaea; phylum Thermoplasmatota; class Thermoplasmata; order Methanomassiliicoccales; family Methanomethylophilaceae; genus RumEn-M2. The sequence goes on from JAQVOB010000003.1 coordinate 27,827, forward strand.
TGTCAGGGCAAATGGTAAAGTTAATAAAGAGCAAGTGGTTGGGGTAGCACTGTCGTTCAGGGACGTCTATGTTGACCAGAGGACTCCTCGGAGGGTGGAGCACAGACGTGCCGACCTGATCCGCAAGAGGAGAATCCTGTGGGTCGAGGCAGAGATGGCTGATGACGGCACATTCGACCTGACCCTCGAGACGGAATCCGGGACTTATGTCAAGGAATTCGTTTCCGGAGACGACGGAAGAAGCATACCCAGCTTCTCCGAGGCGTTAGGCGTGAAATGCGCCGTAGAAGCTTTGGACGTCATAGCGATAAACGATCAAGAGGAACAGAAATGAAAGCGACAAAAGGAACGAGGACCAAGACCCGCAACCTGCTCCGCAAGAAGCCCAGAGCGCGCGGCCTATCCCCGATAACCAAGGCTATGCAGGTCTTCGACGAAGGCGAAAAGGTCAACATAGTCATAGATCCCAGCGTCCACAAGGGCATGCCCTTCTCCAGATTCCACGGCCTTACCGGCACAGTCATCGGAAGGAGAGGCGCAGCTTTCGAGGTCAGGGTAAAGGACGGCAACAAGGACAAGATCGTAGTTGCACGCCCGGAGCACCTGGTCAGGAACGTCTGAGGTGAATAAAATGGCAGAGGAATACATCAGCACAGTCGAGGTCAAGGAACTCCTTTCCAAGGCCGGCAATGAAAGAGGCGAACTGAACAACGCTCAGAGAGCCGCCCTGATGCAATCCGAAGCCACCGCAAGGCTCTCGGTGGAAGACACCAAGGCCCTGATGACCGAGCTCGAAGAGCTGGACTTCATAACCGATTTCATAAAATACAAGATTGCCGACATACTTCCGAAGTATCCTGAAGACGTTCGTGCCATTTTCTCCAAAGAGAGGATAAACCTCGAGGCCGCCGACGTCAATAAAATAATTGAAATAGTCGGGAAGCACCTCTAAGGTTGCTCTCTACGAACATTGGGGGATTGTCCTTTGGAAGAATACGCATACATTTTGGATTATATGCCACAGGGTTTACCCGGTACCAGCTACGCTAAGAGAAGCCCGATCTGCTATGCGGTGGGAGAGGACGAGTTCAAGCTTTTCGAGCTTGTACCAAAGGAAGGCGCCAAGATAGCTATAGAGGACAGAGTCTACATCGGCAAGGACGGCAAACTGCGCAGTGAGATAGACCACGTCAAGAGGCGGGTCTCATACAAGGATCTGACCGGCACTGCCCAGACGGAATTGGATTACATAGTACAGAACCTCGTGAAGAATAATGAGGCGAGGTATGTGAAATTCTTCAATGATGCCGGCCCCATCAACATCAAGAAGCACCTTCTGGAAGAGCTGCCCGGAATGGGCAAGAAGACCCTGGAGGACTTCCTCAAGGAAAGAAGACAGGGCAAGTTCACAAGCTTCGAGGACATAACGAAGAGGGTACCTATCCTGAAGGCTCCCGAGAAGCTCATCAAAGAACGCATAATGCTGGAGATATCCGACGACGAAAGGCGGCGCTATATCTTCATATCCAAATGAAAGGAAAGGACACGGGACGACTGATCACCGAGACCGGTGTGACGCCCAAGAAGAGCAAGGGACAGAACTTCCTCACGGACGACAGGGTGGCCGAGAGGCAGGTGGACTACGCCGACATATCTGAGAATGATCGTGTCCTTGAAGTAGGGCCGGGTCTCGGCATCCTTACCAGCAGGCTTTCTTCCAGGTCCAAGGATGTAACATGCATAGAGCTTGATGCCTCCCTCGCCGATCACGTGGCTGCCACATACCCCTCTGTAAGGCTGATACGGGGAGATGCCGTGAAGGTCCCCTTCCCCAAATTCGATGTCTTCGTCAGCAATCTTCCTTACAGCGTTTCGACTCCGATAATATTCAAGCTTCTGGAACATGATTTCAGAAAGGCCGTCGTTATGGTGCAGAAGGAGTTCGCCGAGCGCATGGTGGCCGAGGTCGGCAGCAGGGATTATTCCAGGCTGACAGTTAACCTCTTCTACAGAGCCGACTGCAGGATACTCGAGAATGTTCCAGCATCCCGATTCAAACCGAAACCGAAAGTGGATTCCTCCATAGTGGAGATAGTTCCTCGCCCCGCCCCCTTCGAGGTCCTCGACGAGAGAACGTTCCTGAAGGTGACTGAGATAACATTCAACCACCGGAGAAAGAAGATATCCACTTCCCTGAAGGCCGCCAGGATGATACCTTCCGGCGTTTTAGAAGAGGACATACCCTTCCTGGACGAGCGCATAGAAACGCTGACTCCCTCCGAGATAGCAAAGTTGGCGAACAGCATATTCCGCCTGTGGCACAGCGAAGACGATGCCGGGTCTGCGACCAACGAAATGCCTCCTCAGTGAATCCCGCTGCCTCTTGGGAAAGATATAACATAATAACACCATTCTCGGATGATAGTATGCAGATAGGGATAGTGGGCAAGCCCAACGTGGGAAAATCGACATTCTTCAGCGCTGCGACCATGGCATCAGTAGAGATAGCGAACTACCCCTTCACCACGATAGCGGCAAACAGAGGCGTCGGCTACGTAAGAGCTCCCTGCCCCTGCGGGGAACTGGGCGTCAAATGCAATCCCCGGAACTCCGGATGCATAAACGGCACCAGGATGATTCCCGTGGAACTACTGGACGTGGCGGGCCTGGTACCTGATGCTTGGCAGGGCAAGGGCCTTGGGAATCAGTTCCTGGATGACCTTAGACAGGCGGATGCTCTGATCAATGTCATAGATGTGAGCGGGTCCACCAACATCGAAGGCGTGCCCGGAAAACCAGGAGATCATGACCCCAGAGAAGACGTAGTATTCCTGGCCAAGGAGATAGAGATGTGGATCAAGAGCATACTCGAGAGCGGTTTCTCCAAAATGGCCAGAACAGCGAAGATGACCGGCGCGAAGCCAGAGGAGATCCTTCACGAGAGACTTGCCGGACTTAAGATGACGGAGGTGCAGATCAAGTCCGCCGTAAAAGAGGTAGAACCTCCGGCGGATCCCATGAAATGGGATGATGATATACTGCTGGCACTTTCAAAGAAGATAAGAGAGGCCTCCAAGCCCCTGATAGTTGCAATGAACAAAGCCGATATAGCGCCCCAAGGCAACGCAGATCTTGTCAGGACTGTTGCCAAGGATGCTGTGCCCACTATGGCAGAGACCGAACTGGCACTTAAGAAGGCTGCGGCTGCTGGCATAATAGATTATGTGCAGGGTGAAAAAAGCTTCAGAATCAAAGATGAGACGAAGCTCAATGATGCCCAGAAGAAAGCACTTGAGTACATGAGAAGGAACATGGAAAGATACGGCGGCACCGGCATCCAAGAGTGCCTGGAGAAGGCAGCATTCAATACCCTGGACCTGATCGTTGTTTATCCTGTGGAGGACGAGACGCACTACACAGATCATTCGGGAAGCGTGCTCCCGGATGCATTCCTCATACCGAGAGGGGCCACCGCCAAGGATATGGCATATAAGGTCCACACTGACCTCGGAGATAAGTTCATAAGAGCTGTCAATGCAAGAACGAAGAGAACCGTCGGAGCTGATTACATACTCCAGGACGGGGATGTGATAAGGATCGTGGCTAACAAATGAGCGAAACTCTCGACCTCCGGATATTGACCGCATCATACATGCAGGACGGCAATGAGCCGGTGGTCGAGCTTTTCGGGAGATCTAGGGACGGCAGATCCGTTACTGTACTGGCATACGGCATCAGACCGTACCTCTTCATAGTGGATCCGGACCCGGGTCTGGCCGAATCCCTGAGAAAGGACAAGGATGTTCTTTCCGTAGAAGGGGACAATCTGTACATCGACGGTGCTGTACGCAACGTGATAAGAATCACCATAACCTACCCCTGGCTCATGTCTGATTTTAAATCCAGGATACAGAAGAAGTATCGTATTCTGGCCGGAGACATCCCGTTCCACCACCGCTTCTTCTACGACAAGGACATGGGATCCTGCATAAGGGTCACCGGGGAGACTGTGGAGAAGGACTACTTCACAGATGTCATTCTCAGGATGGAGTCCTTCGAGAACATAGAGCCCTTCGACCCCGGGCTGAGGGTCCTCTCCTTTGATATAGAGAACAGCGTCCTCCACGATTACATATTCACCATATGCGCAGTGATCTGGGAGAATGGTGCCATAAGAGGCTGCGAGCCCATAGTCGGAACCGAGAAGGACATAATCAAAGGCTTCGCGGACCTGATAAGAAAAGAGGACCCGGACGTAATAACCGGGTACAACATCGAGAACTACGACATCAAGAAGATAGTCGAGAGGGCCACCGTCCACAAGATGCAGGATGAGCTTAAATGGGGGAGGGACGGCAGCACCCCCCGTATCATCGGCGGAAGGTACTGGCGTGTTAAGGGCCGCATGGTGGTCGATGCATGGTGGGCTGCCAAGAGGGAGCTCAGGCCGAAACAGGAAACACTGAACGCGGTTGCCATGCAGGTCCTGGGTGAGATGAAGATCGATGTGGACCCGAAGTACATGGATACTGAATGGGCCAACGACAGAGAGCGTGTGATAGAATACTGCACCAAGGATGCGGAGCTGTCCCTGCGCATACTGCTGGAAGTCGACACTCTGAGAAAGGGACTGGATCTTGCGGCGGTGTCGAAACTTCCTGTGGATGATGTTCTCACATCTGGAACATCCACTCTCGTGGACTCGATACTCATAAGGGCCGCGGACAGGGAGAAGATCGGCGTCCCCATGAACGGCAACAGGACCAGAGGGGAGCAGATCGAGGGGGGGTACGTTCATGCGATCAAGCCGGGGCTGTATCACTGGGTCTGTGTTCTTGACTTCAAATCGATGTATCCTTCCCTCATAATATCGAAGAACATCTGCTTCACCACACTCTCCAAGGACGGGGAGATAGTGAGCCCCAACGGAGTCAGGTACCTCTCCAAGGAAAGAAGGGCAGGTCTGCTCCCCAGGATCCTCAAGGGACTGATGGAGGAAAGGGACCGCATAAAAACAGAGATGAAAGGTACCAAGGATCCGAAAGAGGAGCATTACCTTGATGGTCTGCAGGCAGCTGTAAAGATCCTAATGAACACCTTCTACGGCGTGTTCGCATCATCTTTCTACAGATTCACCGACAAGAGCATCGGATCCTCCATAACCGCATTCGCCAGGAACAACGTGAAGAGCATAATCAACACCCTGACGGAAGAGGGCGACTCGATAATATACTCAGATACGGACTCCATCTTCGTCCGGTCCCCTGCAGAAGATCTTGAGGGCTCTGTAGGATACGGAAAAGGACTGGCAGAACGATTCTCCAAGGAAGAAGAGACACTGGTCTTCGAGAAGATCCTCGAGCCTCTGTTCACCCATGGCAAGAAGAAAAGATACGTGGGCAGAGTGGTATGGCCGAAATGGGATGATGAGCTCCTGGTAAGAGGGTATGAGATAAGGAGATCCGATTCCTTCAACCTTCAATCAGACCTTCTGATGGATCTCTTCGAGAAGATCCTAGAGGAAAAGAACGAGGAGGCCGTGGCCATAGTCCGGGAGACGATAAGGAAGGTCATGGGCGGCATGGTGCCCGCATCCGACCTCGTGATATCCAGAACTTGCAAGGGCCTTGACGCATACCAGAACCCTGACAGCATGGCCAATGTGCAGGCCGCTGCCAAGATGGTGAAGATGGGATACGACTTCATACCTGGTATGAAGGTCTCTTGGATAGTCACGGATTCGAAAACTACGCCGCAGACAGTGGAGCCGTACATAAGCGGCAAGGAGTTCGGGCATATGCCCGATTACAAGTACTATGCCGAGAGGCTTGCATCCACCGCATCCCGTGTCACCGAAGTATTCGGATGGGATGAGAAGGACCTGCTTATGGGAAGCCAGCAAGCCACCCTCTTCGACGGCGGATTCGATGCCCCTGCCCGCAAAGAGGAAAAGCTCGAGGTTTCGCCCAAGAAGAAGGCAACGACGAAGAGCTCCAAACTATCCGATTTCTTCTGACCAGACGTTACATCTCGAAGAAGCCGGTAAGGCCCAGGATACCCAAGACCATGGTGCCCATACACAATATCCTGCCAAAGGATGCGGCGGGCCCGTTATCCTTAGTGATTGCCAATCCAATTACGCCCCACAGTATGAGGGTGAGATTCAACACGAAGGGATCGACGTCGAATGGCAAAGAGCCGAGAAGAAATAGCACACCTACTGCAATGCCCATCGCACCCAAGACCAGGCTTGCGAATCCCGGTGGTCCGGTATTCTCATTCTGAACCGCGGGCTTTTCCTGATAGGCTCCGGGCGAGGCCATAGAGGAGCCGCAATTGGGACAATGATCGCTGCCGTCTGGCACATGGCTCCCGCAAAAAACGCATTCGGCCATTGATACCACAATCGAAATTTAAGTATAAATATCCAGCTTTCCTGCCCGGCACCGCGGCGCTGAGCACTTGCCGGCAATCGGGGCCCTCGCTACGACCATGCACAAGTGACGGACCCTCGTTATCGGGCTTTCAATAAGTGTACAGGCTCATGAGGAGGATCACACCGAGTATCCAGCTCACCACAGACACCAATATCGCAAGGGCCGAAAGCACTAAACCTGTGTTCTTATGGTCGATACCCCCTTTACTGGACAGCACAATTCCGATCACACCGAGTATCAATCCGATTATGGGAACGAACAGACCGACCAGGATCCCCATTATCCCAAGTACTATGGCCGCAGAGTTCATCTCGCTGCTGTCGCTTTTGACGGGACCTTCACTTCTCACACCGCAATTGGGGCAGAATACAGATCCCTCCTCCATCTGGCTTCCGCAACTGACACAATATTTCATAAATACTCAGATGCCTATGATTTTAAAAAACCTGTTACAGTCTTTCATGTCGTATCTTTAAATATAGGCCCATCATTCAAGACGATGCGGAACTTAGATTCCGACGGAGATGTGCCCCACAAAGGTGAATCCGGAATAGGTGATGCTTAATGGCAACCCAGAACAACAATAACGAAGAGAAGGCTCCCGCACCTCGCGGTAAGAGCATGTACTCCTACATAGCGGATGCATGGAAAAGCCCATCCCAGACCTACATAGGAGACCTGAACAAACAGAGAAGGATCATCTGGAGGCGGGAGGAGAACTTCTGCCGCATAGAGAAACCCACCAGGCTCGACAGGGCAAGAGCTCTCGGCTACAAGGCCAAGCAGGGATACGTCCTCGTAAGGGGCAGGGTCAAGAAGGGATCCTTCGGTAAGAGACAGATCAAATCCGGAAGGAGAGCCAAGAGAAAGGGTATCCTTAAGATGACCGGCGGTAAGAACTTCCAGAGGGTCATCGAGGAGAGAACACAGGCAAGATACCCCAACCTGGAGGTCCTGAACTCCTACTGGGTAGGGGAGAACGGGCAGTACATCTGGTACGAGGTCATACTCGTCGACTGGAGCCACCCCGTCATACAGGCAGACCCTAAGATCAACTGGATCTGCTACAGCAAGCACAAGGGCCGCCCCTACCGCGGACTGACTTCCGCAGGTGTGAGAGGCCGCGGTCTACGCAACAAGGGGAAGGGCGCCGAGAAGGTCAGGCCTTCCATCAAAGCCAAGGGAAGAAGGGGCAAGTAAGCCCCCTCTTCTTTTTTTCCAAACCTATTGCCCCGGGCTTCCGGGGCTATTCAAAATTTTCCTTCTGCGACTGACACCATACGGGCCGATACCTCTGTATCGTCCATCCCTATCGTGGGGAAATAGACAGGGATACGGCATTCCGCAGAGAAGGATATGTCATCCGCGACGGAGGATCCCAGAACAATGCCCATGACATCATCCCTTTTCTCCGCCTCGGACATGTCCGCGATCCTTAGACCGGGGTCATAGTTCCTTAGAAGGTCAGAGTCCTCTGTCACGAGCGCCTTGCATCCTCTCTTCATCATCAGCCATGCCGACAGCAGGCCACGGTCGTCACGTGTATCGGCAACAACCTTGCCCTGCGTACCTAAGGGCAGACCTCCCGGGCCGTTGATGTATGTGTCGAATATGAACGCCCCGGAATCCCTGACCTCCACATAGAATTCTTTCTCGGGCCGCGTCAGATCCACCTTTATACCGCGGTTCTTGTTGGCCTCGTATATCGCAGATCCCGCCTCCCTACCGACATCCGTGCTGGTGTAAGGATGTGAGCCCTCCCTTCTGGCACGTACCGCGAACGAGCTCCCGTCCGGAAGCCTTCCCCGGGAATAGATCTCCGCAGTTGCGCATATGTCCTCCATCGCCGACGAGCTGTGCTCTGCCACCGATACGGACGCAATGCCGAAGACCCTTGTGACAGCTCTGACAGCTCCCTCCGGGTCCTCTGTTTCAAGATACATCCTGGCTCCGGCCTGTGACACCAGGGCCTCCACTCTATCGTATGCGAGCATGGTCAGGACATTCTCCTTAAGCCTGGCCTCGAACCTTTTCCTGACCGGGGCGCTCTTAAGACCTATCT
>JAQVOB010000036.1:0-9442 GCA_028702835.1 Candidatus Methanomethylophilaceae archaeon
GGAGCGTATTCTTTTGTTGTAGAAGACATGGTACCCTTCCTTTCTACACAAATGCCGTTTCTTTTATAATACTTTACCCGTGCAATAAGAGACCCACTGTGCATACTGGGGCTAGGTTTCGCGCTAAGTTAGCATAATGGTAGGTCTTCCCTTATATCCCCCTGCTCCGCCAAAAGCATGTTCATGAAGAAATCCTCGTCCATGCGCGGAAACAGAAACGGCAGCATGCCCTTTGCCCTTATCGCCGTTACACTCCTTCTATTGGGATCGGTCTACGGTGTGATATACATCTCAATAGAGAACGCCGAGGATGATACGAGGAACATAGAACGGGAAATCATCGCCTTGGACGATGCGATCACATCCACCGAGCTCGATATCGAGGCACGTCTCGGTGTGATGCTCGGAGAGATCAGCCGAGGGAATGGAACCTTGGCGGAAAGATGCGCCGCATTCGATTCCATGACGGCGGACCTCATAGACTCCTACCCTAAGATGGACTGTGGTGTTTCCGTTACAATTCTGGACAGCAGCATCGGCCTGAGAGTGGAAAAGCTCAGAGTTTCTGATGATCCAGGCACAGGATCGGCTCCATCATTCCTGCGGGCCACGGGCTACGTGGATGCGAGATTCGATTCAAACAGCGGCACGGCAGAGAGGAGGCTGGAGATAAGCGCCGACGGCACATCCGGACTGCCGCTACTCATAGAGAGCGGGTCCGCATTCCAGCTCTCCCTGGAAGGCGACGAATCAGCCCTTACTCAGCTAATGTCATATCAACTGACATCTCTGGCTCAGAGCAGGGTGCTGTCAGGCTACGGCTCCTTTAATGCTTCCGGCAGGACTGGAACTTCATCCATAATCACCGAGGCGGATGTTACCAGGGCATACAGGATATCCGTATCCCTGATCGAGTCTATGTGCTTCAGGGACACCGGGGATGAGAATACGCTGATGGAGAGCTCGGAGAAGTTCGATACAGCTGATTACATCTGCGGCGGCTACGTGGAGATTGATCTGTGCCAGATATTCGCTCAGACTCTGATATCCATGCTGGATGCACTGATAATCCAGTGGATGCAGTACTTCATGCTCACTGATGTATCAGATATCATCGACACCGTGAACGATTTCGTCAGGAAAGGATGGAACGCCATCGTCTCATTCTTCAACGGAACTACGGAAGCAGAAACCGTAAGGGAACACCTCAGGACCATTATGGCCGACCAGGGGCTCTCTGAGAATGATTACAGATGGCTCATGAGAGGAGAGAGGTACATCTTATCCGTTCCCGAGGGGAGTTTTGAAGCGAGGGCAGGCGACTCCACGGAGACTGTTCGCATACCCAGTATGCAGATCCCTGTTCCCTACCCTGAATCGGACGTGGTTTCCTGGTCCGGATGGAACTCCTTCATGGACGAGTATCGAGGGGACAGGAACGAGATAAGAGAGATGCTGAAGGGCTTCGTAAAATCAATGGCCCTCGATCTGGCCGGCATGTCCGGTCTGGATGTCATAAGGGTTCGCTGCGACCCCACAGACGACGTCCCGTTCGCACATGCCCTTGAGACAGCGATAAACGCCGCCATGAACGGAAGCTCCGATCTGCTGGTCGAATCTGCGGAGAGGACTGTCAGGTCAGGGGAGATCACAGACCCCCTATACGCCGCCATGTATGAGAAGATAAGGTCCCAGTCCGGACCGCTGTTCAGGAAGGGGGAGATAAACGGGAATATACAATCCTCCCTCAGGTCCGGCATAAGCTCCTATCTCGCCGCCAATTACGGGGAGTCTCTCGACCCCGGGCTTGTGGACGATATAATCAGTACCTGCGACACGGCCGGGGCAGAGAAAGAGATGAATGCCAGGATGTCCGCCGAGATAGATTCCCGTATCTCTCTTTTCGAGAGAACGCTGGGCAACATCTCCAAGGACTCTGGATCCGTAATGAGGGGTATCATGTCCGCCATAATGGAGGAGGGCATGTCCGTCGTCGACATGATCCCACATATAAGGGAGAGAATGCTCGACGTATACAACCAGTCCGCAGAGAACATCAGCCTAATCCCGGGATCGGGCATCACGGACCTGCCCGGAGACGATTCGTTCCTGCTCCGTGACGAGGGTCACGAGACCTTCTCGGAAAGTATATCCGTAGAGGACTGGGGGCGGATCGACGTCAACATACTGCAGCCTGGAGACAATCCGGGAGGATGCATCCACTATGTGGGATTCGGCAACCACCGGGCCGCGTCTTACTCGGCTTCGTTCATAATCTCACTGAACGGGGTGCTCAGTTACAGAGCGTCCTCATCCTCGGACCTGTCTTCGGCCCTGGGGATCTCCGACGGGGAATTCTCAGGCTCCGTGAATCTGAGCACGAAAATGGAGATAGTTTGCGTGAGCGGGTGGCCTTTGGCAGGAGTCGACTACAGATCCAGCAACACATTCGTATCAGATGCATGGGCTGCAATCCTTGATCTCGCAGAGCCCCTTATGGGCCCTCTGAAGGAGTTCTATTCCGCCATAAAGGAGATCGCCTCCGCCTGCGGAAAAGCGATCCTTGAGATATCAAGGATGATGACGGAGCTCGTGCAGAGGCTCTACGATGCTCTCATGCCTGTGGTGGATGCCTTTAATGAGCTTGTGTCCAAGTGCTCAGATGTACTGGCGAAGGTCTGCGTTTCCGTGATCGATCTGGGAATAGCCAATCAAACGGTAAGACTGGAACTTTTCGGACTGACTTTGACTCTGAAGACACAGCTGGCCACTCTTGTGAAGAATACCAAGAACATACTGTCCATAACACTCTCGAAAGAGAATGACGAGACCGGATTCTCGGCCACTATGAACCTGAAGAAGACGGGAGATGAGTACAGCTTCGTATGCAACGGCTTCGCATATGGGAGGGACTGGCGGGTAGAGGCCTCTGCAGACCCTTTCATGAAAGGCGACCGGCTTCTCGGGATCACCGGACATGTCCGGGGCGTGGAGTTCAGCGCTTCTGTGCCCGAGCTCGTGCAATATAGGCAGATAGAGACAAGACTCTCGGACATGCCCGGTATCGGAACAATGCTCTCAAACATACCCGTACCTCTCCCGGGATACAAAGGGAGCTTCGATCTGGGTCTGTGCCTCAAATACGATCTGCCCCTTAAGAGAGCGCTGGTCATAAACGAGTTCGAATCCAATCCTGCAGGGGATGATGCGGGCAATGAGTGGGTAGAGCTCTACAACGCCTCAGGCAAGACGGTTGATCTGGAGGGCTACTCCGTCTACCCGGGCAGCGGCGAGCTTAAGGGGAAGGTCCTCGGCAGCATCATACTCCCGCCGGGAGGCAGGACGGTCATAGGCTTCGACAAACAGGCTCTTAACAATTCCAAGAGCGCTGTATCCAACGGCGACTGCGTGATGCTTGCCGATCCTAACGGAAACATCATCGACAGGACCCCTTTCAAAACTGACCAGGACAACAGCGAATTCACTTGGCAGAGGAGCGCTGATGCAGCGACCGTCTGGAGCTATATGAAGGGCTCACCGGGCACGAAGAACGGAGGTTCGATACCCGGTGGCCTGCTGATGAAGGTGTTCATTATCGAATGCATAAAGAATGCCGCGGAGAAAGCGTTCTTCGAGATGGGTAACAAGATAAAATCAGTGGACGATGTGGCAAAATATCTCGAGAGGGTGATGGAGCTGGCCATAAACGACCTCATATCCTCCATAGCCGGCATCATAGTGGATGCGTACTTCTTCATCGAGATGGAGCTCACCGACATAGCCGAGACCCAGCATTACGGACTGGAAGTCGCGATCGGGACCGGACCCGAAATGGTAGAGGAGGCCATCAGATGGCTCATCGGACAGATAGGCGTCATGACCAAGTATGTGGGCAATCCCGCCGGGATCGACCCAGTGAACATACTCACGGACGGGATATACATCAGAACGACCGTCTATGCAGGGATCTCAGCTCCCAAGTTCCTGAGCGCGGACGGGGAAACGCAGATTGAGGTCGGGGTCTCCGTTAGCGTGAATCTTTCTGCCGTGTGCACGATTCTTGGGATGGAGAGAGGAACATGGAAAGCTGAGATGGGCGTGGTCATGAGAGACCTCCCGTCTGAGATGGTGCCACCTGCCCTGAATGCAGATAAGGATAAGATGTCCGATCTCTGGCTCTTCAGGGCCGAGTTCAGCAGGTACGATCCGTGAGACGTTCTATGACCTTCGACAAAAGGATACCAAAAAGAACGACCGCCCTCGAAAACCTTTATAGGGCGCACATTATAGCCTCGGTCATATGGCCGCTAAGAGTCTGAAGATCCCCACCGTTCTGAGCGCAGACGAGTTGTTGGACAAAGCGTTCGGTAGGGCATCCAAGGTCACAATTAACGGCGCAGATGCGTTAGACAAGATGAAGAAGACCACCCTGGGCAGAGTGACCGCCATAGGGGACATAATCAAGGACACGCTGGACAAGTACGTTGATACCTTCCCGCGCATCGAGAAGGAGGAGGACTTCTTCCCAGAGCTCGTGAACCTTGTTGTCGGTCTCGATCAGTACAAGAAGTCCCTGGGAGCCATCAGATGGGCGTCCAACAGGACCGAGATCCTAAGAAGCGAGGCGCTTAGGAAGATAAGGAGGTCCAAGGACCCCCGGTACATCGATATCGCCCGCAACGAGTTCTACGGAAGGATCTCCTCAGTCCTCAGGCAGATATCCAAAGATCTGCTTTTCCTGCAAAGTGCCAGGGACAAAATAAGGAAGCTCCCCTTTGTCAGTGCGAACGTGCCTACGCTGGTTGTCGCAGGATTCCCCAACGTGGGGAAGAGCCGTATAGTGTCCGAGCTGAGCACCGCCGAACCGCAGGTAGCCCCGTATCCTTTCACTACGAAGGGGATCATCATCGGGCATATGGATGAGGGCTGGAGAAGATTTCAGGTCATAGACACCCCCGGCCTTCTTGACAGGGAGTTCGAAGACAGGAACGCGATCGAGAAACAGGCCGTCCTGGCCCTGAAGTACCTGACCCACGTCATCCTGTTCATTATGGACCCTTCAGAAACTTGCGGATACACGCTGGAGAAGCAGAAAGCCCTCCTGGAATCCGTTCAAAAGGGCTTCGAAGGCGTGGAGATCATTGTGGCGGAGAGCAAGAGCGATATCCTCCGCACGGAGAGCGGGAGATTGTTCTTCTCCTCTGAGACAGGCGAGAATGTGGATGTCCTGCGCAAGACCGTGGTGGATTCTCTAAGGAGGATCGACCTCGGGGAGGAGGAGGATGTCTAGGGTCGCCCTCAGCGATGGCATGAGGGCATATTTCGAGGAACTCGACCGAAAAGATAACGAATGTTACGAAATGGCCGAAAGAGCCAGACGGATAGGGAAGGACCCAGAGACCTATGTTGAGGTCCCCCGGGCAGAGGACCTGGCTTCCAGAGTGGAGGAGCTTCTGCGCGATTATGAGGTAGAAGGAATAGCCAAGGACATAAGGGAGCTCACAGACGAGTACGGAAACAGAGAGGTTGTCTCCCTTATGATAGCCAGAAGGATAGCCAAAAAGCCTGCGGAGACCCGGGAAAAGGCAATAGACAGGGCCATAAGGGCCGGCCTTGCCGTCCTTACGGAGGGGATCCTCGTCGCCCCGCTTGAGGGGCTCGCGGATACTAAGGTGAAGAGCAATCCGGACGGCAGTGAGTACATCGATCTGATGTTCGCAGGACCGATAAGAGCAGCAGGAGGTACCGCCCAGGCCATGAGCGTCCTCATAGCGGACGTGGTCAGACAGGAACTGGGCATAGGGGAGTACCAACCCACCAGGCAAGAGGTGGACAGATTCATAGAGGAGATACCGCTGTACAAACAGTGCCAGCATATTCAGTATTCACCTTCCGCAGAAGAGATCAGGATCATAGTGGGGAAATGCCCGATATGCATTGACGGAGAGGGCACAGAGAGAGTGGAGATCTCAGGATTCAGGGACCTTCCCAGAATCGAGACGAACAGAGTTCGCGGGGGCGCCTGCCTTGTCGTGGCCGAAGGAATGTGCCAGAAAGCTTCGAAACTTCAGAAGCATGTGAAAAGCCTCAAGATCAAAGGATGGGGGTTCATTGACGAATACCTCAACCTGAAAGGATCCGGAAACTCCAACGAGAAGGAAACCGTAAGGGTTCTGAAGCCCTCTGAGAAATACCTCATGGACATCGTGGCGGGAAGGCCCATATTCGGCCATCCTTCGAGACCGGGAGGCTTCAGGCTCAGATACGGGAGGGGAAGGACGTGCGGCCTTGCCGCCCTGGCCTTCAGCCCGGCGTCCATGTATGCTTTGGACCAGTTTCCCGCATTGGGAACCCAGATCAAGACCGAACGCCCGGGCAAAGCTTGCGTTGTCACTCCCTGCGATTCCCTCGAAGGTCCCATATTGCTGCTGAACAACGGCAGCCTGATCTATTGCGATACGAAGGAAGAGGTCATGAAGGTGCACTCGGAGATATCCGAGATCATAGACTGCGGCGAGATACTGGTCCCCTTCGGGGAATTCTGTGAGAACAACCACTTCCTGATCCCTTGCGGATATAACATAGACTGGCACAAACAGGAGCTCATGGCCAAAGGCACCCTTCCCGAGGATTGGGAGAGCCCGTCCTGGGAAAGAGCGAAGGAGATGTCCAGGGAATCGGGCATACCTCTTCATCCCAGCTTCAATCTTTTCTGGTCTGATGTTGCCTTAGAGGACCTTACAGGCCTACGGGATTTCATAATCCATAACGGTATATTCTCAGAAGGGTGCCTATCGCTGCCTAAGGAGAAAACATATAAGGGGACCCTGGAGGCCCTGGGCGCCTTGCATGAGGTTAGGGAGGGCAAGATACGCATAGACCGCTACGCCCTACCTCTTCTCGAGGGGCTTGGACTGAAGCCCGGAGATAGCATAACGGAAGCCGCCCTGTTCGAAGGGGAGACCTCTTTGAAGGCAGTCAGCGGCGCTATGGGAATAGATGTCAGGCCCAGAGGCGGGACCCGTATAGGGGCGAGAATGGCCAGGCCTGAGAAGTCCAAGGACCGGCGCAGCGCGCCCATGGTGCACTGTCTTTTCCCCATAGGGAATGAACCTGCCTACCGCAAGGAGTTGAACATGGCCCTCCAGAACATCGGGAGGACCGGCAGCAGCAGGAAGACCATATCTGTGCCTGTAGGAAAGAGGAAATGCCCATCCTGCGGGACAAGCACCTATCGCACATGGTGCAGGGAATGCAACAAGCACACGGACCTCATACCAATGAAAAGGAAATTCGGCGAGGTGAATAAGGAGTCCATGAACCTTTCAGACGAGGTGGACGCTGCCCTGTCCACCTTGGGGGTGCCCATGCCGAAGGAGGTAAAGGTCCTGGATTCTCTGATAAGCAAGAACGAGGTGCCGGAAAACATCGAAAAGGGCATATTACGGGCGATATACGACCTGGGCGTGAACAAAGACGGTACGCTGCGCTATGATATGACCGATATACCGCTCACCCATTTCAGACCCTCGGAAATAGAGCTCTCCGTAGAAAGAGCCAGAGAGCTGGGATATACCCACGACATGAACGGTCTGCCTTTGACCGATGGATATCAGATGTGCGAGCTGAAGGTTCAGGATGTCATTCCCAACATAGGCTGCGGCGACTACATGGTCCGCGTATCTCGTTTCATAGATGATCTCCTTGAGAAATTCTACGGCCTGGAAAGATACTATGATGTGAATGACAGAAAGGAGCTGATAGGACACCTCAGCATAGGGCTGGCTCCCCATACCTCCGGCGGAATACTTTGCCGCATAATCGGCTACACGGAAGCCAACGGCGCATATGCCCATCCTTTCTTCCACGCATCCAAAAGAAGGAACTGCGACGGGGACGAGGACAGCCTGATCCTGCTCCTTGACGGACTGCTCAACTTCTCAAGATCATATCTGCCAAACAGGCGCGGCGGACTGATGGACGCCCCCCTGGTTCTCACTACCAGATTGGACCCCAATGAGATCGATAAAGAAGCTCATAACATTGATTGTCTGAGAGAATATCCTCTGGAGCTTTACCGCGCTGCGGAAGCCATGAAGGACACCAAAGAAGTTGAGAAGCTCATGGACCTTGTATCCGGAAGGATCGGTACCGAGAGACAGTACGAAGGCTTCGGATTCACCCATGATACAAAGGATATCTCAGAGGGACCGAAGCAGTCCTCATATACGACCTTGGAGACGATGGAGGACAAGATGAACGCACAGCTTCTCCTCGGCAAGAAGATCCGGGCCGTGGACGAGTGCGATGTTGCGACCCGCGTCATAGACAAGCATTTCCTGCCTGACATGGCCGGGAATCTGAGGAGCTTCTCCGCACAAACCGTCAGATGCACGAAATGCGGGGAGAAGTACAGAAGGGTCCCGTTGAGCGGGAAGTGCATATGCGGCAACAATCTGATACTTACAGTTCACCAGGCCAGCGTCAAGAAGTACCTTGAAGTCTCAAAGGACATAGGAAAGACCTACGGCCTTAGCAACTACACCCTCGAGCGCATTGAGGTGCTTGAGATGAGCATGGCGTCCCTCTTCGACAACGATAAGGTACGCAAGTGCAAACTCACGGACTTCATGTAAGAAAATAGAAGGGGGCTTTTGGCCCCTTGGTGTTTTTCAGACTGCTATCTCACCGATATTCTCGGCGAACGCCTTGGTCTTCTCGGAGATCAGCTCGGCTGCCTTCCTGAGGGCTTTCTCGGCCGTGAGGGACCCGTCGGTCTCGAAGGAGAAGACGAAATTCTTGTCATCCCCCTTCACTGAAACGGATTTCCCTCCGTCGATCTCAACGCAGGAGTCGCAGAGTATGCAGTCCATGGGCCTTGCGGCAACAAGGTTCTTCCCATCGACGTCAAAGACCTTCCTGGGACAGGATGCCTCAACCTCCTTGGCGTTGGCCGAGGATTTCACGTTTATGACGGGCATGTACTTGTACCCGACACCATTGGCGACCTGCCATTTCACGTGGTTCTTGGCCGTACCCATGACCGCATGGGCGTATATGAGCACGGACTGCCCGTTGGACAGCTCTACCAGAGGTATGTGCTCATCCTTAACCCTGAGATCTGGGCTCCCGAGAGGCTCCAGATCCCCGGAGTACACTGTACAGGGACCATTCTTGTTCAAGCTGTACATTATAGTGCAGCTGGGACAGCCCTCGCCTTCGCAGACGCACTTGTCCTGGAACGTGAAAAGATCCAGATCCGTGGGCACCGGGACCATCCCGAGCCTGTGAGCGATGACCTCGTCGAAAAGAGGCGTGACGGATTCGAAGTCCTTGCCGTCGACATCTATGGACCCGAGGTGGAACTCCACCTTGTCTATGGCCATCTTGGGAATGTCCGACAGCATGGTCCTCCTGAGGGCGTTGGCCTTCGCAGGCGTGG
>JAQVOB010000037.1:0-9256 GCA_028702835.1 Candidatus Methanomethylophilaceae archaeon
CAACGAATCGCCGGTCTTCGCCAAATTAGTACTCATTGCGGGCCTCCTGCACACGCTCAACCACTCCGTCTTCAAATCCTTGATGTTGATGACGATTGACACGGTGGAAGACTGTACTGGGGAGAAGAACATAGGGCGGACGGGAGGTCTCGCGAAAGCTCTGCCGATGCTCGCGGCCGTTTCTCTCGTTGGGGTGCTGTCCATGGCCGCGATACCTCCGACCAACGGCTTCGTGAGCGAGTGGCTTATGATCCAGTCCCTCATGGGAGCTGACCTCCAATCAAAGGGAATGAGCCTGCTGATCCCGCTGGTTCTGGCGGCGGTCGGCATATGCGGTATGATGATGGCCGCATCATATGCGAGACTGTACGGTTTCATATTCCTGGGCAGGCCTCGTTCCGAGGGCATGAAAGAGCCTAGGGCCATGAAGAAGGGGACGATCCTTCCATTGGCTATACTGGCACTTTTGTGTCTGGGCATGGGTTTCTTCGCAACTTTCATAATGGACGTTCTTGCGACCGGCGTCATATCCGTGACGGGAGTGCCCCCCTCGCCCAGCTACAGGAGCGTCATGTCCGGGGAGATGTTGCCTCTGGTATTGGGCGCCTTCATCGTGGTGACTGTTGTGGTCGTGCTTCTGGTCATAAGGCCTGGGAAGAAGAGGGAGGTGCGCACATGGGGTTGCGGGGAGAGCCTGGGAAAGGATATGCAGTACTCCTCGATAGGATTCTCACAACCTCTTGTCAGGGTATTCCACCCGTTCTACGGGGATACCACGGTCGTCCGTGATACGAAGGAGGGCGGTAAGAAGAACGTCCACACCGAATTCACAGAGCCGTTCGTAAGATATCTCTACAAACCTTTGGGCAACGCGATCTCCGCACTCGCGGAAAAAATAGGAAAGACCCAGACCGGCAATATTCAGACGTACTTCGGATACATACTCGTGACCCTGCTCGCGGTTCTGCTGGCGGTGAGGATATTATGAACCAATTTGAGATAATGCTGGCGATAATCCAGCTTGCTGCGCTGATACTCATCTCCCCCCTCATCTCCGGGATAATAAGGAAGATCAAGGCCCTTATGCAGCACAAGGTCGGTGCCAGCATCTTCCAGCCTTACAGGGATCTGCGCAAGCTCATGAGGAAGGAATCGGTGGTGTCAGAGAACGCTTCCTTCCTTTTCCGCCTTGTGCCGTACATCTGCATGACGGCAATGCTGCTTTTGGCGGCCATGACCCCCTTCATCTACACGGGAGTGATAGCTCCTTACGCGGACGTCATAGCCATGGTATACATATTCACCATGTTCAGATTCGCTATGGTCCTCGGGGGTTTGGAAGGAGGATCCGCATTCGGAGGGATGGGAAGCAGCAGGGAGGTTATGATGTCCGTTCTGATAGAGCCGGCGTTGCTGATCTCGAT
Organism: Candidatus Methanomethylophilaceae archaeon; assembly: GCA_028702835.1. Taxonomy (GTDB): domain Archaea; phylum Thermoplasmatota; class Thermoplasmata; order Methanomassiliicoccales; family Methanomethylophilaceae; genus RumEn-M2. The sequence goes on from JAQVOB010000037.1 coordinate 1,425, forward strand.
AATGACACTGTCTGCCATGACAGGTGTCGGATTCGATATAACCGACATATCCCGCTCGATAAACTCCGCCGGGGCCGTCGCCATATCCCCGGCACTGCTGCTGGCAGGTGCCGCTTTCGTGATAACCATGGTGGCTGAGAACACAAGAGTGCCCTTCGATAATCCCGATACGCACCTTGAGCTGACCATGGTCCATGAGGGCATGATGCTCGAGTATTCGGGGAAGGGATTGGCAATGATGGAGTTCGCCTCCATGCTCAGGCTCACGATATTCATGGTCCTGCTCGGGACGATGTTCTTCCCGTGGGGTACCGCCATGACCATGTCATTCCAAGATCTGGGTCTTTCGATGGCGGTCATGGCTGTGAAGATGCTTGCGATCGCATTCGGCATAGCTCTTCTGGAGAGCACCGTTGCGAAGATGAGGGTCTTCAGGATGCCCAACATGCTGACCGCGTCCTTCGCGCTGTCTCTTATGGCGATGATCTCGCTCTACGTGCTCTGAGGTGATGATACGAACCCAATACTTACCAGCAATCTCATCGATATCTTCGCCGTATGCATGCTCCTCACATCCGTATTGGCAATGGCCAGCACACGGATGCGGCCACTGATAAGGCTGTTTATACTGCAATCCTTCTTCCTATCCGCCTTCGAGTTCACCGTGGCCTATTCTCAGGATGAGCCGCACATCTACATCATGGCGGCCATGACCTTCGTGATAAAGGTGCTGGTAATACCCCGTCTGCTACAATACATAATGGCCCGCATAAATGTCGATGACAAGATGGTTCTCTCCGTTGGGATACCCGGGTCCATGCTGATGTCCGCGGCCCTTATAATGTTCTCATATTATGTATCGGAGCCTCTGGTGGCAACGCTTGCGACCGCAGAGAGGAACACGCTCGTTCTGTCATTCTCGATAATGCTGATAGGCATAATGATGATGGCGACCCGCAGCAAAGCAGTCAGCGAGGTCATCGGACTGCTCATGGCAGAGAACGGCCTATTCCTAGGCGCCATAGCCCTTTCCAACGGGATGCCGTTCATAGTTGAGCTGGGGGCATTCTTCGATGTTCTGATGGCCGTGATAATCATCGGCATATTCGCGTTCAGGATAAACAAGTCGTTCGATTCGGTTGATGACACATTGCTGAGGAGGCTCAGGGAAGAATGATCGTCACAGTCATGATCCTGATTCCCATAATCGCAGGGCTGCTGTGCCTGATCCCTCTGGGGAACAAGAATCTGTTCAGAATAGCCACGGTCGGGGCGCTGGCATCCGCTGCGGTGGCGGTTTATTGCTGTCTGCCTCCCCTCAGAGGTGAGATTGTGGACACATGGATATGGTACGTGGACGAGCTGTCCGCGTTCTTCCTGATGATAACCGCCGTCATATCCTTCTTGGCCGTTCTCTATTCCAGAGATTATCTGGCTGTGGAGAGGGATGAGCACAGGCTGAGCTCCAGGGAGCTCAGGAGGTTCTACTTCACGCTGCTGGTGTTCATCTCAACCATGCTGCTGACATTTGCGGTGAGGTCCGCGGCTCTGACGTGGATAGGCATCGGTGCCACGACCCTGATATCCGCATTCCTGGTGGGCCTCTACAAGGACGAGCATGCCACGGAGGCTGCATGGAAGTACATCATGCTCTGCTCCGTGGGTATAACGCTGGCACTTTTCGGGATAGCAATGCTCTATGCCGCATCATCCGGAGTCATACCCGGCGACGCCTCTCTGGAGTGGCCGTCTCTCGTTGTCAATGCCGTCAATCTGAACCCCGTGTTCATGAAGTTCGCGGCCATATTCTTCATAATAGGCCTCGGTACCAAGGTAGGTCTGGCGCCTATGCACTTCTGGCTGCCGGATGCCCACAGCCAGGCACCGAGTCCCGTCAGCGGTCTGATGTCGGGTGTGCTGCTGAATTGCGCGATGTACGGAATAATGAGATTCTACATCGTATCGGAAATCGTGAACCCGGGGTTCGCAAAGACCATGCTACTGTTGTTCGGTCTCCTTTCCGTTATAGTTGCCGCCGCCTTCATACTGATATCCAAGGACATCAAGAGGATGCTGGCATATTCCAGCGTAGAGAACATGGGATTGATCGCCATAGCCCTGGGGATAGGATCGTCCACCGCGCTTTTCGGCGCGGCATTCTTAATACTGGCACATTCGATAAGCAAGCCTCTGATGTTCTTCTGTTCCGGAAATATAACCCAGGCCTACGGGACCAGAACGATGTCCGAGATAAGAGGCGTATCGGGAAAGATGAGATTCACGGGATTCTCCAGCACCGCTGGGGCGTTGGCTGTGGCCGGGGCCCCTCCCTTCCCCCTCTTCATGGGGGAGCTGATCATAATATTCGGAGCCATAAGCTCAGGCATGTATCTGTTGGCCGGTGCGCTTGCGCTGCTGCTTGTCGTAATATTCGCAGGACTGACGAAAAGCATATTCCCGATGCTCTCGGGAAGCACAGGTAAGGAAGTGTCAGAGTATGGGTCGATCACACGTGCGCTGTCCATATTCATTCTGTTGATGGGTGCGATATTCTTCGGACTCTTTATGCCCGAGTCCGTGGAGAACGTTTTCCACAGCATAGTGGCTATACTCTCGGGAGGAATGCCATGATCATAACGGATTCGACATCCTGCGACCCGGTCCTGTTGGCACAGTATGTGAAGACCCATTGTGATGACGGATGGAAGATAATGTCCATGTTCGCCTCCGAATCTTCTCCGGGAGCGACGCTCAATGTCGTGCTCCGCAGGGGCAGAGAGGTCATGAGGATAACCTCTGACGTCATCGATTCATATCCTGCTGTTACCGCTCAGATCCCGGCCGCCTCTCTATTCGAGAGGGCCATCTATGAGATGAATGATATCCATCCGGAAGGCCACGGAAATTTGGTACCGGCGATATACTGGAGGAAGGGGGATGGCCACCCACTTCAGAAGGTGTCCTACAGCATTAGCGATGAGATAAGGATCCCCATACCCAATAATCCCATAAGGGGGACCGGAGTCTTCGAGATACCCGTTGGCCCTGTGCATGCGGGAGTCATAGAACCGGGGCATTTCAGATTCAGCGCGGCAGGGGAGCCCATAATCCACCTCAGCATCCATTTGGGATACACTCACAAAGGCATCGAGAAGCTGATGGAGGGCCCTGTCTCACGTAATCGTATCCATCTTGCAGAGAGGATATCCGGAGACAACGCCGTCGCTCATGCTCTTGCCTGCGCTCACATCATGGAAGGGAATGCGGATATACCGGAGAGGGCGCGCCGTATAAGGGTCATCCTCTCGGAGATGGAGAGGATGCACAATCACCTGGATGTTGTTGCCGGATTGTGCACCGATACAGCTCTTTCTGTGGCGGCCTCATACGGTTCAGAGGTCCGGGAGGATCTCCTGAGAGTCAACCGCGAGATATTCGGCAGTAGGCTATTGATGGGCAACATCATTCCCGGAGGGGTCAGGAAGGACCTTACGGGAGAGGACCTGTCGAAACTGGAGAGCGCCGTTATGAGGGCAGGATTCGGGGCGAAGAAGCTGGAAAGCTACATCAGGAAAACCCCCTCGGAGGTGGACCGCCTGGAGACCACCGGCGTATTGAGCAAAGAGAGCGCCCTTAAATATGGGACGGTGGGTGTTATAGCAAGAGCCAGCGGGGTAATATCCGACATCAGGTCTGAGATTCCTTACGATGCTTATGGCGACCTGTCCTTCAATCTTGTATGCAGGAAGAACGGCGATGTCATGTCCAGGGGCGCGGTCAGGGTGAACGAGATAACCGAGTCCGTCAGCCTCATACTTCAGTGCATAAACAATATGAGCGAGGGAGAGATCAGAACTGATTTCGAGACCCCGGACGGGTTCTCCTGCGGCATAGTTGAATCTCCCAGAGGTGAGCTGGTGCACAGTGCCGACATAAGGGACGGGGAGATATGGAGATACAATATCCGCGACCCGTCCTTCGTCAACTGGCCGGCCATGGAGACGGCGGTAATGAACAATATAGTCCCAGATTTCCCATTGATAAACAAGAGCTTCGGGCTGTCCTACAGCGGGAACGATGTGTGAGGTGATGATGTGATAAGGAAGAGCCTGTCGAATCTGGTGTCGTCAAAGCGTCCTGCAGAATCCCTGGAGCTGATGGGATCCCGATCTCTGATGATGCCCTTCATAAGCGGGGAATGCGACAGCTGCGGTGAATGTGCCGGCATATGCCCCACCCGTGCCATATCTTTGTCAGACGGGTGGACGATAGATCTCGGGAAATGCATATTCTGCATGGATTGCGCTGATTCCTGTCCCAGATCTTCGATAGTGAAGGTTCCCGCACCTTTGTATGCGCTCAGCCGTGAAGATCTTGTATTCAGCGGGTCGAAGCCTCCCAAGGAATCCGAACGGACGGTGGATGCGGAAAAAGTGAAGGTACTAGGCCCTTCGATGGCAATAAGGGAGTTGGATACGGGCTCCTGCAATGCTTGTGAGGTAGAGGTGAACTGCATGTCCAACCCATACTACGACATGGGGAGATTCGGCATCAAGATAGTCGCATCTCCCAGGCATGCGGACATGCTTCTTGTTACGGGCCCTATGACCAACAATATGAGCAGGGCTGCGTTGGAGACCTTCGAGGCCACGCCTGCCCCCAAGGCCGTGGTGGCCATGGGAACATGCGCGATATCCGGCGGTATATTCGTAGAAGGCGACGTCCTCGGTAAAGGGATCAAGGACACAATGGCCGTAGATCTGTTCATACCGGGCTGCCCGCCGCCTCCCGAGAGGGTCTTGCTGGCGATACTGAAGGCCTTCGGCCGGGATCAGTGAACGAGGACCACGTTACATTTGGCGTGGTTCACCACATGCTGTGACACGCTTCCAAGAACGGCTCTGTCGATTATCGTCTTGTCCGACCTGCCCACAACGATGATGTCGCAACCGAATCTGGAGGCCGCGGCCAGTATATTCTCGGCAGCGGGTCCCGGCTCTATGACCGAGTGAACCTCTATGCCCGCATCCTTTGCCTTCGCTTCCGCCTCTCCCATGTATTTCTTGACCTCGGCGAACTCGTCCTCCCGCTCTATCACATCACGTGAGACTATGGAAGAATAGATGTAAAGCGGCAATCCTGACATCTCGGCGTAGTTTATCGCGAAATCCAGGGCTCTCTGCGCTGCGGACCTGCCGTCATACGCCAGAATAATGGACATGACCCGGAATCAGTGTTGTGGATAAATAGATTATACCATCTTTTGCCACAGAGCGCAAGACCTAATAGATACTAGAGCAATGAACGCGGCACGGTGAATATGCTGAAAGCCCTGGAGATGCGCAAAGTTTCCGTTGTGAAGGATGGCAGGAGAATTCTCGATTCGATCGATCTGGATGTTGAGGCGGACGAGAATGTGGCCGTTATAGGGCCGAACGGCTCCGGGAAGACAACTCTCATCAAACTCATCCGCGGGGAGGTGCTCCCATACTATGATGAGGATAACCCTGCTTCAATTCGAATATTCGGGATGGAGAATTGGAGTCTGGAGGAGCTTAGGAAGAGCATGGGCATAGTTTCCATGGATCTGCAGAGCAGATTCCCATCGGATACGCCGCTCTATGAGGTGATGCTGTCAGGTTACTTCGGCAGCATGGGGATCTTCAGGAACCACAAGGTCACGGAATCCATGGCGTCCGGGGTGCTGGACGCGGCCAGGACCATGGGGTTGGAGAATATGCTCGAAGCTTCCGTGGGAGTCGTATCTCTGGGAGAGATGAGGAGGGCCCTGATCGCCAGGGCATTGGCCCCTAAACCGAGGATGCTTGTCCTGGACGAGCCGATGACAGGATTGGATGTGGTCATGAAGGATCGTTTCAGAAGGATGTTCGACATAATGATCCCGTCCGGGATAAACGTGATGATGATAACCCATGAACTGGAGGACATACCTTTGGGGGTGAAAAGAGTGATAATGCTCAAGGAAGGGAGTAAGATAGCCGATGGCCCGAAGGATCGGGTTCTCACTTCCGGAAATCTCTCCCGCCTCTTCGACGAGGACATCGAGGTATCTGTGTCCGGAGGGGTGTACAGGATGAGACTGAAGGGGTGATCTGATGCCGTGGACATGCTCTGAGTGCGGCCGTATGGAGTACGGTGACATCGAATTCTGCACCAGATGCGGCGCCCTGAAGGCGGACGGATATGAGTACCCGGTCTGTGAGAGGTGCGGATCAGTTCTTGCGAAGGGAGCCCCTTATTGTGACAACTGCGCCCGTACTGTAGCCGTATACAATTCGGCAGAGGACAAACGGTACTTCATAGCGCTGATCCTTGCCGTGGTCCCGGGCATGTTCAATATACTCGGTTTGGGGCACATATTCCTCGGAAGATGGGTCAGGGGATTGGCTTTGGCCCTCAGTGGCATGGCGCTGCTGTATCTGACCGGGGTATACATGGACAATTCTGAGTATCAGAAGTGGCTGGCCGTTGCCTCGGTGGTGATATACACTGTCCAATTCCTGGATCTGCTGATCTCCAGAAGTCTTCGGCAAAAGGTTTAATGCGCATCGGGAGATGGTGAGAGAATGACGGAGGATTGGACCGAGAAGTACAGACCGAGCACGGTCAGAGGTGTTGTCGGCAATCCGAAGGCGGTGTCCGACCTTCTTGAATGGGCGAAGGACTGGAGCAACGGGACGCCCAAGAAGAAAGCGGCTGTCCTTATGGGGCCGCCCGGTGTGGGCAAGACCACTTTGGCCCTCGCGCTCGCTTCAGAGATGAGATGGGGACTTGTGGAGATGAATGCCTCCGATCAGCGCACAGGAGGAGCCATACGCTCCGTTGCACTGAAAGGTTCGCTCTCCAACACATTCAACGATGCGGGGGACTACCTGGATGCGAAGACCGGGGGCATGAAGCTCATAGTCCTCGATGAGGCGGACAATCTGTTCGGAAATGCCGACAGGGGAGGGATACCGGCGATATCCGAGCTCATAAAGGAGACGAAGCAGCCCGTTATGCTAATCGTCAATGATTTCTACGACCTGAGCAGGAAATCCTCCGCTGTGAAAAATGATACCTTGCAGATCAAGTTCCAGAAACCGTCAGCATCCACTATTGCAAAGACCCTCAGGGCGATCACGGAAAGCGAGGGCGTGAGAACCGATGATCTTGTTCTCAGGGCGATCGCGGAGAACGCCGGCGGAGATATGAGGGCTGCCGTAAGGGATCTGCAGTCGGTTGCTGCCGGAAAGGAGGTCCTGAACGTTGCAGACATGGGGAACCTGTCTGAGCGGACGGCAAGGAAGGACATGTACGATCTGATGTATGCCGTGTTCAGGAAGGGGGACCCGATGGCCGCAAGGAAAGCATCCTTCGATATTGATGAGGAGCCCGGTTTCATACTGCTTTGGGTGGAGGAGAACCTGCCTTACGAGTACACCGACACGGGAGATCTTGTAAGGGGATGCGAGAGGCTCTCCAAGGCGGATATCTATCTCGGGAGGGTGAACAGGCGCCAGTACTACGGATTCTGGTCCTACGCCACGGATATGATGACCGCAGGTGTATCAGATGCCAGGCGCACCAGCCCCGCCAACAGATCAAGATTCAGATTCCCCGCGTATCTGATGAAGATGTCCCGGAGCAAGAGCGTCAGGAACATGAAGAACTCCATATCCGAGAAGCTGGGCGGGTATCTGCACACATCCAAGGCGCGCATATCCTCGGATGTACTACCGTCCCTAAGAGTCACGCTGAAGAACGACCAGGGGCTCAGGGCCTTCATGCTCAGGGACGTCGGCTTGGAGGAGGAGGAACTAGCCTTCCTT
>JAQVOB010000004.1:0-32985 GCA_028702835.1 Candidatus Methanomethylophilaceae archaeon
GGTTCGCCAATACCGTGGGGGGTATCTCAGGAAGCCCGAGGTCTGTCCTCATCTTCTTGACGCTGTCGTTGACGGACACTGCGTGGCCGTACTTGGCAAGGGCGTCCGCGGTCTTCTTGTGGGCCTCATACATGTGGCCTTCTGCAACCGCTATGTTCCTCAGAGCGATCACGATATCCACTATCGGAACGCCGCGGGGGCACCTCTCCTGGCATGCGTAGCAGGTCGTGCACTGCCAGAGGTCCTCACCGCTGATGGCTTCGTCTTTCAGCCCGAGCTGGGCCATCCTCATGAGCTTCCTCGTTCTGTAGGAGGTCAGCTTCCCGGACGGGCAGCTCGCAGTGCATGTACCGCACTGGAAGCACATTTTGACGTCGCCACCGCCGTAGGCAGCGACCTCATCCATAAATTCGGTATTTGGGGATGCCATTGTTATTACCTGGGAGACTGAACTCAAGTCATTGTATTTAATCTGAGATGTCTACCAGAATATTGTATTGTCTTTATAGGTAATACCATCATTGGACTTGTTTGCTCTGTATCGCCCGCAGTAATTTCGCGATCTGGGGAGTATCCCTGCGGTACACCGCGTTTATGGTGTGCCTCAACAGCCTCTTATCCGTATCGCTCTTGATCCTGATGCCTTTGCGTATCAGGAGCATCTCATCCACGAAGAAGCTCTTTCCGGAGGATATGAGGTCTGATAGCAGGTATGTCTCCGCATCCACCGAGTATTTTTCTCCCGTGGTGTCCAGATAGGCGTATGCTATCCTCTGGGCACCGTACTTGTACCTTATGTATGACGGGCCTTTGTCCACGTGGACCATGTCCATATTCCCTATCTCCGCCCATTCGAACTCTTCGGCGGTGAAGAGAAACTCGGGATCATCCAGGATGATTATGTCTGTAAGCCCTTCTTTGAGTGCCCGGAGGTTGCTGGAATCATCCGATATCACAAGGTTCGCCTTGATCTTCACCGATGAGAGCACCGACATCAACAGGTCCTCCGTAACCGGAGAGCATGACACCGTGAAGGGCCTGTCCAATCTGCATCTGAGCAGGAGGAATTCCGCCACTTCCAGTATCCTCAGGCCTTCCTCGGTGAGCTTCGTTCCCGTGGGGGTGGAGGATATGAGCTTGGAATCCAATGTCTTCTCCAGCCCCTCTAAGTACCTGTGCACCACGGGCACCGAGATACCGAGTTTATTGGCGGCCGCCGTCTTGCTTCCGGTCCTCTTCACCTCGCCCAGGATCTCTATCTGCCTGGCAGTCATATTTCGCCCGTTGACGGACAGATGGATGCTGGCCTTCACTTCCATAACGACAGTATGACCTTAATAGGTAAAACCTTTTATTATCGTAGGCCACGTCATTTTATTAAATGATGTGTGCCATACGGGAATAAATGGGAGCTCTTAGGGACAAATTCAAAGAGGTATTTACCTCTACTATGCCGGTCATCATTGTCGTTTTCTTGATGCAGGTGTTCCTCACAAAGAGCACGTACACTGATTACATGCTTTTCTGGGCATTTTCGGCCTTCGTCCTTGCCGGGCTCACTTTCTTCCTGCACGGAGTCGATGTAGGTGTCAACCCTGTCGGCAATGCCATAGGGTCTGAGATACCGAAAAGGAAATCCAGACTGTTCATGATATTGGTCATCTTCGCGATCTCGTTCCTCGTGACGGTTGCAGAGCCTAACGTCTCTATTTTTGGCCAGCAAGTCATGGACATATACCCGTCTGTGAACAGCAATACGATCGTATACGGAATATCCGCAGGCATAGCGTTCGTACTGCTAATTGCAGCCATCAAGATCGTTTACGATCTCTCCCTGAGATACATATTCCTCCTGGGCTGGGGGGCCATAATAATCGTAGCATTCATAGCTCCTGAGGCCTTCCGCGGCATAGCTTTCGACTCCGGCGGAGTGGCCACCGGCCCGATGATGGTCCCCGTACTATTGGCTCTCAGCCTCGGCATATGCCTGGGGACGCCCGGAAGATCAGAAATGGACAGCTTCGGCATGGTCGGTCTTGCCGCCATGGGCCCGGTACTGGCACTTCTTCTTATAGGGCTGAGCACGGATGGAGGAGGTGTAGGGAGCGGTAGCGGAGGAGCGATAATTGTCAACACAGAATATGTATTCAACGAGCTCATGACCGTTTCCAAGAATATCCTGGCCGCCCTTGTCCCCCTCACAATATTCTTCATAATCTTCCAACGAAAATTCCTGACCTATACCTGGGATGCGGTCAAATCCATGACCGTAGGGCTCACGTACACCGGGATAGGCCTGATATTGTTCCTGTTCGGAGTATACTGCGCATTCATACCTGTGGTCTCTGAATCCGGTGCCGCTCTCTTGGATCTGCATCCGATATGGATGGTCCTCATAGGCCTCGTGCTGGGATTCCTCATCGTTTTCGCCGAGCCTGCGGTCAGCATTCTAGGGGATCAGGTCAACAGAGCTTCCAACGGAGCCATACGGAAAGATAAGATACGCCTCATCATATCCGTCGCCGTGGGAGGCTTCGTGGCTCTCGCCATGGTGAAGATATCCTTCGACCTGTCAATTCTTATATTCGTGGTTCCCGGGTATATAGCCATACTCATTCTGATGTTCTACAGCGACAAGGATATAATCGGCATAGCCTTCGACTCTGGAGGTGTGGCCACAGGGCCCATAGCCGTGGCTGTGACTATGGCACTGTACACCAGCATATCAAGCGCCAAGTACTCAGGCATTGAGGCCGTGATAAACGGATTCGGAGTGGTCGCATTCATGGCCATGGCACCCACTCTGTTCCTCATGATATTGGGTGTGATAATCAAAAGAAGAAAAAGCAGGATGGTATGCGGTTATGAGCATTTCAAGATCCAATGAGATCCTGATAGTAGGATTGGGCAGCCCCATAATGAAGGACGACGCCGTAGGGCTGAGAGTTTCCGAGACCATCGGAGATATGCACCTGGATAACGTGGATTCGCAACAAGAGGCCATAGGAGGCCTTGACATCCTCCCTGTGATCTCAGGATACAAAATGGCCATCATCGTGGACGCGATAATGACCCAAGATTACGGACCGGGCTCCGTCATAATATTCGATCCAGAGGATTTCGAATCCACAATCGCCGATGTTCCGGCCCATGACGTCAATCTTGCCACGGCGATAAAAATAGGGAGGGGCCTCCATCCTGAGACAATGCCAGACAGCGTAAGGTTCGTAGCCATAGAGGTGGAGGACATACAGACCATGTCTGAGACCATGTCACCCTCTGTGGAAGCGGCCGTACAGAGCGCCGTCAATGCAGTCCTGCATCTGATCTCGGAATATCAGAAATCGAAATGACTCGGATCTATACGTCCCGCTGATTCTGTGTCGCATGTGTAGAGCGCTATATTCAACATGTCCGGAGATAGCATCTCCCCGGCCACTCTGATGACGTCCTCCTCGGTAACACCCTCCAGAGCATTCAGTCTCTGTTCCATCGTCTTGGCTTCACCTGTGAGGAGGATGTCCTTCATAATCTTGCCCATCCTATCTGTGGTGGATTCATAGGATCTTATGTTCGCACCTTTCACCAGATTCTTGGCACGACGCAGCTCCCCTTCCTCGAGACCGTCCGATCTTATCTCGCGGAAAACAGAGGCCACGGAGTCCAGGGTTTCAGCCAGATTCCTCTCCGTACAGGAAAAGAAAGCTCCTGCAGAGGAAGAGTCCGAGTGCTGACCCACACTGCTGTACACAGAGTACACCAGAGCCTTCTCCTCTCTTACCTTCTGGAAAAGCCTTGAGGATGTTCCAGATCCCAGGATCACCCACAGCAGACGTATCGCGTCCTTGTCCGGATGATCGGCGGCGTGCCCTCTGAATCCCATCCCTGCATAACTGTGATCACCATGCCATTCACGCACTGCGAGATTTCCGCTGGGCTTACCGGGCCTCTCACGCCTATTCCTATTCCCGGACATGCCATCGAAATTCTCCTCTGCCCAGGAGACCACATCATCCAGATCCACTGATCCACTTGCTACCACGGCCATATTAGGTATGCCGTACTTCTCGTCATAGTACCTTCTCAGATCTTCAAAGGTCATAGCAGAGACCGACTCGGGATTACCGCCTTCCTCGTTTGCCAATTGGTGTCCCTTCCAAACAGAGCCGGCGAATATGTCGTGTATGTAAGAGTCCGGGTTGTTCTCCACCATGTTGATTTCCTGGAGAACTATCTTCTTCTCCATCTCCACATGGCTGTCTTTTATCAGAGGATTACGGACTATGTCTGCCACAAGATCCTTGGCTCTGTCGGCTGTCTCTTTCAGAGATATCGCATAGTATGCAGTGGCCTCCCTGCCGGTCATGGCATTCATGGCCCCTCCGGCCCCCTCTATCTCCTTGGACATCTGGAAGGATGTCCTGTTGGCCGTTTCTCTGAAAACAACATGCTCGAGCAGGTGGGATATCCCATACATATCGGGCGTCTCGTCCCTGGAGCCGGTGGCTACCGCCACCATGTATCCGGACGAACCAGCGCCCGGAACGCTTTCCGCTATGACCGGTATACCTCCGGACGTCCTTCCGACCCCAAGACCTTTTCTCGCCATATCCCGCGTTAAGACGGAATGTGTTAAAAGAGTTGTTCTGCATTCGAGTAATCATGTCCGAACTCGAACTCCACGTTTATGACGATAAAACAGACCTCAGCAAATCCGTGGCGATCATAGGATTCCCCAGCCTCGGACTGGTCAGCTCAATAGCTGCCAGTTATATGTCCAAGGAACTGAAGCTCAACCTGGTAGCGGGCATAACCTCCCAAGAGTTCCCACCATACACGATAATACAGAACAGCAAACCAATGCCCCAGATACGAATGTATGCGGGCTGCAGGAAGGACAAAGCTGAAGGCGGTATGGAAGAATGTGACGACATTGTCGTCATCACGTCCGAGTTCGTTCCCAAGGACGGGATGAATTACAAGGTCTCCGAGCTTCTGATAACCTGGCTCAAGGACAATGGAATAAAGACTGTCCTTGTCCTTGACGGGATACCTCTGTTCGGAGAGGATAACTACATACTTCTTGGAGCCGGGTCCACGGACAGTGCCAGAGTCCAAATGAACGAATATGGCATAGAATCTTTTGAAGAGGGCATGGTACGTGGAATGACCGCCCTCCTCCTCATGGAGGGCGCAGAAAGGAACGTTGACGTAATCGCCATGCTGGGATCCGCAAAGGCGGATGTGCCAGATCCCAAGGGGGCGGCCAAGATAATGGAGTTCCTGGCCAAGATGCTGCCTGAGCTCAAGATCGATACTGCGCCTCTCTTCAAGGAAGCGGACGAACTGGAGAAAAGAATAGCCAGCCAGCAGATACCTGAGACCACCAGCTCCATGGGTGACCGCGTATTGTACAGATGAGGGCGGCAAGCGTTAAATCCGTGTCATCCATGGGGTTCCCATGCATCTGATACCGAAGAAATTCTTCGTATGCTCCGGATCTTCCTTCAGCAAAGTCTCCAGCCTCAATGCTTTCGATGTTGCGCTCATGGAAGCGGGCATAAGCGAGCAGAACCTTGTCGCAGTCTCTTCGGTTATACCGATCGGGGCCGTGAGAACAGAACCCGAGAAGATGCCCATGGGTGCCGTAACCCATTGCGTGCTGGCACAGATGAGAGGGTCGGGCGGGGAGCAGATCGCGGCAGGCATAGCATATGCATTCCGAAAGGACGGCAAGGGAGGCTACGTCGCCGAAGGACACCTCCATGGGTGCAGAAACGCCCTGAGAAAGGACCTGGAATGGAAGATGCGGGAAATGGCCCGCATAAGAGGCATAGAGCTGAACGAAGTATCCTACATCCTGGAGGACGGCACCGTCCCTGACGGGGAGCACGGATGCTGCCTTGCAGCTCTTGTGTTCACGGAATATGAGTGATAGTCATGTACGCTCTGATCATGTGCTCTGGATGCCGCATGAACAGGATAATTGATCTGGCTGCGGAAACATCGGTCTGCCCCTATTGCGGCACCGGGATAAAAAACGAGACAGCCGCCGTTAAGTTCCAGAGTGAGGATCAGGATGAGGTCCGACAAGCCCTTATGGGCCTGTCCGGCGCTTTATCAGAGAAGAAGGTCAGAAGGGATGCCGATCCCATCTCCACTTTGGCATATAAATTCGATCACTGTGCTGATCCAGAGATTAAACTTATGATGCTGGCAGAAGAACTGACAAAGATACTCGGTTCATTCTCTGCGGCCGACGTGGAGGAGATCGCACCCGGCAAGAGCAGGGAGATAATAAGAATCCTTTCTGCGGAATGCATTATAACGGAAACAGAGCCCGGAAGATACCGTGCTTAACCGCCATTTATCGCGCTCCAAATCGCATCATGAACGGCATGGGACGAGCACGCCGTCAATATGGCGAAGCCAAGCACTAGGACGATGACCCCAAGTATGAATTTCCCTTTGGACTCCACAGTGTCACCTCGGAACGCGCCTCTTATCTCCCTGCATCTTTAATACATCTTGCACGACGCGGGGCATATATCTGAGGACCACCCGTAGGAAGTAGTACAAAACACCGGCAAGGGCAACCAAAGCCGACAGATATATCCACACGCCTTCAGCGGCCCATGCAGGAGTCATGAGGATCTGATAGACTGCCGATATTATCACCGCCTGGATCAGGAACTCCCCTATCCTGAGCCTTGCGACCCCCTCACCTATAGTGGCACCGGTTGCCGGATGAAGCAGGATCTGCTGCATCACATAGACTATTATGATGAACCAGGTGGCCGCATCTATGCCGCCCCCCGCAGATGCTATGGAACTCAGATAGAATGTCATGCCGCCTGCCATCGCTATCGCCGTGCCAATCCCTAAGGAGAATCCATAGAATACCGTGTCCGACTGGCCGTGGAAGCGCTTAAGATTCAGGGTCACCAGCTTCACGACTTCTGTCAGGACCCCTATGAGGAGAGCGACCAGAAGAGAGGACCATAGGCCAACGAAATATGTGTATGCGACGAAGATTACTGTGCCCTCTATCATCCCGACGACCAGAAGCCCGAACATCTTGGGGTCGCTGAAGAAGGGGTCCTCCACTGCAGGGTATGTGTATTTCCTGAGCGAGAAATAAAGCACCAGGAATGCAGGCAATATAGCCAGAACCCCTGCGGTGGCTAGCATCATGTCCATATCGTTTCCGATTGACAGTACTGTATTTAATCCTCCCGATATCCGCGGAAAGTATGATGTCGGACCTCTGATCGCGGATATCAGGTGCGGGCATGTTTGCTGTCCGTGGTCATCATCTTGTCATAATAGTGAACAACCATGCATGATCCCTCACATATTCCGCAAGAGTTGCATTTCTCCGGATCGATGCGAAGCCCGTCCTTTATGATTATTGCCCTGCGTGGACATTTCTCCGCGCATATGCCGCAGGATGTGCACATCTGAGCTCTGAGAAGAGCTTTTGCCGCTCTCTCGAACATCGTCTCCGCACCCTCCAGCGTGTTCGATACCACGGATATCTCGCCTCCCCCGAAGAGCTTCGCCGTTGCGCCCTTTGTTTTTACCATAGCTATCTCGAACTCGTCTGAGTATCTGACCTCGCCTATCGTCCTCAGGGCTTCCGCCACGGAGGAGAAATCCCTGGATCTGGGTATTTTAGCTATGGCCTCTACTGAGAATCCTCCGGCAGCGCAGGAGGAGGCTCCTTTCAGCATCTTGATGGTGGGTCCATCTGCCTTTTTAGGCACAGTACGAAGATCCAGATCCTCTGCCAGCTTCACCATCTTCGGCGGCAGGACCTTCCAACGCCAGAAGCCCATATCCGCATACTCCTGCGGCAGCCCCTTCTTGACGGCGTACTCCCTGAGATGGTCATTCCATCTTTCGTAAAGGTCCTCGTGGACCTTCCGAACGTTCTCCCATTCGCTTCCCAAGCTTGAAGCGCAAAGATAGCATCCTATCCTCTCGAAATCCCTTTCATAAAGCGGGTTGTACTCCAGCTTCCTAAGCCAAATGTACCCCCATATCTCCGAGGCGTTCCACTCCCTTACAGGATTCAGGGTTATCTGATTGGGGACGAATGGATTCTTGGAAACGAATTTGGTATCCGCACGGGAGAAGGATTCCAACATCCTGTTTCCTTCGACAGTTATCGTTCCATCGGGATATTCCCGTGCTATAAGCTCGGTTATCGGGCCAAGCTTGCAGGTTTTGCAACACCATCTGAAATCCTTTGCAGGCGGTCCGAACGCATCCACATTCTTGAAGAAGGCGTCATCTGCCTGTGCCTTGTGAAGAGCCAAATTGTTCTTCTGAGCGAAATCCTCAACGTATCTGACTGTTTCTGGGAATTCAATGCCTGTATCAACAAATATCAGCTCAAGCCCCCTGACGGCTCTGGACGCTATTCCGTAGGCGGCAAGGGAATCCTTCCCTCCCGAGAATGATACGGTCACCGGGAACTCCCTCTTCTTCAGATATGAACGTATCTCATTTATCGCCACGGATTCCATATTGAAGATGTGCTGCTTGTTGGCATCCACGAATCTCTTCCTGTCAGAGTCTGGAGATAACGGCATGCCCAGCGGGGAGTCGATGCTCCTGATCTTCACGGCTTTGTCTGATGCTTCTATTTCCTTCGACGAGACAAGTGCCACCCCGGCGCCCAGTTTGCCACCCTTCTTCAATATGAGAGGTGCCCCTGCTCCGAACTCACCTTTCACATCCCGGACATTAGCGCCGGGAATGCTCTTCCCCTTCAGATGCCCAGACATCCCCGAGAAAGAAATCACATTCTTAATCGCATAATCTGCGAAAAGCTCTGCACCCGGCTGTCTGAGATCCAACTCGAAGCTCTTTGTCGATAGGTCAAAGCGCATAAGTGCCAGAACCGCACCGTGGGCTATGATCTCGTCAGCTCTGTCCTCTCCCGGGACCTTATTCAGGAAGATGGCCTTCCCTTTGAGCGGGGTTGAGGTCCCGAACTCCCTCTCGAAAATAGAAAGGACCGTGTCCACGCCTTCACCCATGCAGGGCCTGATGTCCCCCGGATTGTTGATCTCAAAGATCCGAACCGCGGAACCGCAGCCGCATCCCGCACCCAGAACCAGTGTGCCGCATCTGTCGCACCATCCGAAGGATGTCTTCCCGTGAGCGAAGCTCGTCCTGTCCATGCCGCTACATCACCTCCGATGATATACCTGTTTTCACACAACGTCTATTTTTTAAGGGTTGCCTGCTATAGAACCGGATATGCGCGGATATGACGACCCTATTACAGTGAATCCCGGGTTCAAGAAGCCCGTGTTCAGTCGTACAGAGATCAGGGAGATCGTCGGTGCGGTGGCCCTCCTTTCCGTGGCCATGGCGATAGTGCTCAGCGGCGGGCTCGCAGGTCTGTACAGAACCGGACCGGGAATGTTCCTGCTGCTCCTCGCCATATCGGCTGTTCTGATCGTGTTCAGTTTCCTGCTCCACGAGCTTGCTCATAAATTCACGGCGCAGAAGTACGGCGCATGGGCTGAATTCAGGATGTATCCTGGAGGCCTTATGCTTGCCATTGTCATGTCCTTGTTCGGATTCCTATTCGCTGCGCCGGGAGCCGTGTACATAAATGGCAGGATAACCGAAGAGATGAACGGCAGGATAAGCATGTCCGGACCTTTGACCAACCTGTTGCTGGCCACCGGTGCGGTAGTATTCGTGCCCTTCACCAGCGGGATCCTGTCGGATGTCGCATTCATGATGGCTTACTTCAATGCGTTCCTGGCACTGTTCAACATGCTCCCGATGCCTCCTCTGGACGGATCGAAGATCTTCAGATGGAACAAGGGTGCCTATATAGGCATGTTCGGATGGGGCATCGTAGTGCTGGCACTTGCATTCCTGATGTGATCACATGTACTCCTTGCAGGGGTACCTCAGGTTGGTCAGGATAGTGCCCTCCCACTGGTCGATCTTGCCTGGATTCAGGATATTATTGGGGTCCATTGCCCTCTTGATCTCCCTCATGGTCTTTATCGCGGTGGACCTCTCCTTCATGAAGTCAGGAGCCTTGGATATCCCTACTCCGTGCTCACCCGTCACAGTACCGTCTAGAGCTATGGTGGCATCGAATATCTCATGCACAGCGGCAACGCCTCTGTCCCAATCGTCCTTGCTGGTCGGGTCCAGGAGCATCTTGGTGTGAAGGTTGCCGTCCGCAGCATGGCCGTAGGTGGCCACTGTAACATTGTACTTCTTCGCGATCTCCTGGTATGCGGTGACTGCATCCGGTATCTTCGATACGGGCAGTGCCATGTCATCCGCCAAAGATACGGATGAGTGCCCGGGCTTAAGGGCAGAGAGGGAGGTCATCACAGCCTTCCTCGCAGCAGTCCAGCTGGCTATGAGCTTCTTGTCCCTGGTTGGAGTCACACTTATGGCCCCTACGCTCCTGGCTATCTCCTCTACCGTCTTCATGTCCCTCTCGACAGGCTCCGGGTCTCCGTCGACCTCGATTATGCAGAGGGCATTGCAGTCCGGCAGAGGATTGCCCCTGGCCTTGTTGACTGCTTCAATGGAAACACTGTCCATGAGCTCACAGGATGCGGGTATCAGCGGCTTCGCTATCAGAGCTGAGACACAACGACCGGCATCCTGCACATTGTCAAAAGCAGCCAAGATGTAGGCGGATGTCTTGGGCTTCATAGCCAGCTTCAGCGTGACCTCTGTGATCACTGCAAGAGTGCCTTCGCTGCCGCACATGAGGCGGGCGAGCTGATATCCGGAGGAATCCTTTATCGTCTTCGTACCGGCGTGTACTATCTCCCCGTCAGCCTTGACGAAGGTCACACCGAGAACGTAATCCCTGGTGGCTCCGTACTTGACCGCCCTCATTCCAGAGGCATTGTTGGCAACCATGCCGCCAATGAGACAGGCTTCTGCGGAACCGGGTCCCACCGGGAAGAAGAAACCGTGCTTGGACAGCTCCTTGTTTAGATCGTCATATATGCAACCGGCCTCCACCTCCACCCACAGGTCGGCAACGCTGACGTTGAGGATCCTGTTCATGCGGCTCATGTCCATGACTATGCCGCCCATTATGGGCACCGCCGAGCCGCACAGGCCCGTACCGGCACCTCTGGGCACAACAGGGATCTTGGCAGCGTTAGCTATCTTGAGTATCTCTGATACCTGCTCGGTAGTCCTAGGCTGGACCACCATGTCGGGAGTCTTGTGGTAAATCGATGCGTCAAACCCGTAAGTATACAGGTCCGCTGTTCTGGTCGAGTAACCTTCCTTGCCTACGACCTTCTCTATACTCTTGCATATCGCGCTGTCCACTGGGCACACCTCACATTCCATAGAGAACATTGTTAATAAAATATATGTAGCAACACTCGAAACTGTTCGAAGCTAATTTAAATCGCCTGCATCCTCTCGGTGAACATGAAGACGAAGATCATACTCCTGGGACCTCCGGGGTGCGGTAAGGGAACGCAGGCCGAGCTTCTCGGCGACAGACTCGGTTTCGTGAGGCTCTCCACGGGAGACATGCTCAGAGAGGCCGTCAGAAACGATACGCCCTTGGGGAGGGAGGCCAAGAAGTACATGGACGCCGGCGCCCTGGTCCCCAACGATGTCATCATAGGCATGATGAAGGACAAGATACGCGAGCTGAAGGGCACCTTCTTACTGGACGGATTCCCCAGGACCGTGGAGCAGGCGGACGCCCTGGCTAAGGAGATCGACATCGATGCTGCGATAAATCTCGATGTTGACGACGAGGAGCTCGTCGGCAGGCTCACCAACAGACGCTCCTGCCCGGACTGCAATTCTGTTTATCACCTGATAAACAAAGCACCGAAGAAAGAGGGCATCTGCGACAAATGCGGATGCAAGCTCTACCAGAGGGATGACGATACTGAGAAGACTGTGCGCAACAGGCTCAAGGTATACCGTGATAACACATACCCTCTCATAGAATACTACCGTGAGAGAGGAAAACTCGCCACCATCGAGGGGATCGGGGACATAGAGTACATATACACTAAAGTCACCAAAGCTCTGAAGTGATGGCCCCCGGCCTGCTAGCACCTACGAAAAATATTAAAACAGTAGCGTGTTAGGCAGGCCCCATAGCCTCGTAGTGTAGTGGTCAATCATGCGGGACTCTGGATCCTGCGACCGCAGTTCGAATCTGCGCGAGGCTACCAAATCCACTCTGGCATACCCAAAAATTAACGCCGTTAGTCGCCTCCCCGAAAATCTCGAGGATCTTATCTTCGGGAAGAGGGGGTGACTGGTTTTGCAAGGCGTTTCGTAGAGCTCGGAAGCTCGTGTATGTCGGAGGAATCCCCTTGACTGTTTGGCGTCTTCAAACCGATCGTCAAGATGGGGATTGCGTCCACATCGCACTCAGGCGCAATGATAAGCTAATGTTTTCCTGCTCAAAGAATTCACTCGAAGATGGAGCTATACGGTGCGGTACAATTCTACGCAGTCCCTTCGGGAATTTTTGGTTGTGGTCAAGATCTGACCCGAGGCCACTTCTTCCTTCCATTCTGCCTCAGAGCATTCCTTATCGAAAACATTTTGCAAATGATTGCGAGATGCCCGTATAGTGAACAGAACCGTGCTAATCTGCGTTATGGCATAAGGATCTCAGAACTCTTTTCTGCTGCCGTCCGCCAGAGCTATGAAGTAATCGGCGCTCTCCTCCGGGCCGACAGCGATGAGTACGTCCTCTTCTCTGAGGGCTGTCCACTTATCGGGCCTGAATATGTATTGTGCACCGCGCTTTATGGCCATTACGAACATGCCGCAGTGGCTCCACAGCCTCATGTCCCCTAAGGTCTTGTCTCTGAGAACGGATGTCTCCGATACCGTGGCCCTCTCAATTGTCCACTCGGACTCCTTGATGCTCATGTGAATGACGGGGCTGCTGGCATAACCGCGCAGCACCACATCGGCTATGGACGCGGCCGCATTGGCTATATCCTCTATGGCTATCTGCAGTCTGAAGGCAACGAAGGCCTTCATGACGCTATCCGGATTCTTCTTAGCCATATCCAGGAGGCTCTTCTGGATCTCGTCGCCGAGCTCGTCCATCTTAACCTCCATGTTGATGACCTCCTCTGCTATGTCCCGGTTGTTGTACAGAAGGGAGGAATAAGCCAGGTCCACCATGAACTCGGACGTGTCCTTGAGCTCCAAGAGCATAGAATCGAGCCTGTCCATGGTCAGTCCTCCGCGAATTCCATTTCCGGGAACTCCCACGGGAGATCCCCGCTTGCGAACTTCTTCAGCCTGTTGAAGCCGTCCAGGGATCCGTTGACGATTATGTCGTCTCCGGCCCTGAGCTTCACATCCCCGTCAGGATTGTATATCCATCCGTAACGATTCTTCATGGCGATTATCTTGGTGCCCGTTGAGGCCTCCACAGCCAACTGATCTATGGTGTTGCCGGCCATGTCCGATCTCGGGGAGATGCGGGTCATCATTATCTTCTCGTCTGATTCATTGATTATCTCATTGATGAACGGCCTCTCTTCCTTGGGAACATGCAAAAGCTTGACTATCTCCCCTGCGGCCTCGGATATGCGATCCGCGGCTGAAGCGACCTGCAATACGCCTGTCATCTCCCGCGCATCCTCCTTGGTCCTTACCGCCAAGAGGATCTTGGTGCGTATGGCGAACTTCATATCATCTATGTCGCGGTCCATCTCCTCGACCTTCTCCGCCATATCCTTGCTGTTATACATCAGGGAGGCGTAAGCAAGATCCACAATGGTCTCGGATGCGTCCTTCATCTCAGTCAGGAGCTCCCTGACCGTCGCTTCCATTCGATTGGAATCAGAATGTTCTTCGTCGTTCATCCGCGGATACCTTTCAAGAAACCTATAATAATCCGTGTATATTAACCGTTTCGTCCAGAGGGTGCATCCCGGAGATGAGAAACACTCTGTGCTGGCACTATTGCTGTGAAGTTCATCTTCTGACGGTTACGCTATATAGTTGAGGTGCCTTACCGCAATAGATACGAACATGTCCTGAGGTGTTGATTTATGGGCTCGGAGAAGGTTGCCAACGGGTTTTTCGTTAGGAACCGTACCGTATTCTCACTAAGCCTGACAGCCCTCATGTTCGCAGCCACCTTCGACCTTTTCGCAGGACTGGTCATGGTCAGCATGAGCGATTATCTCATGATCATACCCGGGCTGATGATCCTGATATACTCTGCCAACGGCCTGAGGGGGAACGTCTTCGGTGCTATGGGCAGCCGAATCGGTACCGCCATGCATCTGGGTATCTTCAGCATATCTTTCAAGAAGGGTTCCGTCCTGAGATCCAACGTGGAAGGGGCCATGGCCCTGACCATGATCACGTCCATAGTAGTAGGCATAGTGGGGTGGATCATCGGCGTGGCGTTCTTCTCTGACCAGTCCCCGATAGACATCTACATGTTCATTTTCATCTCTATGATGGGGGCGTTGCTGGCCGGGCTCATGGTAGTCGTCATAAACATGGCCATAGCCTATGTCGGATTCAAACGGGAGTGGGATGTGGACAACATAACCGCTCCGCTCATCGCAGCGGCAGGCGATGTCGCCACGGTTCCCACCATATTCCTGGCGGCATGGATGTGCCTGAATATGGATAGTGCAGCGATCTATGCTGCTCTGGCAGGACTCCTGATTCTCACACTGATCATGACCTCGACCATTCTGATGCGCAAGAGTAAAAGAAGGAAGAAGGACGAGGCCAAGAGGATCATCACGGAATCCCTCCCGGTGCTGACCGTGTGCATATTCATCGGCATATTGGCAGGGACCATAGTGGAGACGCAGACTGCGAACCTTGTGGCCTATCCTGTATTGTTGGTGCTTCTGCCAGCATTCCTCAATCAGGGAAACGCCCTGTCTGGTATACTGACATCCAGGTTCAGCACCATGATGCACATGGGTACTCTGGGCGTGAAGAAGTATCCTCCTATTGAGACGTATAACAACTTCGCCGTGAACTACGTACTGGGAATCATAACATTTGCGTACGTGGGCGTGGCCGCTTTCCTCGTGGCCCCGCAGACGATGCCTTTCCATGAAGTTCTGCTCCTTGTGCTTACCGCAGGTATGCTGTCGGCCACCGTGATAAATCTGCTCTCTTACTATGTCGCATCGGCCGCAGTCAGATTCGGGCTGGACCCGGATGACCAGAGCATACCCGTCACATCCTCCACGATGGATGTGGTTAATGCATCCATCATCATCTCCCTGATACGTCTGACTCTTCTCTGAAAGATTATTATGCTTTGACAGATTACACTCGCATCACGGGGAGCGCCCATATGATAGACAGGGAAAAGATATTATCAAATCTCGATGGGTACGACCTAAAGAAAGCCAAGGTGGGGGTTGTCGCCTCGCATTCCGCATTGGACACGTGCGATGGGGCCGTATCCGAGGGCTTCCATACGGTCGCAGTATGCCAGAACGGCAGAGAGGATACCTTCGCCAGATATTACAGATCACAGCGGGATGCCAAAGGCAACCTTATACGGGGAGTCGTCGACGAGACGGTCCTTCTGAACAAGTTCGGGGACATCATGAGGCCCGAGGTTCAGGAGAAGCTCATAAAGAACAACGTCCTCTTCATCCCGAACCGCTCATTCGTATCCTATTCCGGGATCGATGCGGTGGAGAATGATTTCCAGGTCCCTCTTGTAGGGAGCAGGAATCTACTCAGATCCGAAGAGAGGGGGGACGAGAAGGACTACTACTGGATCCTGGAAAAGGCGGGACTGCCTTTCCCCAAGAAAGTGGAAAGGCCCGAGGACATAGACGGCCTCACGATAATCAAAGTTCATCATAAGGTCAAGAAACTGGAACGCGGATTCTTCACCGCCCAGAGCTATGACCAGTTCGTAGAGAAATCCGAGGACCTTATCAAACAGGGCGTAATAGAGCCGGACTTCGTTAAGAGTGCCAGAATGGAGCAGTACATCATAGGTCCCGTCTTCAACCTGGACTTCTTCTACTCTCCGCTGGAAGAGAAAGGTGAGAAGATAGAGCTTCTGGGCGTTGACTGGAGGTTCGAGAGCTCCCTGGACGGGTTCTGCAGGCTAACAGGAAAACAGCAGGTTGAGCTGGAGAACGACGGAATACTGCCCGAGTACACAGTCTGCGGCCACAACTCGGCAACTCTCAGGGAATCACTTCTGGATAAGGCATTCGAGATGGCAGAGAAATACGTCGAGGCCACCAAGAAGCATTACAACCCCGGCATGATCGGCCCCTTCTGCCTGCAGACCTGCGTGGACAAGGACCTTGACTTCTATATTTACGACGTAGCTCCGCGCATAGGCGGAGGTACCAACGTCCATATGGCCGTGGGCCACCCCTATGGCAATGCTCTCTGGCGCAAGGAGATGAGCACCGGAAGGAGACTTTCCATGGAGATCAGGAAGGCCATAGATCAGGAGCGCATCGAGGAAATAATCACGTAGGATGGTGTAGTCTGTGAATTTCAAGAAGATCTCTGTCCTCTTCGCCCTGATGGCCTTGATGGTCGTACCTCTGGCTCTTTCTGAAGGGTCGGATGCGGAGGTTACATTCGGCGATCCGCCCGTGAGCGTGTCCATACCCTTTGATGACATGAGCGCCGGAGGGATAATCGTTAATCTTTTGAATGACGGCGCAACAGAACAGACCATCACAGTTACTGTCAAAGAATATCCGGACAGGGTTCTTGCAACGGCTGACGTCATCGTACCTGCATCCGAAGGAGGGGTGGCCGGTAAAGCGAGCAAAGAACTGAGGTTCTCCTTCAGCTCCCCCGGCGACAAATACCTTCAGATAGAGATGGACGACGGGACCGATGTGACATCTGTAGGATACAACATATCGGTTTCCCATTCGATATGGAAGGACAGCAGCACTTACCTGCTCATAATAATCGTAATTGTTGTGATCGCCGTGGTCGTGTATCTCAGGATGCGCGGTCTTCCGGGCAAGAAGACCCAGCCAGCTAAGACCTTCACCGAGATGGAGGCTGAGAAGAGGGCCAGGAAGGAGATCGCATCTTCCGGCAGCTCCAAACGCCAGAAGTACGATAAAGGCGATAAGCGTAAGTGAGCCATGCTGTTCTCT
This sequence comes from Candidatus Methanomethylophilaceae archaeon, assembly GCA_028702835.1. GTDB lineage: Archaea > Thermoplasmatota > Thermoplasmata > Methanomassiliicoccales > Methanomethylophilaceae > RumEn-M2. Next base: position 17,148 of record JAQVOB010000004.1, read on the forward strand.
GACCTTGGATATCTGGAGCCCGAGGAAAGCGTCAGGAACGATGAATTGCTGCTGAGGTCCCATTCTTCAGGCGATATCCCTGACGTTGTATGCGTATACTCCAGAACAAGGCCGGCAGTATCCTTGGGAAGATCTTCGGTTGCAGAAGAATCCGTGGATCTCGATTACGCCCAGAGGAACGGCATCGCAATAGTGAGAAGGACCAGCGGTGGCAGTGCCATCTTCTCCGATCGAACCCAGATCACGTATGTTGCGGTCTTCAGTGATGACGGTACTGCGAGAGAGGATGTCTTCAAGAAGATCTGCAACTGCATAATTCACGCTCTGGCACATATGAATATACGTAGTGAGTACAAACCGGTGAACGACGTGCTTGTTGACAACAGAAAGATCTCCGGCAGCGCTCAGAGACGTTTCAGGGGAAGTGTCCTTCAGCACGGGACACTGATAGTCGCAGATGACCGGGAGACCATGGAATCTGTCCTGATACCCCTGAAGAAAAGAAGTGCCACAATATCCCTTGAGGAGATACTCGGCTACATCCCTGAAAGGGAGGATGTCGTCAAAGCTTTCAGCGTCGGATTCTCATCCTTCGACGGCACCATTGAGATGAGACCTCAGGGTGCCTTCTTCTTGTTATAGTCATTCATGTCGAAGAGAGCGATCTCTCTGCGATCCATGAAGAAGCCCAGTTTCTTGTGCAGCATTATCGACGGCTTATTCTGAGGCTGTATCGCACTGTGCACGATGTTCGCACCCTGTTTATGCCCCTCGTCCATCACTGCCTTCAGAAGCTTGTACCCTATGCCCAATCTCCTGAAGTATGAATGAACGCCCATGTTATCTACCCACACCATATTCTCTGCATCATAGACGTTATGGAGCATCTGGGCGAATACGAAGCCCACAACCTCCCCGTCCTCCTCCGCCACGAAGCTGAGACCGGACGAGAGATATGTCTTGAATGCCTTCTTACTTGTGGATCCCAGGTTATCCTTCCACTCCTGAGGGAAGTCCTCCCATTTGTTCTCCAGTATCTCCGAGAAATACTCCCTTATGCAGGAGATCTCCAAGTCCCTGACTTTCTCCAAGTCCCTCAGCTTAAGCGGCCTTATCTCCATCTACATCTCCTCCGGAGCACCCATGCCTAGGCATGTTAGCACATTGCGCAGAACTATCCTTGTGCAGAGCACAAGTGTGAGTCTCTCATCCCTTTCGTCATCCGATGACAGAACAGGAACAGAGGCATAGAACTGGTTGAAGGCTGAGGCCACCTCATGGCCGTATGCGGGTATCATATGCACCCTGCCCTCCTCTGCCGCCTCTTCTATTACGGAGCCAAATCTGGATAGGACCTTGATCAAAGCTATCTCATACTCGTCAGTGAGTTTCGATGAATTGGCCGATGCCTTGAATTCCCCTGCCTTCCTGAGCATGCTGCATGCTCTGGTATGAGAGTACTGCAGGAAAGGACCGCTATTGCCGTCGAAGTTGAGGGCGTCTTCCCACTTGAATACCAGCTGCTTCTCCGGCTGGACCCTTACGATATTATACCGTATCGCACCCACGCCGATGGTCGATGCGATCTCCCTCATCCTCTCCTCGCTTAGATCGGTGCGCCGGGATCTGATCTCTTCGTATGCCCGGGTTACAGCTTCGTCTATCAGGTCATCCAGATAGACGACCACTCCTTTCCTGGTGGACATTTTTCCCTCAGGCAGCGAAACAAAGGAATAGAATAGGGCCTCCGGCTTCCTCTCGCACCCCAGAATCTCCAGGGCTGAGCACAACTGCTTGCTGCCCAGCTTCTGGTCCTCCCCCAATACATCTATGACCCTGTCCGCCCTCTTGAACTTATCCAGATGGTAAGCCAGATCCCTGGTCGTATAGAGCGTTGTACCGTCAGACCTTGTGAATGTGAATTTCGTGTTCTTGCCCTGGATTCCGAAATCCTTCAGGTCGAGATAGCATGCGCCATCATCCTCTTTACCTGCATAATCCGATGCGGTTAGCTGCTCCACCACGCTCTTGGCAGTACCGTCCGCTATGAATCTGGATTCCCAGGTGTACAGGTCCAATTCGACGTTGATCCTCCCCAGAGTCTCCTTCAGCCCGTCGAGCATGCGCTGGGCGGTCTCCCTGACATCAGATATCACTTTGGAATCCCCTGCCTCGAATCTCCTCAGGAGATCAGCTATCTTCTCCTGAACCTCAGGATCCGACTCCATCATCCTGTTGGCTGCGCGATAGAATGCAACCAATGCGTGGTCCGCTTTCTCCCTGTCCGCTTTCTCGACGTCCTCAGACGGTATGTTGTTAACGCCCCATGTGAGTATGACGACCTGCTTCCCCACATCGTTCACATAATACTCTGTGGTCACGTCGTAGCCTCTGAGCCTCATGGCTCTTGCCAGCGTGTCCCCTATTATCGGGTTCCTGGCTCTTCCGACGTGTATCGGCCCTGTCGGATTCGTGGAGGTGTGTTCCACATTGACCCTGATGCCGTTGCTGCTGCGGCCCCCGTAGCATTCATCGGATTCCAGTATCTCGTCGATGGTCCTGCGCATCAGCACATCGGAGTCCATCGTGAAATTGAGATAGCCGTTCAGCGCATCAACCGAGGCTATCATGCCGGACGGCTCTATTGCCGCCGCCATCTCCTCGGCGATCGCATTTGGTGCCTTTCTCAAGAATTTGGACATCTGGAAGCAAGGTACTGCCAGGTCGGCATTGCCTGCGGATGGTCTCTCCATCCTGTATTCCGCGCCTGCGGCGCCTATCCTCCCAAGGGCGGCCTCTGTGGCCTTCCTTACCTCTTCCTCGAAATCATCATGAACGGACATCATGCCACCTTGTACCTGAGGATTGCCGCTATGCCGCCGAAGGCGGTCAGCAGCATCTGCCCTTCCTCCGAATCAGCCGAAATTATATCGACGTGGGTATTGAAGGCTTCGGCCTTCTCGAAGAAATCGTCGACTATATCCTCGTTCTTGAGAACCGTGGCACCTTCGCCGCACTCCCTGCACACAATATTCTCGTCCCTTCCGTTAGGAACCGTGACCTCATATCTGTGGCCGTTGTGGCACTCCACCTCGATTCGCCTCTTATTAAGACTTTCGGAGATCAAAAGAGTGTCAACGGCACCCATGGAGAGCGCAGAACGGACCTCTTCCTCGCCGTAGGATGACAAACCGCCGTCCTGCTTCCTGATTTCGCCGAAAAGCCTCTGGACCAGTGACTTCTCCTTGACGAGCCCCATGTCCTGTATGGCGCTCTTGGCGTTCTCCACCAGCTCCTTCAGTCCATACTCGTCCGTGTAGCCTGTGTCAAATGTGTCTATGACCTTCTTCTGCAGCTCATGATGCAGATAGCCCTCTCTGAAAAAGTAATCCTTCGTGTAACCGGGACCTCCGATCAGTATCCCTTCCATCCCGGGTCTGTTGAGGAAAAGGTCCGTAGCTGAATCCGATACTTTTTTGTAATACTCATGGGCAGCTATCTCGATGAGCCTCTCGAACCTTACTGAGGACTGACCTCCCTGGCGGTGCTTTCCCATTATAAGAGAATCGAAATGCTTCAGTGTCTCTATCCTGCTGCCTGTTAGCAGGCCGATGGTGCATTCATTCCTGTCTATCACTATTAGGCCGTAAGATTTCTTGTCCAGCAGCATTCCTTTGAGGGGATCGAGATAGAACTGGGAATCGCACCTGTAAAGGAAGGTGGTTATCGCCTCAGGAGGATTGATCACAAATTGGACCATCCTCGTCTGATCACCAGCCCTGGGTATCTCTCCACAGAAGATGGCGATGCCGTTCGGCGGTATGGTCTTGTACGTCTTGAGGCGAGACATTATCGAGTCGATGGCGCTCTGGACGTTCTTCATCGTCGTCTTCGATTTTATGTTGGAGGACTGGGAATACTCATCCCTGAGGTAAGCCATTGCATCGAAGACCTGCTTGGAGGAGGGTACATAGAGCGATATCAGCTCCGTACCTCTTCCCCTTATGTCCACTATTTCCTGCATCGTCTTCTTGAAATCATATCTGGCTCTTTCTGCCGAGACTACCTCTTCCATTTTAGATCAACCCATGGTTTTTTATGAGTAAGCCCCCTTCCTAATAAAACATATTGGTGGTTCTGTTGGAAAGGGTTGTCATTTCTGTAGGCGGTTCTGTTTTAATACCCGAGAAGGATGATTCCGAATACATACGCGCACTGGCCGATGTTCTGAGAAGGTGTGCCGAAACAGTTGACATAGCGGTCGTCTGCGGCGGCGGGAGGATCGCCCGCTATTATGCAGGGATAGGACGTTCGCTGGGCGGCACAGAGTACCAACTTGATGAGCTCGGCATCGCCATAACCCGCGTGAACGCAGGACTTCTGTCGATTGCCCTTGGCAATGCATCTGCAGGCATAGCCGCAAGCCCGAAGGAATGTGCGGATAGGGCGGGAGGCGGCGCGGTAGCAGTTATGGGCGGTACAGAGCCGGGACACACGACCGATGCCGTGGCCGCAATGATAGCCAGAGAAATGGGGGCGGACCGCATCATCAATGCCAGCAACGTGGATGCCGTATACTCCGAGGACCCCCGCGGGAATCCGGACGCCAAGAGGTTTGGCGAGATGACCATCGGCCAACTCAAAGAGATAGTCTACGACGACCACAGCGCCTGCAAATCCTGTGTCTTCGATCCCCTGGGAGTTTCCATGTGCATGGAGGATTGCAGGGACATCTACATGGTGAACGGCCGGGACCTCGAAGAACTGGAGAATGCCATTCTTGGAAGGCCCATCAAAGGAACAAGGGTCAACGGGAGCTGATGGGGTCCAGGTCCTTTGAGGATACTATTTCCATCCCTTCTGATTCAATAAGGGATCTTACTCTTCTCTCTTCCGACCCCTTCATAGATTTTCTGTGCACGTATGCGGTCTTTGTGCCCGTCATCTCCGAAGCCTGTCTCAGCATCCTCAAGAATCCATCGTCATCGGCCGCATCGATCTGGTACTTCGGGATCATGTGCCCGAAATCTATCTTGTATGAAAGGGCTGCCTCTGAGAAGCGCGGGGCATAATGCCCTCCCCCGATGCCTATGGCCACAAGGTTGGACTCGTCTTTCTCCGCCTGCAGGATGGCATCGGTCAATATATCCGCCGCGTGAAGGTCACCCCAGCGCCCCTCGTCGCTCCCGATCTCGATGAAGAACGTCGGCGTCCCCGTGAACGGGCCGTGATGGGTGACCTCGAATGAGACAGTGTACACATCCGTGTCATTCAGTCTCTGCATCGCCCTAAGGGCGGCCGACATCATATGAGGCGATGCTGGGCAAAGGGTCTCGTCCCTTCCTCCGAAATCCGCTGTCCTGTAATTGCCTATGGGATGCACAGTCAGAGTGGGCATTCCGCTGGATGCTCTGTGCCTGCTCAAAAACACCATGCTGTCGAAATCGACGAACCTGCGGGCGGCAGAATCTATGCTTTCCGCGTATATGTGCAACTCCGGGACCGTCATCAGAATGAATCTGTCGGAAATAAGATAGGATGCACCGTCATCCGAGCCCACGCTCTCCCACTCCTCTTTCCTCAGAAGAGCCGCCTTCATGTTCACGGAAGGCGCATCTGGCTCGCTGCACACCAATAGGGTTCTCATCAGTTCTGAATCGGAGTCTCATATTTAATCCGTTGACGGATGTAACGTTAACGTAATCGCAGGGCTTTATATCTCGTTAAGATTTTTGAAAAGCGATAATATGGTCACCCTAAGCATAGGCCAAAGAATCATCATGCATTTGGATAAGTTCAAAATGACCGATTCCTCGGAGATCTACAACATACCGTGGGATCTTACCCAGGACGGAATTGCCACTTCCATCAGGATCTCCCGGGCCCATGCATCCATAGAACTGAAGAAGCTCAGAGAATGCGGGAAGGTCGAAGAGAAACAGACTCACATCAAAGGAGGCAAAGTGAAAAGGAAATCCTATCTTCTCACACCTTTCGGTATGTCGGAGTCCGCCAGGATACGAGATTATGCGGAGGACAACAACATAGATATCGATGCTCTCCTGGATCTCAAAAGACAGGATGCGAACATAATACTCGAAAATCTCGATCCCGTTGATTCTTATGCGTTAGGCTGCGCCTGTGCTTTCAGAGTCCCCGTTCCCGTATCGATTCTGCCTAAGTCCGTAAAGCTTGTCATACCGGCAGACGTCTCCGGTCTGACAGTGGTCGACGAGAGGCTGAGATCGAATATGATGAAAGCCGCAGACTCCGTTGCAAAGGCCACCTGGCACAGTTATGCCGCCGACTATTGGATGGGGGATGCGGATATACTCGAATCAGATATCGAAAGGATCCACGAACGCCTCTATCATCTTGTGGAAGCGGGAAGAACAAGGGAAGCATGCAAGCTGATAAGCACCAATGCATACGACCTGATCGCCACGGCGAATGATGACCTTCACGATACCATGGTGAAGCTGGACAATGTGCCTGCCAAATTCGCAGTCGATGTTCTTTCCGTGAGAATAGAGACGGACATTTCTTCGGGGGATCTTGATGATGCCGGGGACACGGTCGAGAAGCTTGCAGAGTACGATGGGACGCTGGCCAAAGCCTATGGCTCCGACATTAAGATGGCGGAAGGTGACACTGACGGAGCATTGGATCTGCTGAGGGAGATGAACGGCCTGGCGACGGCCGATCTGCGAATCGCCAAGATAATGTTCGGACTGGGGCGATTCGAAGAATCGGAGAAGATGCTTGAGAACGTCAGGATCCCCTCTGGAGACATAAGTGCCAGCATAGAGCGTTTCATATTAATGGCGAAACTGGATCTCAAAAGGAACAATTCTCAGCAGGCCGTCGTCCGGATGATGAAGGCCAGGGCTACCGCCCCTGACAGAGAGAAAAAGAAGATAGATCTGATGATGAAGGAGCTCAAACTGAATTAGAATATCCTGCTGTTCTTCAGATCGTCTATGTCGGATATGTAAAGGCCACGTATGTCGGTTATGCCCCATTTCAGCATAGCCAGCCTTTCAAATCCGAATCCCCATGCGAGCACAGGATGCTTCACGCCGAAAGGCGCCACGACCTCCGGCCTGAATATCCCTGCTCCACCCAGCTCCATCCATTTGCCATTGAAGAATACCTCTAGCTCCAGGGATGGCTCGGTGTACGGGAAATAAGCTGGCCTTATACGGATCCGGTCAAATCCAAGTCTGGAATAGAATTCCTTTATGACAGAAACCAACATATCAAAGTTGCCGTTCTCATCTATTATTATGCCCTCTATCTGAGTGAACTCCGGAAGGTGCGTGGAATCTATGGATTCCTTTCTGAATATTCGTGAAAGGGAGAATGCTTTAGCAGGCGCATCCGGATGCGCAGCCACATAGGATATCGTGTTGACGGTTGTGTGCGTTCTGAGCATGGCCTGTTCTGCCATTTCCCGAGACCACACACCGCCCCAACCGGCGGATCCTGTATCGCCGCCGTGCTCGTGTATGTCTCTGACCTTTCTCACAAGTTCCTCATCTTCGACACATATCTTCGACGGTCTCTCGAGATAGAACGTATCCTGCAGCTCTCTGGCCGGATGGTCCTGAGGGACGAAGAGAACATCCATGTCCCAGAATGCGGGCTGTACGTACTCGTCGTCTATCTCTGTGAACCCCATATCGGTGAACATCCTCCTTATCTCATCACCAAGCCTGGAAAGAGGATGCTTCTTGGCCGGATGCACAGAAGGTGCGAATGTGCCTATATCGTACTTCCTGAACTCGGCATTCCTCCAGGCGCCGCTCTGGATTATGACGTCGGTTACCTGGGTTATCTCCTCTCTCAGCTCTATTCCTGATGCGATTGCTTCCCTGCCGCTGTCAGTGAGAGATATCGTCCTATCGGTCTCAACAGCCTCGGAGATCATCCCCTGCCTACCCTTGAGATCCTTGACCAGCTTCGGGTCCGCGTCCCCTTCCGGGATGCGCCCGGCAGCCAACTTCCTTAGCAGGTCCTCGTCCGGCATGTCGCCTTTGAGTGCGATTATGCCCTGCTCCGTGAGAGACAGGACACCATCCTTTATCATGGCCAGACCCTTCCTCTTGAGCCAGCCTATGGCGATCTTGTCCTCTCCGGCAGGCAGTGCCGCTGCAAGATCGGCCACCAACAACTTGCCTCCGGCCTCTTTTATGGCGGCCAGGGCCCTTCTCTCCGGAAGACCTCTGCTCACTACTTCCGGATCTGCGAGAACATAGAACTTCGATTGATCCTCAGTTATTATCGCCAGCCCCTTGTTGGAAAGCCATGATGCGGCGCCCATGACCTCCACCTCGAGGTCGAACTTTCCCGATTCAATCATCTTCTCGGGAGATGAAACTCCTCCTGATTCCTCAAGTGCCAGCAGGAGCTTCTTCTCGTTATAGCTGAGACCTTCGATAACATTCATGCGCTCACCATTCGAATCCTTCGAAAGCCATGGAGCCTATTATCTCCTTGGCCTCCTCCCTCTTGGCCTGATGGCCTTCCAGGAATACGTTTATCTTCTCTGTGAGGGCCGCCTTGCATTCGCCGCAGAGGATCTCGCCTCTCCTGCACCTGTCGGACATCTCCTCCACCTTACGGTCGTCCCTCTCGAACATATAGAAATTGTACTTGAAGACGGCGCAGACCTCCGGATTGCCACCCAGCTTCCTCTGCTCATCGACTGAGACCCGCCCTCCGGTGAAAGCGCGTCCTATCTTGGACTTGACCTTCTTGGGCGTGTCAGTGGTGAATATCGTCGCATTGGGATCCGAGGAGGACATCTTGTCCCCTCCCCCGAGTCCGGGGAACATCTTACAGTACAGCATACTGGGCTTTGGGTACCCGAGACCGGGGGCCACGTCCCTGCTGACTCTGAAGTGCGGGTCCTGATCTATGCCGCAGGGTATGAGGCACGGGACCTGCTTGCCCTCCAGCTCAGTGGCGAGGAATGCAGGTGCCGATTGTACTGCGGTGAAGAATATTGAGCCTATATTGGTGCTGTTCTCGAAGCCGAAAACCGCTCTTGCCGTTGAGAAATTGACCTTCTTGGATACCTTGAGAGCTATCGGATAGAGAGTCTTTATGTTCTCAGTGTCCAGGATTATTTTGGTTTTCTCGGGATCGAAACCGAGAGCGATGAAGTCGAGGGCGTTATCGTACGCCATGCTCCTCGTCTCCCCGAGAGTCAGGTCCTTGAAGAGGAACTTCTCATCGTCGGTCATCTGGAAATACATCGGAACATCAAAGACATCCTGCACCCATTTGTTCAGGATCCAGGGCATGATATGACCCAGATGGGTGCTCCCTGAGGGGCCGCGGCCTGTATAGAGAACGAATCTGCTCCCTTTGTCGTACTCATCGAGCAGAGTGTTCATATCCCTGTGTGAATAGAATATGCCTCTTCTCAGCATCATGTGGAGGTCGCCGTAACCTCCGAGCCTCTTGAGGAGAGCATCATCGATAGGCGTGGTGCCGAACCTCCTCTGGAGCTCTTCGTAGTCTATGTCCCCGGTAACCTCCCAGGGAGTCACTGTGAAACTCTCGGCCATTTTCGCTCGTCACCACAAGGCTGTGGCATTATTAAACATTCCTTGGAAGTGCCTCAGCGAATAACTAATAATGGCAGAAGAATAATACGGAGGACATGTGGAAGATTCTGGGCGAGGACGCCCTTTACGTTGAATTCGCAGACGTCTGGAAAAGACGCGTCATAGAGATAGCCTCCGAAGGAGAGAACGGTGAAAGATTCCGTGAGATCATGGAACCCAGGGAGGTCCTGTATCTGTTCAACGGGACGAACGGCCTCCACTCCTTCAATGTGGAATTCCCTGAGGATACAGACCCGAAGGATCTGCAGTTCCTTGCGGACGAAATACTCAGGATCGCAGAGGATACGGACCGCCCATTCATATCCCTGGCAGGAGGATATCAAAAGTGCCAGATAGTATTCACCAGCGACAAGGAACCGGAGCTCATAGGCGCCAACAGAACAGAGGGTTACGGATCCGGGAAGATATTCATGCCGATCATAGAGTCCCTGTCTAAACCGGGAAGAGCGAACGACGGGATGTTCTAATCGGAGAACTCCAATTCCCCGTAGTCCTTCTTGTCCCTCTTAGGGGTCCCGGGCAGCTCCTGCTTCAGCCCGGAGGACTCATCATCTATCCTCATGAGCAGGGATACAGGACGGAACACCTTCCATTTGGATACGATATCGTCGACGATCCTGCTCTCGAAGAACCTGTAGTAGACAACGGATGTCAGAACGATTATGAAAACGTTCACTACTATAGACAAGACTATGAACATCAGCACGGAGTTTATACCGGTGGTGCTTACTGCCAGAGCTATGAAGGCAACAGCCGCAAGTATCGGTACGGCCATCCTTTTCAATGTCTCCTTAACGCCGTCATAGAGCATGAAATCTCTGTATCTGGTCTCTATACGCACCTTAAGCGACCGGAATATCGACCAGGGCATGACCCCTATTGGCATATACAGCAGCAACAGGAAGGTATAGAGCGGGGCCGCAGATGTGTCCGTGGCCGTTCTGAAGGCAGGGTTCATCGACATGTATATCCAGAGGAAGGTCCCCACCATGAGGCCCATGTATATCGTTTCCATGACCTCGTTCCAGGGGAAGGACGCACGCTTCATGTTGTAATCCATGGTCAGACCCCTGGAATCCATGTCGTGGGGGATATTGAACATGAATGCGACGATCTTGTCCTTGATCGTCAGCTTCTCCTTCACATTCATGTACTCCACGGAAGTAATCACGCTGTAGAACATCTTCTTCTGCAGCACCGATACTATCGCCGCAACACCTGGGGACCCGACGAGGACGAACCCGATTATGAGAAGTATGGCAAAGCTGACATCGAAGAAGAAGTAAAGCGTGGCCAGGACCGCAACTATCACTATGAGAAGGTATCTTTCCTTGGAATTGAGGTAGACCATCAGACCCACCACCAATAAGGGCGCCGATATCAGGGGCGCCACATCTATGAAGCCCATATCCCAGAAGTTCAGGAACAGAACAGAGAGGACAATGCATACGATGACAGATAGAACGAAGATTATCATCAGGAATGCATCATAACCTGACAGTATGTCCAGGTTCCTCGGCCTGTTATCAGGCACCGGATCGACCGACCTGCCGCCTTTGAAGACCTTCATATCATTCCATCCAGGCTGATACCTTCACATTCGACCTGTCACCAGGATAGGTGCCCAGGACAAGCGCCATCTCGCCCTTCTCCTTTATCGGCAGAGGCCCTATGCACACATCCGTGACCCCCTGCTGGAACTTGAGGTTGTACCCGTCGGTACCGATGACACCTACATCTATTGGTGAGGATGCTTCTATCCTAGCGTAAAATCCCTTTCGGGATCTGACCTCGAAGCGGTAAGCTTCCACATTCCGGTACATCCCATCTGCTTCTGGATCGAACCTTCCGAGCTCCAGCTCCGTCTCCTGCAGAAGCATCTTCTTCCTTCTCAGCATGGGCCTCCCTTCGGAACAAGGGATTACGAAGTTATAACGGTTGTTCGTCCTCGAGGTCCGTGGCGTATTTCCACATTCTCGGATAGTGACCCGCATCCATTATGACACGATCTATCTTCACCGCCACACCCTGATCTGAAGCCATTATCTTGGGTGTGGACATCTGCATCCGGCCGATGGCCACAAGCTCCCCTCTGGCCGTCATCACTGCGGCCAGTGCATTTCGCCTTATTTCCTCATCGAGCATATGGATGCCGCGAACGGTCAGATCAGCGCCGTGGCACAGTGCATCCACCGCTGTGGCCTTGACTATGACTTTGGGAAGAGGCTCTGCCAGAACTTCGATCGGCATCACAATGGACCTCAGCCATGACTCCCTCCCGTGTTGCTGCCAGAATACGTAAGCATCCCTAAGGTCTTGCAGGGAGACAGCTTTGCACTCCCCCATCGACCCTGACCTGGTCCTTCTCAGCTGTACCATATGGGCTCCGCACCCCAGAGCCTCACCGATATCGACGCAAAGCGTCCTTATGTATGTGCCAGCATCGCATGATACTTTGAACAGCATCTCCCTGCCGTCTATCTCCAGTATATCTATGGAGGACACATTCCTGATCCTCATCTGCCTTTTGACCGAGGACCTTACAGGCGGAGTCTGATATATCCTGCCCACAAAGGTTGAGGTCACGGCCCTGATCTTCTCCTCGGACCTGTCCCCGTGTAAGGACATGGCGCACACGTATTCCTTATCTGAGGACAATACAAGATCCGTAAGCCTGACAGATTTGCCCAGGCAGAGTGGCAATACACCGCTCACGTGTGGATCCAATGTTCCGCCGTGACCGATCTTGATGACTTTGATAGCGTCCCTGGCCCAAGCTGTGACCTGATGGGATGTGGGACCTTCCGGCTTGTCGAGAGCCACGACTCCTGCGGAGAGCAATTCGCCCACTGTCCGGTCCGACGGCCTCTTGCCCCATCGGTCCTTGGGAGCATCCGGGTCCTTGATCAGCAATTTCATCCCTCTATTGCATCCAGCATCTTCTCGAGAACCTGTTCCGGTGTCATGAAATCCGTATTTATCACGAGATCGTAGACGCTCATGTCACCTATATCGATGCCATAATACTTCATGTACCTTGCCGCCTCGGAGGCCTGCCTCTTCTCCGTGACGGAAATTGCATCAGCCAGCGTTTCCCCTTCCCGGTTACAGACCCTCGCACAACGAATGTCCGAGCTGGCGTCCAGATATATCTTGAAGGCTTCGATCCCGTTACGGGATAGCATATGGGCCGACAGGCGGGATTCGAGGATTATATCCTTATTTTCCCTGGCTATCTGCAGAAGGCGCTCATCTATCACCCTGTCTATGGATGGATCCCTTTCCGCAAGATCGCCCATCTCTGAAAGCGAGAGACCTTTCTCCTTGGCCATCTCCCTGAACAGAGTTCCGAAGACAACGGCCTTGAGGCCCAGTGCCTTAGAAAGATTCCTGCATGCGGTAGTCTTGCCCGATCCGGGCGGACCGCTTATGGTTATCCTCATGCTGCCTCTGCATTCTCCTCTTCGTCCAGCTCTAGAAGCCTCTTCTTGAACTGGTATGTCCTTACGACCCTGGCTATAATCTGTCCCAGAGGGATCGATATAAGGGTGTATACCAGGATCCATGATGGCATGAACCACAAGGTATGAGACAGGCTGACGCCTGCCACAGACCAGGGGATGTTGATTATGAGCGTGCCTGCCTCACTGGCGGTAACGGCGATGAAGTACCTTATCCACAGGAAGATAGGTATGATGATCAGCATAGTGTACGGCATGACCTTCATGGTCTTGTTCATGGAGGACATGTTCCCGGCCATCATAGACTGCTGCATCTCTGTGAGCTTCTTTACCTTGTAGAGATTGTTCTCCAGGCGTGCCTGCCTGAGCTCCTTGTTGAACGCGGACATCTTGTTCTGGTTCTTCGCTTGGGATATGGTGTCTGTCACCAGGGTCCTCAGGAGCGTGCTGAGGAAGATCATGATCGCTCCGGCCAGCATAAGGGTGGCCACGGGATATTGCCCGTTGAAATCAAGTATGAACAAGCCGTAGTTCAGGATGCGCCCTATAACATTGTTGCTGCCATCTACCATGTAGAGTGCCAGTATTAGGAACATCATCACCATCAACGGCATCATGCTCGGCATCTGAAGGTTATCAGTACCGGGCATTGCGGGGGGTTTCTGTGTTGCCATTTTCAATCATCTCCGAAGAACCCGCGCATCACGGGGTGCATCTCCATCATCTGCTCGCGGCCCATGGCCTCGTAGAAGTGGATGAGTATGCCTACCGCCAACAGAACACCGGTACCGCTGGCGTTTCCTGTGGTACCTATGAGGTCTGCGGCTGCGGCCAGAAGTCCAACTATGGCTCCGGACAGAACGGTCACTGCGGGTATGTACCTTTCCAGCACGCGCTCCAGTACACGGGGGTCACGCCTGAATCCGGGTATCTGCATCCCGCTCCTCTGGATCTGTGACGCCACGGACCTGGGTCCCATATTGGTGGTCTCAACCCAGAATTTTGCGAACAGTATGGAACCCAGTACCATTACCGACATATAGGTGAACACGCGCATCAGATTCAGAAGCGGCGTATGGCCGTTGCCGTAGGTCCCGGGGTCGATTATCGGGAGAAGCCATTCAGTAAGACCCATTGGGGCGGACAGATACCACGCCAAACCCCCAGATGCACTGGTCTGTCCCGGTTCGAAATGCCCGATCAGACTGTTATTGCCCAAGAATGGGATTCCGCTTAGGAAATCGTTGGTGAAGAACAGCAGAGCGAACATGCTAAGGTTTGCCAGCAACGCCGACATCAGTATGACCGGGATATTGCTCGCGTATATCAGTTTGATCGGATAGCGCCCCCTGGCACCTCTGGCCGAGCCATGGGACAGAGGCAGCTCTATGCGTGTGGACTCCAAGTATGCGACCAGCAGGAATATCAGGATGGTCCCCACCAAAGCTATCATTGGATTGGGAGGTGCCAGCAGTATCTGCTCATAACCGAAGGAAGCCATCTGCTCGGGGGTTGTGTTCGATATTATGTATATCGCCTTGGGTATCGTCCCAGCCGGAGGGTTGGACATGCTGATTGCTTCCGACCCGCTTATGGGATTCCAATTCAATGTGCCAGTGAACAGGGACTCGGCCACTCCTGCGGCTATGAACAGAGATATTCCGCTCCCTATGCCCCATTTGGATACGACCTCGTCCATCAGGAACACTATGTAGGATCCCAGGCAAAGCTGCAGCACGATCAGCGCCTTCGCGCCATTCTGGGTGAACGCGCCGACGAATGACTGAGAGGGCACAAGGTATCCGAACACCTGAGGTATGGCTTCGAACAGTATCATACCTATGACAAGCAGCTTCAGAACTGACTGGTAGCACGCCTTGTCCTCGCTGTTCGTAAGATCCAGCTTGATGATCTTTGCCCCTACGAACAGTTGCATTATGATCGAGGCTGTGACTATCGGCGCTATGCCCAACTGTAATATGGAGCCTGAGGCCCCGGCCATGATCGTCCTGTATTGGGCGAACAGGTCCAGGGTCCTCTCGTGATCCAGGCCGTAGATGTACACGTTCGTCATGACGAAGTAGATGATCAGGATCGCTACGACCCAAAGCATCTTCGTCCTGAAATGGACATGACCCTCCGGCCTGGTCACGGCGGGAAGTCTGTCTGACAGAGGCTTTATCCTGTACAGGCTGCTCCTTGTTTCAGACATTTCGACTCCCCATCGCGTCTATGCTCATTCCTCTTCGGAACTCTCGATACCTATCACGGACCCGCCTGCGGCCTCGATCTTCTCGCGGGCCTTGGCGGATGCCTCTTCGACGGTCACATTCACCTTGAGGTTTATGTTCCCTGCGCCGAGAAGCTTGCTTATGCCCGCTGCGGACAGGTCAAGGGAATACGCATCGCCTTTCTTCGTGGCGTACTTCTTCTCTACGTACTCTCCCATCCTCTCCTCGAGATCGGAAACGTTGACGGTCTCCTTGCTCTCGGCAGCATCCACTACGGACTGGGGTCTCTTGAACCCGTGGCGCCCGAAGTAGTTCCTGTCGGTCTTGAGCATCAGGATCTTCTTGGATTTACTGAATCCCGCCATTCCGCGGCCTCCGGTGAGACCTGCGCCCCTTCCGGCCTTCTTGCCGCGTCCGTGGGTCCTGCTGCCCCTCAATTTCCTGGTTCTGCTAGGCATGGTATCACAGCATCCTGGCGATCAGGTTGTTTATCGCCTCTCCCCTGTATCCG
>JAQVOB010000038.1:0-8508 GCA_028702835.1 Candidatus Methanomethylophilaceae archaeon
TCGTATTTTCCGAACAACAGTGTTTTCTCTTCCATCGTTTTCACCTTACGGGCTTGTCTGTCCTGCCCCTGACCATTTCATTCAGGGAGACGTTGTTGACCTTGATGACTTTGTAACGAACACCGGGAATATCTCCGTAAGAACGGCCCAGTCTTCCGCCGATACCTTCCACGAGCACCTCGTCGTGCTCATCAATGAAATTGATCGCTCCGTCTCCGACGGCGAAGGCGGTTATCTGACGCCCATTCTTTATCAGCTGGACCTTGACGCACTTCCTGATTGCCGAGTTAGGCTGTTTAGCCTCTATGCCGACTTTCTCGAGAACGATACCTCTGGCCTGGGATGAACCCTCCAGAGGATCCGATTTCTCCCTAAGCTTCAATACCCTTTTCTTGTACTTTCTGTCGAGCCATCGGCGGCTTTGGCCGTCCGTCCTCAATTTCCTAGCTGTATGCAGACCTCTACCCAATGTTTCACCTCAATTTATCTGAAGCATTCCGTCCGATAACCCTTCTCGTATATAAGTCTAAAGGACTTGGATGGTTGTTGCACGTGCACGTACCGCAACCATGGATGCGCATAATAGCACATCAGAACGCATCCGATGCCGCTTCGCCCAGTCTGCGCATCCCTTCTTTCATGTCCTCATCCGAGGCTGTGGCGAAATTCAGGCGTACTGTGTTCTCTCCGCCGCGGACATGGAAGGGCTTTCCGGGCATCAGCACCACTTTCCTCTCCAGGGCCGCATCGACAAGGCGCATGGCATCCGTCCTCTCCGGTGTCCTGAGCCAGATGAACATACCTCCGTCCGGGTCGTTCCAAGCGAATCTTTCCGGGAGCATGTCCTCCATCAGGTCTGAGAAGAGGTTCTTCTTCCTCAGGTACTCCGCCCTTATGGGCTTGAGGTATGCATCCATGTCATTCCTCGCCAGGAAGCGATCCATCACCCTCTGGGTGAAGGACCCGGCCTGCAGGCAGAACGCCTCGAGGAACTGCGTGGCCTTTGGCAGTAACCAGTCAGGGACTATCATCCATCCGATCCTCATTCCGGGAGATATTATCTTGGAGAATGATCCCGTCATCACGGAATTGTCTGTCATCGAGGATAATGCCTTACCGGCCCGGCCTCTGTATCCCAGTTCTCCGTAGGCATCGTCCTCCACAATGACGGTCCCGCTTCTGGATATGAGCTCAGAAACCTCACGTCTGGCACTTTCCGAATAGCTTACTCCTGAAGGATTCTGATGATTCGGTATCGAATAGAAGAGCTTTGGGCTCTCTGACAGGGCGGATTCCAGCTGACGGATGTCTGGACCTTGGTTGAGAAGGTCTACCCCGATCATCCTGGGACCGTAGGCCGAGTACGCCTGGAGAGCCCCCAGATATCCAGGGTTCTCTACCGCGATCTTATCGCCGGGGTCCAGGAACATCTTGCCCAGTAGATCGAAGCACTCCTGGGATCCGTTAGTCAGCAGGATATTCTCCCATGTGGCTCTGATGCCGCTCTCCTTTCTGCAACGGTCCGCTATCCTCTTCCTCAATGACGGCAGGCCCTCGGCCTCGCCGTATTGAAGTGCTCCCTTGGCATCCTCTCCGGATAGCACCTCGTCTGCCGCCCTCCTCAGGCCTTCGGTGTCGAACAGGCTGTTGTCCGGCAGGCCCGTTGCGAATGATATCATCCCGGGTCGCTTGGCAACAGTTATCAGTCTCATTATGCAAGAGTCCAATATCAGGTCCGCGCGGGACGACAGTCTGCCTTCCATACTGACCTTGAGGGTCCGCAGCGATAGAAATAACCTGCCACCGCATGGAACGGGAAACTAGTAAAGGTTTATTAATGAGTCAACGTTAGGACACAGACGAGGTGCCCGAGATGAGCGTTGATGAAGATTATTTTGCTTTGCTCGACAGAGCCAAGAAGAACCTGCCCGAGGTCATCGAGTCCCACGAGAGGTTCTCCCTGCCGGAGTTTGAGATACTACAGGTGGGCAAGACAACGGTCATAAGGAACTTCATAGATGTCACTGACGTGCTGAGAAGGGATCCGGAGCACTTGCTTCAGTACCTGCTGAGAGAATTGGGTACCCCTGGGAACATCGATAACAGAAGAGTCGTTCTCAAATCCAAGATCAGCCCCGGCCTGATAGCCAGCAAGATCCAGAATTATACGGAGACCTTCGTTCTGTGCTCAGAGTGCGGTCGTCCCGATACTAAATTCTACAAAGAGGGCAGGACACTGGTCCTTGAATGTGAGGCGTGCGGGTCCCACAGACCTGTCAACGTCAAGAAGACCATCAGACCAAAGAATGCTGACTCGCTCAAGGTAGGCGACGTGATACAGATATTCATAAGCGATGTGGGCAAGAAAGGGGACGGCATAGGCAAAGTGCAGGACTTCGTCGTGATAGTGCCAGGTACCGTAAAGGGCACCACAGTGAATGCTAAGATCACGAACATATCCTCCAAGACGGCCTTCGGTGCCATAACCGGTGAAGAACCCACAAAGTGAGGGTCATGAGATACTTCGTGGAATCGTACGGATGTACGATGAACCGCGGGGAAGGGGAGAGGCTTGCCCGCGAGATGGATGCTCTGGGTCATGAGAGAGTATTCTCTGAGGCCGATGCGGACATAATCGTTCTGAACACATGCACCGTTGTAGATGCAACGGAGAAGAAGATGATCCGTCGCATGGGAGAACTGGGTAAGGCAGAGAAGGATGTGATAGTATCCGGATGCATGGCAAAGGTCCAGGCGGCCCGGATCGGCGTCAGGCTGCCTCAGGCGATGATACTTCCCCCCGACGAATACGGGCTATTCCCGGGAAAGGCTGAGAGCGCTTTCGGGAGAGGGGCTCCCCTTCAACGCGATTACGGCATGCAGGAGATCCTCCCTATCGCGCAGGGATGTCTCGGCCGATGCACATACTGCATAACCAAACTTGCCCGCGGGCGTCTCATAAGCCGTTCTGAGGATGAGATCATATCTGATTTCAAAAACATGATCGAATCTGGGACTAAAGAGATATTCCTGACAGCCCAGGACACCGCATGCTACGGGAAGGATCTTGGCTCTGATCTGCCCGGTCTGCTGCGCAGGATGCTGGAGTTCGAAGGCGAGTACCGCATAAGACTGGGCATGACCAACCCTGATGCGCTCGACCCTGTCCTGGACGGCATATTGGAATGCATGGAGGACCCACGGGTGTACCGTTTCCTCCACATACCTTTGCAAAGCGGCAGCAACAGGGTCCTCAGAAGAATGGGGAGGAATTATACTGTGACCCGATTCATGGGGATCGTCAACCGCTCAAGGGAGAGATTCTCCGACATCAGCATCTCCACAGACATGATAACAGGCTTCCCCGGTGAGACGGAGGAAGACCACAGAAAGAGCGTGGCTCTGATAAGGAAACTGAAAGCTGACACTGTGAACATAACAAGATTCTCCCCGCGACCCGGCACAGAGGCCGCCACAATGGAAGGACAGGTCGCGGGGGGCATCAGTAAGGATCGGTCCGCGGATCTCACAAGGATCAAGATGGCTGTGGAGGAGGAAGGAAACCTGCTCATGGTCGGTAAGACCGTCAGAGCTCTCGTATCCGAACAGGGCAAGCCAGGGACCGTCATAGCTCGAACGGACAACTACCGTCCCGTAGGTGTGGTCGGCGATCACCCCCTGGGCACCTTCATCCACATCGAGATAACAGGTTCGGCTCCAACACATTTGTTGGGAAGGCAAATAAATATGAGCAATCAATGTTGACCGCGAAGTCCTGTAGTGTAGCGGTCCATCATGCCGGCCTTTGGAGCCGGCGACCCCGGTTCGAACCCGGGCAGGACTACCTTCTCATAACAATCCGATGCGCATCAGCAGCACCGGGACCATCAGACATCCGCCTAGCGTTATCCTGCTTATCCCTGAAACGGAGGGAAGCATACCTATCGCGGTCGCAACTGAGAGAAGTGCCAGACCATTCAATCCTGTCATCACCGCCACCAGGCAGCATATCGCAACCAAGACCACCTTGTTCATTCTGGAAGCGTCCGATCCGGATATAATGCGGGAAAGGGCTCCGCCGGCCCTTATCGTTATGATATAGCCCAAAAGGGATGCCACTGCGACGCTCAGGAGCAGGGCTGCGAAGGATGGGCTGCAAAAACCAGTCAGGCTCCCTCCCAAGACGTCCTTGACCACCAGCATCGTCCCGGATCTCCCGTTGCCTGTCACCGAAAGCGTTACCAGCGTAAACACAACCGAGGCCGTTCCCACGGACGAAACCATTGATATGAACCTCTCCGGCCTGTCCTCTTCAGATATGATCGTGGCCATTGTGGCGCACACGGTCGCGGTTACTCCGGGGAACCAACCTGCCACCCCTCCCGCCAGCACGCCCTTGGTCCCGGGCATGGGATCTATGCCTACAATATCATCCCTCTGCTCAGGGATCTCGCCGCTGCCAGAGGACTGAAGTATCGGAGGCAGCCCGAAGAGCCCGGTAAGCAGAGGGAAAAGCGCACTGCCGATTCCGGTAGGGCCGCCCCACTCTGCACCGGACATCATGGAGATGCACCCCAGCATACCTGATAGCATAACAAGTACCAGCGCCCATAATTTTCGCATGGGTCCCTTCTCATGGAGTATCGTGGCCGCGATAACTATGATCAGTACCGGGACCGTTACATATTCCAATATATCAGATAGCCCCAACAGCATGACATACTGTAACGGTATCGCCAGGATTATCGAGACCGATGCTCCCACCAGACTACCGGATGCGGCCGATCTGACAGCCAACATACCCTTCCCCTCCCTGAGCAGCCTGTGACCGGGCAGAAGGGAGAGGAACTCGTCCGCATCTGGAGCGCCGACGAAGACCGATGGCACGAAATCCGTGAATGAATGGACGACGGCAGCGGATACCACAGCAGAAGACATCAGCAGAGGGACGTTCTCTGTCGGAACTATCCCTGACAGGGCATCTGTTATGAAGGGCGTCCCGAAAGCCATCAAAATCGCCAATGTGTTCACGTGTATCCCGGGGATTAGACCGGAGGCTGTGCCTATCGCTGCACCGATGGCACTTGCATAGATGACCAGGACTATCAGGGACAGGTCCATGCTCCGAAGACCGGAGAAGAACCCGTAAAAGCGAAACAGATACAGTTAGCGTGACCTGACATTAGGTCAATCCAGGATCTTTACTCGGCCTTCACTTATAGTTACCTTCAGGAGGGTCTTGATGCTCATGCCCATTCTTCTCTCCAAAGAGGACTTATCTCCGTTTTTATCGAATACCATCACTATATCGACTATATCGCATCCGATCCGGTCCCTCATGGCTTCCACCATAGCGGCTATGGTGCCTCCTGTGCTCAGAACGTCGTCAACTATTGTTACTCTATCCCCCTTGAATATGGAGTTTATGTACATCACCGATTCAGAATATCCGGTGCGCTGGATTACAGGAACCTCACCCGGCAGGCCGTAGCTCTTCTTTCGTATCACCACATATGGTATCCCCAGCTTCCGGGAGATCTCTACTGCCAGAGGTATCCCCATCGCCTCAGGGGCGGCTATCAGATCGCAATCGAAATTACCTATGCGTATCATGGAATCCGTTATTTCGTCAAGAAGCTCAGGGTCCATGGGCGGCACTCCGTCAGCAGCAGAGCTGACGAAATAGGGATACCCTTTCCTCATGACGATCTGGCTCCTCAGAACGCTTTCCCGAAGCTTCTCGTTCATATCCCTGCCATCGCGCTATGGGGATAAATCGCAATGCATGCGCACCATTTATTTATCGAGAGACAATCCGAGTGACGATACGATGAACGCCGAAGAAAGGTATGCGCTCGTGACCCGGAACGCAGAAGAGGTCGTGACCGAGGAAGAATTGAGAGAGATCCTGAGAACAAAGGAGCACCCCTCGGCGTACATAGGCTTCGAGCCCTCGGGGCTCGTGCATCTTGGCTGGGTCCTTGTGGCTTCCAAGATAAGGGATCTTGCGGAAGCAGGTTTTAAGGTCATAATCTTCTGGGCGGACTGGCACGCTTACATAAACGATAAACTGGGCGGCGAAATAGAGAACATACGAATATGTGCCAGATACATGGAGGACTGCTTCAGGGCCCTTGGTGTTCCCGAAGAAGGCGTTGAGTTCAGATACGCCTCCGATCTCCTTGACGGAATCGGATACTGGGAGAAGGTAATCAAGGTGGCAAAGGTCACATCCCTGCAGAGGGTCAAGAGGGCCATGACGATCATGGGCCGCAACGAGGATGATGCAGAGATAGATTCATCCAAACTTTTCTATCCGATACTTCAGGCAACGGACATATTCGATCTTGAGGTGGACCTCTCATACGCAGGTATGGACCAGAGACGTGCCAATATGCTAGCAAGGGATGCAGCGGACAAGCTGGGTTGGAAGAAGCCGATCGCTCTGCATACGCCGCTTCTGCCAGGTCTCGCCGGAGGGGACCGCATGAACCCTGCAGCATCTAAAATGTCCAAGAGCAACCCGGACAGCAGCATCAACATACACGATTCCGCAGAAGAAGTAGGGAGAAAGATGAAGAAGGCCTTCTGCCCCCCCGAGGCGGGGACAGAGGATGTCAATCCCGTAATGATGCTCTGCAGGTACATCATATTCCCGAGACTGGGCAAACTAGAGGTCAACAGACCCGAGAAATTCGGAGGCCCCGTCACTTTCACTGATTACGATTCACTTTCCAAAGCTTACTTCTCTGGGGAGCTTCACCCCATGGATCTGAAAAAGGGCACCGCCGACGGCATATCAAAATGCATAGAGCCAGTGGATGCTTATTTCAAGAAGAATCCGGAAAATCTGGAAGCTGTGAGAGAGGTCCTCAGGAAATTAAACAAGCTCTGATCCGGACTTGATCTTACGGAACTCGTCCATGGTTCGCTTCACACATATATTCAGCATAGCTTCCGCATCCCCTACGCCAGATATGCCTGCGGCGGCCCCATGGCCTCCCCCGTCAGTATAGGTCTCGGCCCCCAGGTCTGACAGCATGTCACCCAGGTGGATTCCGCGCCTGACCATCTCCTGGGTCGCCCTGGAGCTTATCCTGAATACGTCGTCCCTCTGAGATGCTACGAATGCGACATCGGCACCTGCGGACAGCAGCCCTTTACAACAGGATGCTTCGAAGCTCCCGCTGAGGGATACGGCGACTAGCATATCGCCTACCCTCTCGAATCTGGAACGCCCCATGCATTTCACGACAGCTGACCTCTCGGACATGGACTGCTCCATCTTCATGAGAGACAGCACCTCATCCATCTCCAAATGGCCGCGCTCCATGATTTCTGAGAATGACCTCAGGGTCGCCGCGTTCGCGAATTGCAGGTGCCCGGTGTCAGTGATCATCCCGCCCAAAAGTGCCAGGTACACATTCCTGTCTATATCGGGGCACTCTTTCACTATGTCCCATATTATCTCCGAACAGGCTGCACGGGTATCGTCGCATATCAGATCCATGGAAGACCACTTGCCGGTCGGCTTATGGTGATCTATGATCAAACTGCCATCCGGGATGTTTATGTCACCTTCTATCTGATCCGGCGAAGAGGTGTCGACGACCACTATCAGCTCATGATCCCCTGCATCGCATGATTCTTTGACATCGATGCCAAGTTTCTCTGTAACCACGCGGGAGACCCTGTCAAGACCTCCGGGAGCGTATATCCTGGCCGGCGGGAAGCATTCTGCCAGTGCATAAGCGGAGCCGATGGCATCCATATCTGCGTTCCCGTGTACTAGTATGACCTTCTCCCTGCCTCTGAGCCTTTCGGTCACCTGTGCGAACATGGGGCTCCGTATGGTCTCCCATTTGATAAAATGATGACCTTCGTCCCAAGGTGCCAGTCCGTTAACTTCATAATAAAGAAGACGAAGTTGAATATCATACCGAGACCCAAACCAGGGCGAAAGCCATGAAGAGGATCAGTACATTGATGCCCACGGTTAGTATCATTATGATGTCCCGGGTGACCCGGGAACCGTATGTGCCTTCCCTCCCCAGAAAACGTGCAAGATAGATGAGCAGCACATTCACCAATGATGCCAGGGCCGGTACGATCATGGATTCTGTGAAATTTGCGTACCGGTCCGGCTCACCGAGGGCATCGTAGTGTATGGGTATCTTCCCGGGAAATGCCAAGGCGGATGCGATCATGAAGATCCAAAGCACGAGCCATAGCACCACTACGATCCATTCCAGAGTGTCGGCCGGAGCCAGGATTCTCTTGATGTCCCTGTTCATATAATCTCGGGTAGAATCCGTTGAAATAAAAAGAGTAGCACTGCCAGAACATCGCAGAGCATTCGCTCCTTCGAAGATAATGGCAAGTGACGTTCGATGCTACGTTTGATGCATGGCAAGCTGCCAAGGAATCGCGGGAAGTCCGAGAGACTTCCTTGCTTTCATTTTATTACACACTTAGTTTTTTTTGAGGGTGGGGCCGAAGCCCCACCCT
>JAQVOB010000039.1:0-8400 GCA_028702835.1 Candidatus Methanomethylophilaceae archaeon
GGTCCAGACCTATGTAGTCCATTGCGGATATTATCGTCTCTACAGAGAAATCCATGACCCGATGGGCGGTATCAGGATCGGATATCATGTCCATCAGGAGGGTCTCCATGTTCCTGAGATTCCCGCCATTGGTGACCGGGCCTGCAAGATTCATTACAACGGCCAGATCGCTTCTTTTGCTGCGAACCATCCTGTATGATTCCCTCATTCCGGAAAGCATACTGTCCCTTACCGAATCCGGCGATGCGGAATCCAATAACGAAATGTTCCTGAAAGGCGCATCTTTCGGATACGGTACGCCTTTGTCTGGTATTCCCAGCTCAACACCGAATCCCGTGACCATGCAGCCGAATATGCATCCTACAACAGCATCATGACCCACGATTTCCTGAAGTGCCAGTATTCCTGCTGCGGAAGCACGGGGATCATAGGGCGGGCCGAACACCTCTGTCGTGGCCGCTCCGGTGATGTCCAGTCCCAGGGTCAGGTCCCGGGGGAAGACAGGTACTTCCGCCGAAATGCCACCTTTCACAGCTTCCAGGAACAGATCTCTGGACATTCTCATGGATAGCAGATTGGGGAGGAAGTATCAATGCCTTCTGGTTTATGCGGAGACATAATCAAATCCGTGTACTGATTCCGGGAGTACTCCCGCCCTCTCTTTCGCTGTCTGCGGTCCCAGGTTCCCTTTATTAGTATTCGTCATCCTGTTTATTGAGATCTGGTTCTGGAGACAAGGCGTTTCACAGGCCGTCATACAAGTGTCCCCGTTTCAGGATCGTATGTGTACGGTTCATCCCCATACATCGCCTCCAGGAAGGAATAATCAATACGTCCCGTGGGGTCGAAATCCTCATCCAGCAGGTTGGCTTTTCTGATCAGGAAATCTTCGATATTCCTCATCATGCAAACGTCCCAGTATTGGGAGTTGAAGAAGTTCTCCTGACTGTCGGCAGTCCATCCGCTTAGGTTGTAAAACTCTGCACAATATTCTGACACGCCTCTCCTTGTCTCGGAGTTCTCTATGTCGGCGCAGGCTCTGTCGAAGGCCTTCATGACCTTCAGTATCTTATCCTGTTTTTCTTCAAGGACCTTTTCCGAAGAGATCAAAACGCAGGCGCCCACAGGGTCTCCGTAAGGCGAGGATAGGATCGTGACACTTTCTCCGCCTCTTTCCTTAGCAATGTTCAATGCGTTCCCGGAACACAGCATCTGCACACTACCATTCAAAAGGGCTGTGGCTTGATTGTCAAACTGGATATGCACGATGCCGCCGTCTTTATCCGATGTTTTAACGGATCTCAGCAGGTTGTACTCCTCTTCCGTTAGCTTGCCGTGCTCCTTCGCCTCATAAAGATAGCCCCGATATCCTCCGAAATATCCTGTTGTGATGTCCAAGCCGGTGTGCACTTTGATGGTGCCGTCCTCATTCAGCAGCGTCCCTCTGGGGTTATTCAGATCTATCCCGTATTCTGTCAAAGCAGCAAAATCGTATGCAGTGGAGTTCTTATTGACGGAGATGGAACCGATGATCCTGCCGTCTTCGGTCTCGTTTATGAACCTCACTGCAGGATCTGCGCCTACCAGCGTTATGTCCGCTCTGCCGGCCATTAAGGCTGTGGTAGCGCTTCCGCCGCCGTCCACATAGAGCATCTTGACGGTAACACCCTGCTCTTCGAAGTATCCGTAATGGTCTGCGATCCAGAACGGCTCGTAGTAGTTCTTCGTACCGCAGGCAATGGTGATGTCCGCATTCGTCTCGTCTTCTCCCAGGAGGTACACTCCTCCTGCTGTTATCATTATCATAACTGCGACGGCGGCCAGTATTTTGGTCTTCGTATCCATCCTCTCACTCCTGCACATTAATGGAAATGGGCGTTTTTGCGCAGGCGCAGACGCCCAGATTCCTGATGATATCCTTTTTAAGCATAGTTATCTGATCCGAGCTCAAGTTCTCTTTATCGACGGGCAGATGCCATTCTTTGAACACCTGTCCGGGCGATGGCGTCAGGAGAACTATCCTGGTGGCCAGGAGCAGAGCCTCCTCTACGCTGTGCGTTACCAGTACGACGGTCCTCTTCTCCTCTTTCCATATGTCGAGGATCTCCTTGTCCAGGTGCTTCCTTGTCTGCTCATCCAGGCTGGAGAAGGGCTCATCCATGAGAAGGATGTCGGGTTGCATCGCGAACGCTCTGGCAATGGCCACTCTCTGTCTCATCCCACCGGAGAGAAGGTTGGGCTTGCTGTTCTCGAAACCTGTCAGATTAACCTTTGCGATGTACTTGGAAGCGATCTCCTCTCTTTCTTTGGAGGAGTACTTCTTCCGGTCCAGAGAGAACTCCACGTTCTTCTGCACATCCATCCAGGGCAATAGGCTGTATTCCTGGAATATCACCGCTCTCTCGGGGCCGGGACCGCGTATCTTCTGACCGCGATAGGATATCTCTCCTTTGATGGGCTTCTCGAAACCTGCGATCATATCCAGCAAAGTGGTCTTCCCGCAACCTGAAGGCCCTATAATGCATACGAATTCATTCTCACTTATGGAGAGGTTGATATCCTTGAGAACAACGCGTCCTTCATTCAGTTTGGGCTCATAATATGCTTTGTAGACGCCTTTGATATCGATAACGCTCATGTCATTCCTCCATTCCGAGCTTTGAGCGCACGTAGTTCTCAAGGGCTTCCAGAACCACTTTGTCTATTATCAGGCCGATGATGCATATGATCACGATGCATGCGAAAGCCGAAGCATAGTCGATGTAGCCGGTGGTTATCTGTATCGCGAATCCTAGTCCGAGTGCGACGCCTACGACCATCTCTGCGGATATCAGCATCCTCCACCCGTTCGCTATCCCTATCCTGAGCCCGGAAAGGATGTCAAGGGCGGCGAAGGGTATCAGGACCTCGGCGAATGTGTCAGATCTGCTTCTCCCGGACATCCTGGCGACCCTCAGGTTAACCTTCGGCACTTTGCGAAGTCCGTTGGCGGTGTTTATGGCGATAGGGGATATCACAGTTATCGCGATGATGAATATGGCTGAGTTCTCGTTCAGTCCGAAAAGCAGAATGGTGACGGGATACCAGGCGAGCCCGGGTATCAGTTGCAGGATGTTCACGGGAACCATCCCGAATTCATGTATCCTGTTGTTACTGCCCATGATAAGTCCCATGGAAAGGCCTATTGCGGCAGCTATCGAGAACCCTTTGATCCACCTTCCGAGACTGGCCTTAGTGTGATTAATTATGCTCTGCCCGAAGATCTTGTAATCCGTTGCGAAGAACTCCCCCAGACGTTCGAAGGTTTCTACAGGTCTGGGGAAGGATATCATGTCAGCCATGTATGTGTTGTAAAATTGTGCAACGATGTACCATATGAGTATGACAAAAGCTAAACCGCAGAGGAAGACACCTATCCTGTAGAAGAGTCTCTTCAATCTTCTGTCTCCTAGATACAATCTGTTGCCGTCTGTTTCATTCAGACGGCCTTCCATCTCTTGCTCGACGGATGTGAATAATCTGAGCATCAAATCTTCATAAGTTTTGGTTTATATTTAAATTTACTTTTTGATTTTTTACTAAAACAATATCGGTCAGATCATATACAGAGCTCTGGCGCATACTTTCCTGGAGAATATCACCGAACGAATTTCTTCGACCGATTCACCGGTTTCGGAGGAAAAGAAGAATATCTCCGCATCGGGATTGATGCGGTGCACGATATTCGATGCGCAAACCCTGTCGACATTCTCAGCAACCGATATCGCGACTATATCAGACTCATATATCTGCTGTCTGATTTTCAATTCCTCCGAGGTGTCAGATTCCAAACCTTTCTTCAAAACACCGCTTCTCACTACCGTTATAAGTGGGCCGATCTCGAACCTGCCATTGCTGAATGCGATGGCCTGTGTGAGTATGCGGGAAGATGTCTCTGTACACATGCCGGGAGGTTCCGCTATAAGCGTATCCACGCCCCATTCGCTGTGAACTTTCTCGATCCAATGTAAGAACTGACGAGGTCTGGCACACGGGCTTCTAAGGGGGAAATAAGCCTTCCTTACATTATCGGGTATCAAGCTCAGAGACTCTGGGTTATTGACAATCACGCCCGTATCGGGTGTGGCGATTCTCGATATAAGGGTTGTTTTCCCTGAACCGGGGAATCCGGCGATCATCACCACTCTCATGCGCGCCCTCCGCAGTATGATCGGGTGGCATCAGCCATCGTCTTGATGTTCTTGATCGGAACTCCTCTGTTAAGGGAGCAGGAGCAGGTCATTATGTAATCCTCTCCGAACAAAGAATCCAGAAGCGATCCCACGGACCTGATTATCCTCTCCTCGGGGCCGAGAAGAAGAACGTTGAATGCGTCCAGCCCTCCGAGCACGCAGCATCTTCCGGAAGTCTCCCGCAGTATCCCTGAAGGCGTGTTGTCCTCTGCGAACTGGAATCCGTCCACGCCTGTGTCCAGGGATGCCCTCAGCACCTCTTTTCGATCTTCGGTGCTGAATAGTCCGTGGGGGTGGAATATTGCCGGAAGCCCCATGTCATGACAGAAATTCGTAACATTCCTTACGCTAGGAAGGCTGATCTTCATGAATTCCTCAAGACCCAGCATGTCTGGGTTGTCTGATGCGGCTGCAATGAACACTGCATCAGCACAATCCGCTCCTATGTACTCTATCGTGGATCTCATCACACCTTCGGAGAATCTCACAAGCCCGGAGACAAGGTCCGGATTGAGGATTATGTCCATCATGAGAGTCTCAAGTCCTCTCAGGTTGCCCGCGGTGTTCACGGGACCGCTTATATTCATGATCTCTGCAAGGTGTGGTGCTCTTCTTCGAACAATTCGATAGGATTCGCGCATTCCCTCAAGGAGTTCGTTGCAGATGTCTTCTGGCACATATGCTTCCATCTTTTCTATTTCTGCGAAGGGGGGATCCGATAGATAGGGTATCCCGTTCGCAGGATAAACCGTGGTACCGCCGAAGGCTTCCATACTGTATGTGTGAATGCATCCGATCACGGCATCGTGCCCTATGAGCTTCTGCATTTCCAAGACACAGGCTGCAGAAAGTTTAGAATCATATACCGGACCGAACACAGCGTCGGTATCGATGTTCAAGGCATCCAGTCCGAGAGTCAGGTCCCTCAGGAAAATGGGTATATCCTTTGACGGGCTACCGGAAAGCACAGAAAGGAAGAGCTCTCGCCGGTCGGGATCTTCTCCTGGACTCATGCGTACCGTTATACAATGTGGTATTAAATCATAATCGATTATTAGATAATAGAATCAAACATAGGTGCAGCCACACAGTGCACGGGATGTTCATTGGCTGTGCATGTGGAAAAGATATGTTAATATAGAAGAACAAAATTACTGATGACCAGTAAGGAGATTGTATTGATGTACAGCTCGGGAAGCAATCAACCTATTATCGTGCTGAAAGAAGGCACGGAGAGAAGCAAGGATAAAGAGGCGCAGTTCAACAACATCGCGGCCGCCAAGGCGGTAGCCGATGCAGTCAGGTCCACACTTGGACCCAAGGGCATGGATAAGATGCTCGTTGACAGCATGGGCGACGTGATCGTCACGAACGATGGAGTTACGATCCTGAAAGAGGTCGACGTTCAGCACCCTGCGGCTAAGATGGTCGTAGAGGTCGCGAAGACCCAGGACACCGAATGCGGCGACGGGACGACCTCTGCGGTCGTTCTTGCCGGCGAGCTCCTCAAACTATCTGAGGACCTTATAGATTCCAACATACACGCAACCGTCATAACCAGCGGATACAGGATGGCCGCCGACAAAGCAGTCGAGGTCATAAAATCCATGGCAGTGGACGCCGTAGATGACGAGATGCTCAAGAAAGTGGCGATGACCGCTCTCGTGGGCAAATCCGTGGGCGGCGAACAGGGCCACCTGGCGGACGTCATCGTCAAAGCCGTAAGGGCGATCGAGGGTGACGACGGGAAGGTCAACACCGACCACATCAGGGTAGAGAAGAAAGTCGGCGGAGTGATCAAGGATACGGACCTCGTTGAGGGTATCGTCGTAGACAAGCAGAGGGTGCACTCCCGTATGCCCAAGTCCGTCAGCAACGCCAAGATAGCGCTGATCTCTGTTGCCTTTGAGAACAAGAAGACTGAG
This sequence comes from Candidatus Methanomethylophilaceae archaeon, assembly GCA_028702835.1. Taxonomy (GTDB): domain Archaea; phylum Thermoplasmatota; class Thermoplasmata; order Methanomassiliicoccales; family Methanomethylophilaceae; genus RumEn-M2. Next base: position 6,158 of record JAQVOB010000039.1, read on the forward strand.
ATGGATGCCGAGATCAGCATAACCGATCCGATGGCGATGCAGTCCTTCCTTAATCAGGAAGAGTCCTTCCTCAAGAGCCTGGTGGACAAGGTCGTTTCCACCGGCGCCAATGTCGTATTCTGCCAGAAGGGCGTGGACGACCTCGTTCAGCACTACTTTGCCAAGTCAGGCGTTTTCGTCTGCAGGCGCCTGAAGCAGTCTGACATGGAGGACCTTGCAAGGGCAACCGGCGGGCGTATCGTAGGCAACATCCTTGAGATGCAGGCTTCCGATCTCGGATCCGCGGCCCTCGTCGAGGAGAAGCTCGTGGGCACCGAGTCCATGACCTTCGTTACCGGATGCAAAGAGCCCAAGGCACTTACCATCATCATAAGGGGCGGCACCGAGCACGTCATCGATGAGGTGGACAGGGCTCTCGAGGACGGTATACGCGTTGCCGGAGTTGCAATAGAGGACAAGAGGGTCGTTGCGGGCGCAGGTGCGGCCGAGATAGAGGTCGGCCTCAGGCTTGCAGACTACGCATCCACTGTCGGAGGAAGAGAGCAGCTGGCGATAAACGCCTTCGCCAAGGCCATGGAGATCATACCCTGGGCTCTTGCGGAGAATGCCGGTATCGACTCCATAGATGCGATCATCAAACTGAAGAACGCTCACGAGAAGAAGAAGGACGGCAAGAACTACGGTCTGAATCTTGACACCGGCGAAGCAGTTGACATGCTGAAGGCCGATGTCGTGGAGCCCATAAGGGTGAAGATCCAGGCCATTGACTCTGCCGCGGAAGTGGCGAACATGATCCTGAGGATCGATGACGTCATAGCCTCCCGCAGGGCGCCCCCGATGAACCCAATGGGTGACCCGAGCCTTGGCGGCCCGGGCATGGGTGGAATCGGCGGAATGATGTAAAAACACTAAAAATAGGGGCGAAAGCCCCATTCTTATTTCTTTAACCAGTCATCTATTTCTATCTTTTTTGCATGAGAATATCGTTGTTTTTACTATCGTCTGACGTTTTTTCGTATAAAGCAGACATTTGTCAGACGATTTTAAATAAAGGCAACTCAATAGCAGAAAACGGGATGGAAAGCGGGTGCTGTGTGCGCGCCGCACTCTACACGAGAGTATCTACGGAGGAACAGGCAAACGAAGGTTATTCGCTAGATGCTCAAATGAGGCGCCTTGAGGCATATTGCGAGTATGAGAACTGGCAGATAGCCGGAAGGTACCGAGAGGAAGGCGAGTCAGGGCGCAACGCGAATCGTCCCGAATACAGGCGCATGATGTCAGAAAAGGACGGTTGGGATGTCGTCCTGGTTCTGAAGATGGACAGGATCCACCGGAACAGCAAGAACTTCGCCCTGATGATGGACGAGTTCGAGCGGTCTAAGAAGGATTTCTGCTCTGTCCAAGAGCAATTCGACACATCTAACGCCATGGGCAGATTCGTGCGGGATATACTGCAGAGGGTTGCCCAGCTGGAAAGCGAACAGATAGGCGAAAGGGTGAGATTCGGCATGGAGCACAAAGCGAAATACGGGATGGGATTTCTCGGCTCGGGACATCCTTATGGGTATGCGTATAGCTTCGGAAAGCTCGAGGTGGTGAAGGACGAGATGTACACGGTCAGGGCGATATACAATCTGTACTCCAAGGGTAAGTCCATGGAGGCGATTGCAGACTCTCTGAACGACGCATCTATTCCTGCGAAGAAGGGCGGGAAGTGGAACAAGCAGTCGGTATTCAACATACTGCACAACCCTCTTTACGCGGGATACGTCAGATGGGACGGCAACGTCAGGCAGGGGGAGCACTGCGCCATCATAGACCCGGAGCAGTATGAGGCGATAAACGGTCATATCCAAACCACAAAAGTGTGATCGAAGGATCACACTTCAAATCATTTAGCGGAGGCATAGCCGCCGCTTTTGTTTTTTATTTCCTTCAGCATACCTTATTGCGATGGCAGAGGGAACCAGGAAGCGTGCGGCACTTTACGCACGTGTCTCGACCGAAGAACAGGCCCAGCTCGGGCAATCCCTGGAAGCCCAGATGGAGAGCCTCAGAAGGTTCTGTGCAGCTCACGACCTGGAAGTGGCGGGAGAGTACGTAGACGAGGGGTTCTCGGGCCGCAACACCAACAGGAAGGCGTACAGGCTGATGCTCTCCAAGGAGGAGCGGATGAAGTGGGATACACTCGTCGTTCTGAAGATGGACAGGATCCACAGGAACAGCAGGAACTTCATGGA
>JAQVOB010000040.1:0-8053 GCA_028702835.1 Candidatus Methanomethylophilaceae archaeon
ACCACCTCAACAACACCCTCAGGCAGGAGTACATATACGACTACCTGGGATGGAAGAAGCCCGTTTTCCATCACTACGGTCTAGTGAACATACCTGACGCCGTGCTGAAGACCTCTCTGATAAAGCAGAGCATAAGGGACGGGGAGTACACAGGATGGGATGATGTCAGGACCGGCACGGTCAGAGCCCTCAAGAGACGCGGGATAAGGCCTGAGGCCATCCGCAGGTACTGGGTCGAGAACGGGATTAAGCCCATAGACATACAGTTCTCATGGGACAACCTGTTCGCCATGAACAGGGAACTGATCGACGGCATCGCCGACAGGTATTTCTTCGTTGCAGATCCGGTAAGATATGATATCGAAGGAGGCGGAGATCTGAAGGGCAGGGCACCGCTGCATCCCGATCATCCTGAGAGGGGATGGAGGGAGTATCACGTCGGAGGATACAAAACAGTCTATCTTTCAGAGACGGATTCCCTTATGTTCTCCCAGGCCGGAAAGGTCAGGCTGAAGGACCTGTGCAACATATCCTACGGAACTCCCGCGATGTACGACGGCAACGATGTATCGATATTGAAGGAAGGCGTCAGAGCGATTCAGTGGGTCTGCGGAGAATCGATCCCTGCAGAGGTGCTGATGCCCGACGGGACGTCGGTCAAAGGACTTGTGGAGAAGGCCATTCTGAATGGCAAAGGAGATATGGTCCAATTCGAAAGATTCGGATTCGTCCGTGTGGAGAGCAGGGGCCCAGAGGGTGTCATCTGCATATTCGCTCACCGTTGATCTCATAAAAGCATATTGAACAGTGTGCCCACTGCGACGGCCAAGGCAACGGATGCCGCGGATACGACCAGTGTCTCCTTCCAACCGATCTCACGCCACATCGCCGCCATTGTAGCTACGCAGGGAAGGTATATCGCCATCACAAGGCCGAAAACCACGAACTGCGAAGGGGTCATGAACTCTGTGATCGGCATTCCCGCAGCAAGAATCAGAAGCATCCCGTAGGCCATCTCCTTTCTAAGAATACCAACCAGGAAAGCTATTACCGTCACGGCCGGGAGACCGAGCATAGTGACTGTAACGAAGGAGAACGGCTCGACTATCGGGTCGAGCAGATTGTATGCCAGGAGCGTCTCCATTATTATGCTGCCTATCAGCAGCAGAGGCACTGCTATGACGAAGAAGTCCTTTATCCTGCTCCACGCCTTGCGCAGAACGTTCTGAAGATTCGGAGAGGTCATCTCGGGAAGCTCCATCGAAAGATTGGACGGCTCGTGAGGCAAAAACTTGTTAAGAAGCGCGGCAACGATAAGTGCCAGGAAGAAGAGAACACCCAATATCATGAATGCGTAAACAGCGCCTGCGAACACTCCTGTCACACCCATTATTATCGCCATCTGTGCAGAGCACGGTATTGCCATGGCGATAAGAGTGCAGACTATGACCCTTTCCCTCTTGGATAGGAGGGACCTCGTAGCCATTATAGCTGGCACATTACATCCTAAGCCCACGACCATCGGTATGAACGCATTCCCGTGCATCCCGAATCTGTGTGTTACCCTGTCTAGAAGCACAACGACCCTGGGAAGGTACCCGGTATCTTCCAGGACGCCGAGGATTATGTAGAATACCAATATGTATGGTATGACCAAACCGAGGACCGCCCTCAGGCTATTGTCCAGGCCGGTCATTATTATCTCTCCCGCTTGACCTCCCGTATTCCTGCCGAATTCCGGCAGCGCAGCCCCTATGTATGTGTCATAGAAATCGGAGACCAGACCATCAAGGAATGAACCGCCGAAGATCATTATCATGAATATCAGCCCGAAGACTCCGATGAGTATCGGTATCCCCGTGGACGGGTTGACGGTAATCTCTGATATCCTCTCCGCAGCGGAGAGCTTCCTTTCCACAGCCCTCACGGAACCCATCACTATCACGCGGGCATCGCCGTACCGGTCCCGGGCCATATGCACACTGAGGGGCTCGCCGTGCTCCTCCTCGAACTCACGGCGCATCCTTGAAACGATGATTTCCGTGGAATCTGGGATGCTCTCATAGAACTGCCCTATGCCCTCAAGGAGCTTGACGGCCCTTCCGCGGGCACCGGGCCCTTCCGGGACATATCCCTGCAGAATAGCCAGATACTCAACTATGTGTCGATCGTACCTTACTCTGTAATCGGATATCTTAGCTGAACCCGAGGTTATGGCCTCCATCAGCTCCTCTATGCCCTCACCGCTCTTGGCGGACACCGGTATCACCGGTACGGATAGCATCTTCTCCAACGCTGCAGTATCGATCTCGAATCTCTTCTTCGCTACGTCGAACTTGTTAAGAGCCACTATGGTCGGAACACCCAACTCCAGCACCTCAAGGCAAAGAACGAGGCTGGGCTCCAGATTGGATGCGTCCGCGACCACCACGATCATATCGTTCTCTTCCGATGCGAGCATCTCCACGACTATGGCCTCATCCTTGGATTCCCCGGACAGGCTGTATGTTCCGGGCACATCTTTGATGTTCAGGGTCCTTTCGCCCCTCCGGACCACGGATTCCTCGAATTGCACGGTGGTCCCGGGATAGTTGGATGAAATAACGCCGACTCCCGTTAGCCTGCTAAAAAGAGATGACTTGCCGACATTGGGCTGCCCCACGAGAGATAGGGTCAATGGACTTCTTCCCACAGCCCCATTCCCGATCAGCCCTTCCTGATTCAAATCAGATCAGCCTTCCTCAACAAAGACCAGAGAGGCCAGGTCCATATCCAAAGCTATGGACGAACCGCCTATGCTGGCTATTATGGGGCCTTTCGAGGACAGACGGTTGTCCAGCTTTACCCTCCTCCCAGGAACGAAACCTATGGACAGCAGCCTCCTGATCTTCCCCGAATCATCGCATTTGAGATGAGAGATCACGCCTTCATCCCCAGGTTCCATCCTGTTCAACGACCTTGTCTGGGCCTTTGGATTTTCCTGGCCTCCGAGATCGGTCTGAACATTGATTATACGGCTTAGCTTCTCCGCAGAACCGTCGGAAAGGACGTGCTCCATCTTGCACGCCTCCTCATGAGCCTCGATGTCACTGACATCAAGAACGTCTGTAAGGAAGCGCTCCATTATCTTGTGCTTCCTCTTTATGCCGCGGGCATATTCGGCCCCTTCATCGGACAGTGAGACACCTTTGTACTTGCGGTAGTTGACCAGCCCCTGCTCGGCAAGTATCTTGAGCATCTCGCTGACGCTGGCAGGTGATACTCCCATGAACTTGGACAGAACGGAAGTCTTGACCACGCCGCCCTTCTCGGACAGGCGAAGTATGTTTATCAGATAATCCTCCTGGTTGCCCGTGATCATCAATTTAGGAACCCCTACAGACTATATTAAATAATCATCTGTCCGCCGGCCGATCAGCTGTCCTCTTTGGTGTCAGGAGAGGTTTTGCGCTCCTCTTCCTTCTTGTTAACCTTGGCATCGATCTCTTCGCGCTCCCTTATGCCGGCCGCCTTCCTGTCCTCGATTGCCTTATTGTACCCCTCTATCCTGACCAAGCTCTCCTCCAACGCCTTGAAGGATTCCATCGATGCGGGGTCAGGCACGAATCTTCCGCTCGCATAGGCGTTCCAGTAGAATTCGCCTATGTCCACGGTCATCTCGTCTATGTTACGCTCCTCTGCCTTGATCTTCGCCTTGAGTGCCTCTACGTCGGAGGCTTCCCCTGCCTTGCTTCCGACTTTGCTTAACTTCCCATCCACTTTGTCAAAGAAACCCATAGGATTACCTCTTCAAGTACATGGAGGCGGCTTTATAAAGATTTAAAGGGCCGGCGCGAGCCGCCGGCCCTGATGGGATCATGGAACGAGTTTGCGGTACCCGTAGGCAGGCTCATTGTCATTGAAACAATACTTCACGGACTTGAAGCCCTTCCTGAAGTCCCTGACATCCGCCTTGACCTTCTTGGTGTCCTCGCCTTTGCAGATACGCTCTATGAATGATGCGACCTCTTTCATGTCGCTCTCCTTCATACCTATGCGTGTCATCTCCTGGGATCCGAACCTGAGCCCGGAGGGCCTTACGGCGCTCTCATCCCACGGGAGCATGTTCTTGTTGCATATCATATTGGCATCCTCCATCCTCTGGGCCACATCCTTGCCGCCTCCGAACTCGGAAACGTCCACGGCTATCGCGTGGGACCTGGTGAATCCGAGGTCGGGACAGAGCACGGGTATCCCCAGCTCATAGAGCGCCTGACCGAGAGCCCTTGAGTTCTTGCATGCCTGAGCTGCGTACTCCTTCGCGAACACTTTCATCTCGGCCATGGTTATCGCCAAGGCGGCCATCGCATGCAAGTGGTGGCTGGAGGTGACACCGGGGAAGACAGCTTTCCTGAGGGCCTTCTCCTGGTCATCGGTAAGGTTGTTCCCAAGAAGCATCCCGTGGTTGGGGCCGGGGAAGGTCTTGTGTGTGCTGGAGGACATTATGTTGACCCCTTCTCTGAGCGGGTCCTGGAACTGCCCTCCCGCTATGAGACCCAGAACGTGAGCGGCATCGTACCATACGAGGCAACCGATCTCATCGAAGGTCTCCTGCAGCTCCCTGAGGGGCGGCGGGAACAGGAACACGGAGAGCCCGAACTGAGCTACCTTGGGTTTCACGTCCCTCAGCAGTTTTATCGTGCCGTCAACGTCAAGGTTCATGCTCTCCACATTGAACGGATAATTGACGGAGTGCACTCCCCTCTGACCGAAAGCTCCGAACTTCTGTGTGGAGATGTGGGCGCCCTGTGCAAGAGCGCATGTCGTTATCGTGTCACCAGGCTCTGCGAAGGCGAAGAGGACGGCCATGTTGGCTACCGTTCCCGATATGGGGCGAACGTCAACGAACTGCGCCTTGAAGAGCTCCTCGGCCAGCTCCATGGCCTTGAGCTCGACCTTGTCCACGTAGACGTTGCCCTGATAATAGCGCTTCCCGGGCATGCCCTCTGCGTATCTGTCGGCGAAATCGGAGATAAGAACCTCTTTTGCCAGAGGGCTCATCAGGTTCTCGGAGGCGATCATGGGGATGCACTCGTCGAACCATTCGTTGTGTGCCATCACGTTCTCTCTTATGTAACGGGCATCATCGTTCATGGTCATGCTCATGCGATTACAGCAAGCATTAAAAAAGTATTCCAGGGCGGCCCCTCAATCCTTGTCGGATTCCTCGCCGTCGCTGATCTTCGCCTTGGCATCATAGACAGCGAATTCCTGATCGGGATCGGTGCTGCGCATCTGCGCCAATCTCAGTGATATATAGTCCCCGAGCAGGATGCAGCGGAGGTTCTTCTCCAGATTGCTCCCGCCCCTGACGTGATAGACCTGAACGTCCAGGCCTTTGTCCATCAGCACTCCGAGGGTGGAATCGGTCATGTACCTGAGGACTTCGGAGGCCCCGTCGTCGTATATGACCACGGGAATGAAATCCACAGAGGTCTCGTCGTCGGTCCAGCCTATTATCTCGTTGTGGTTGAAACCCGGTATGGTGCCGAAGAACGCCACCATCTTAGCGTTCTCGTTGATCTGGAACTTCCATCTCATGGAAGCGGAGCGCATATTCGCCAGACTGTATATCACGGGTATGCGCTCTAATAGGGCCTCCGCGAATCTGTCCGGGGTGCTGTTCTCCTCGTCGAAGGAGTCCCTGAGCCTCTTGAGTTCCGGGAGCATCTCCCTCATTGGATCCCTGAACTTACAGAATCCCATGTCCTCAAGGACTACGCCCAGATGCCCGACCATACTCCCGAGTGCGCACCTGGACAGCATCCCCAGGGGCAACTGAACCTTTATCCCGTACCCTTTCTCATCGCAGCGCTTTCCCAGCTCGCCGCCGGAAGTCACGCATACCACTGGGCACTTCCTCTTCACTGCCTCCTTCTGGAGATAGAGCATCTCGGTGGTGTCCCCCGAGTAGCTGATTATTATGACCGTGGTATCCTTCTTGACCCAGTTGGGCAGGTCGATGCCGCGTATCACCGGAAGGGGCACTCTTGAGAAGCCTCCGGCGTAATCTGATATTATATCGCCGGCCATGGCAGAGGTGCCGACGCCGCATATGCAGATCTTCTCCGTCTCAGGTAGCTGCGGCATCTCTGTATCCAGCGCCGCCTCGATCTGCTCAGGCATGGTCTTGATCTGCCTGCTGACATCTGTATCCGAAATATCGAATCTCTCCAATACAGCCTCTCCCGGCCCGTTCTATATCTTCCATCTATAAAACGGTGACATCGCCTCTCTTGTACGCGATTACAATTTTATGATTCATCTACACCTTTCATGGTACTTCAACAATATTATTTTTATACCTAGCCCTTGCCGAGCAAGAAGGTAGATAAATGAGACTGGAGCACGTTCTCGACGAGATCAGGAAGGGCCGTATGGTTCTCGTATTCGATTTTGATGACAGGGAGAGGGAAACGGATATGACCATCGCCTCGGAATTCGTCAGTAAAGAGGACATCAAACGGATGCGCAAGGATGCGGGCGGTCTGGTATGCACCACGACCCCTTATGCCAAAGCCAAGGCTGTGGGCCTCCCCTTCATGGCGGACATATACGCAGACGACTCCTCCAAATACCCGCTTATGCTGGCTATGGCACCAACGGACATACCGTATGACGGCACCAAATCATCCTTCGGCATCACCATCAATCACAGAAAGACGTACACAGGCATAACCGATGCCGACAGAGCGCTTACCATAGGAGAGTACGCAAGAACCCTCTTCCAGGACAAGAGCGACGATCTTATCGCAGAGGAGCTGGGCAAGAACTTCAGAGCCCCCGGGCACGTTCACCTCCTGAACACCTCCGAGGAAATACTCATGAACAGAAAAGGGCACACGGAGCTTTGCACGGCCCTCATGATCATGGCAGGAGTGAAACCATCCGCTACCATATGCGAGATGCTCGGAGACGACGGAGGCTCTGAGACCAAGGAGAATGCCAAGGCCTACGCTGAAAGAGAAGGGCTAGCATTCATAACTGGTGACGAGGTTATCTCTGCGTGGAAAGAATTCAGGAAGAACAAGAGGTGAGCGCATGGTCAGGGTGATGGCTTCGGGAGTATTCGATATAATACATACGGGCCATCTCTCATATCTGGAGCAGGCCAAGGCCAAAGGCGACGAGCTCGTGGTCGTTGTGGCATGTGACGAGACCGTGCGCAAGAACAAGCATGAGCCGGTGACCCCTGAGGAGATGAGGGTGCGACTCGTCAGCGCCCTCAAGCCCGTGGACCGGGCCGTTCTTGGGAGGAGCGGCGGCGACATATACTCGATTCTCCGGGAGATAGAACCAGACATAATCGTTCTAGGTTATGACCAGACCTTCGACGAGAAGGTCCTCGAGAAGAAGCTGAATGATAAGGGCTATAGGATCAGGGTCTGTCGCGCCGACCGGTGCGCCGACGATCTGACCGCCACCCGGCATATCATCCGCAAAATACGGGGCACAGGAGGGGAGCGATGAAGAACATAGGCATAGCTGACACCACTTTCGCCAGGTACGATATGGGAAGTGCCGCCGAGGACGAGCTCAAGAAGACCGGCACAGGATTCAAGATCATCAGACGCACGGTACCGGGTATGAAGGACCTGCCTGTCGCATGCAAGAAGCTCATAGAAGAGGATGGATGCGAGATCGTGATGGCACTCGGAATGCCCGGGCCCAAGGAGAAGGACAAGATGTGCGCCCATGAGGCCTCTACGGGCCTGATACGTGCTCAGCTGATGACTAATAAGCACATAATAGAGGTATTCGTTCATGAGGACGAGGCTTCGTCCCCCGGAGAGCTGGCAGAGCTTGCCGACGGCAGGACAAGGGAGCACGCGGTGAACGCCTACAACCTCGTTTTCCGTCCCAAGGAGCTGTCCAGACAGGCCGGGACGGGACAGAGACAGGGATTCGCGGATGCGGGACCGGTAGTAAGAAAGAAGTGATAGATATGGCAAAAAGATACAAGATTGGAATGGTGGCCGCGGAGTTCAACTTCGATGTCACATCGATGATGATC
>JAQVOB010000005.1:0-30348 GCA_028702835.1 Candidatus Methanomethylophilaceae archaeon
TGCCTACGATAATGACGCCGGAAGAGGTCAGGAAGAAGTTCGGTCCTCTCTTCTGTAAGAGGTATGTCACCCTTGTTGACGAGAAGAACGGAGTCGCGCAGATCCTGGAGGACTGCATCGCCCGCGGGCCCATAGAATGGGATATAGTCAACAGGAAGCGCACAGGCGGCGTCATCACCGACATAAAGGCTATGGGCACCTCCATGACGATGGATGTCGTGATAGGTGAGAGGGAGCTCAGTTTTGGTCCTGCTTCTGCGAAATACGGTGCCCAGGGACTCAAGTCCCTGACTGTCGAAGGGGACAGGGTCAAGTCCCACTGGGTCGGTCTGGCAGGAGCCTCTGTGGGGGTAGGCGCATGCATACCGCAGGCGCCGGATGTCATAGAGACGATATATCCTGACGATTTCAAGATCGGCGGCGCCCACAGGGCGGAAGTGGAAGTCATAACCCCGAAGATGATCAGGGTCATCCTGGGACTGGATGACACCGACACACCCAGCCAGGGGGCCACATGGGTAGTGACCATGAAGCTGAGCAAGGAATGCCCATATGGGGAGTTCATAGAGCATAAGATCATCCAGCTGAACCCAGAGGCTCCGAACAAGACGACCAACTGCTGCTCCACAGCCATATCATTCGCCATAAAAGAGGAGGATAAGGAGAAGCTGATAGAGTACGCGAAGGATTTCTTCACCAAGGAGTCCGTGTCGGAGGACACGGTGATGACCGTATACGAAGGCCTCAGGATACCTGATGAGTTGCAGGACTGGAGCTGGAAGGCGAAGAGCATCCTATACACCGAGAAGGATGCCGTGGACATAGCCGAGAGGAACGGGGTCAGGACCTACGGTCTGAAGAAGGGCACGAAAGGCATCATAGGGGCCGTTGCGGCAATAGGCTGCTTCGACATGGGCCTGAGGTCCGCAGGGTTGCCAGAGGATTTTGATTGAAATGAAGATCCCGGGGATATTCACCAATAAGGCCTACAGCAAGTACGAGGACAAGCTGGAAACCGAGGTCCTGCAAGGAAATATCCCTGAGCACATAGCGATAATAATGGACGGCAACCGCAGGTATGCCGCAGAGGTCCTGAAGGCTGACGAGAAGGAAGGGCACATAAAAGGGAAGGACAAGCTGGAGGAGGTCCTGGAATGGTGTTACAAGGTCAAGGTCAAGACCCTTTCCGTTTACGCCTTCTCCACTGAGAACTTCTTCAGAGAGGAAGAAGAGGTGAGCTTCCTCTTTGATTTGATGGAGGAGACGATAATGCATTTCGCCGACGATGAGAAGACCCACAAGAATCGGGTCAGACTTAGGATAATCGGCGAGAAGGATCTGTTCCCTGACGGTTTCAAGAACGCGGTCGCCTATGCGGAGGAGAGAACGAAGGATTATTCTGATTTCTCTCTGAATATAGCCGTTGCATATGGCGGAAGGCAGGAGATCGTCAAAGCGGTGAAGGAGATCGCCAAGGATGTCCTCGACGGAAAGATGGACGTTAAAGATATAGACGAGTTGGCAATATCTCGGCACATGTATACGTACGAGATGCCGGACCCTGATCTCATGCTCAGGACCTCCGGGGAGCTGCGGATATCCAATTTCCTCTTGTGGCAGATGGCATATTCCGAGCTCTATTTCGCCGACGTATACTGGCCCGGATTCAGGTACATTGATTTCCTTAGGGCGATAAGATCATATCAGCAGCGCAAAAGGCGCTACGGGAAGTGAAATATGGCAAGCTCAGACATAGTATTCTTGCATGCGCCCACGGTGTACGATTTCAGAAAGAAGCCCATATTCTATGGGCCGGTGAGCGATGTAGTGCCCTCGTCCCCCGTCTTCGAGATGTATCCTCTGGGGTTCATGACCATGTCGTCGCATCTGGAGGAGGCGGGATTCCGCACCCGGATAGTCAATCTGGCAGTGCAGATGCTGCAGAGTGATAAGTTCGACGTGGAGAAGCGCATAAAATCCCTGGATGCTGATGTTTATGCGATAGACCTGCACTGGCTGCCTCACGCGCATGGCTCTCTCGAGATAGCGAAGATCGTCAAGAAATACCATCCGGACTCGATAGTGGAGTTCGGTGGTTTCTCCTCATCCTACTTCTGTGACGAATTGATAAGAAGGCCGGAGGTGGACATGGTCATGCGCGGAGATTCCACAGAGATACCGCACGTGGAGATGATGCGCACCTTGGAGAACGGAGGGGATCTGTCCCTCGTTCCAAATCTCTCATGGAAGGATAGGGACGGAAGGGTCCACAAGAATACTCTGTCATACGTTCCTGATACGATCGATGATGTGAAGTTCGATTATGGCACCATGATAAAGAACGTCCTCAGGCACAGGGACCTGAAGGGCGCCCTGCCGTGGCTGGGTTGGGACAAGAATCCGCTTACCTCGGTTTTCACGGTCAGAGGCTGTGGCCTCAACTGCGCCGAATGCGGTGGCTCCCATTCTGCTAACAAAAGGCTTCTCTGCAGGAACAAGCCCGCTTTCAGATCCCCGGAGAAGCTGGTGGAGGACATCTGTGCTATACAGGACTATCTGAAGTCGCCGATATTCATAATCGGGGATCTGAGGCAAGGAGGCGACGATTATGCTTCCCGCTTCTTCTCCGAGGCCAGGCGTCAGGGTGTCAAGAATCACCTGGGCATGGAGATATTCCTGCCGGCAGGGGATGAATTCTTCTCTGAGATGGAGAGGAGCATCGGGGAGTACACCATGGAGTTCTCTCCAGATTCCCATGACGAGAATGTCAGGAAGGCCATGGGGAAGAATTACGATAACGCTTCGATAGAGAAGACGCTCAAATCCGCTTTCGACAACGGATGTCAGCGTTTCGATCTTTTCTACATGACCGGCCTTCCCGAGCAGACAAGGGAATCCGCGATCTACAGTGCAAGCGCATCAAAGCGCCTCTGGGAGATCGTGGACCCGGAGGCGCGGCTCTTCATATACAACGCCCCATTCGCACCATTCGTGGATCCGGGCAGCAGAATATTCGAGGAACCTGAGAAATGGGGATACAAATTATTCGCCAGGACCCTCGAGGAGCACAGGGTTCTCCTGGATAATCCCTCGTGGAAGCAGGTGCTGTCCTATGAGACTGTTTGGATGGACAGGGATGCCATAGCAGAGGTGTCCTACGATGCAGCACAGGTTCTGACGGAAACCGAGTTCTCCCTCGGTCGCATAGATAAGGAGATGTACGATGCGAGGTCCGAGAGGACTGAGATGGCCAGGACTCTCATGCACAGGATTGACGATATAATGAAGATATCCGATCTCACAGAGAGGGAGGCGAAGCTCTGGGAAGTAAAGGCGGACGGAGAGAGGGTAATGCTCTCCACCGTATGCAACAAGAAAGACTTGGATTGGAAGACCGGATCGATATGGGCCAATACGCCCAGAGTAATATCGGGTCTGCTCAAATCCACGTTCGGAAGGAGCAGACGCTGATCATCTGCTAATATAGCAGATAAAAAGCGTCATCCTCTGCTCATCTTCTCGGATTTTCGGGCCGAGGCAACGACAGCGTCGCTGATGAGCTCCCTGACCTTTCCTTCATCAAGGACCCTGACCCCTTCTATGGTGGTCCCCCCGGGGGAGCAGACATTCTCCTTCAGGATATCCGGGTCCTCTCCCGTACCCATCACCGTCCTCGCTGCCCCTTCTACGGTCAGTGCGGCAAGTTCCAGAGCGAATTCCCTGGGCAGACCCATTCTGATCCCCCCGTCAGCTAAGGCATCTATAACCATGAAAACGAACGCAGGGGAGCTCCCGCTCAGTCCGGACACGGCATCCATGTCCTTCTCCTCGATCTTGAATGCGCGGCCCATTGATTCAAGCATCATCCTTACCGTCCTTTCGTCATCCAGATCGGTGCCGTCGCCCATAGTGTAACAGGATACCCCCGACATGACCGCGCTGCACAGATTCGGCATCACCCTTACAATTCTCGCATCTGGCACATATGTTCTGAGAGTAGATATTCTGATTCCTGCGGCAACACTTATCAGGAGATGGCGACCGTTTATCTTGGTGTCTGGGTCAGATAGAACCTCTTTAACATTGACAGGTTTGACAGCCAATACCAGAATATCCGCTTCTTTTGCAACCTTTGCGGGGCTTTCGCAGCCAGTAACACCGTATTCAGAAGAGACCATGGCGCACGAAACGGGATTGCTGGTGCAGACCAGTATTTCGCCAGGGGCTATCCCGCGGGAGATCAGCCCCCTTATCATTGCCTTTGCCATTTTGCCTGCGCCGATGAATCCGATTCTCATCCTCTAGAACACCGCCTTTGATGCCGTCAAGACCATATGTCGATATAATCCTTGAGCATAGCCACAGGTCCGATTTGCTCTCTTATTTTGCCTTTCTTATCCTATCGCGCATGCCCTAACCTTTAATACTTACAGGGCATCACGGACACCCAATGTCACTAGTTGTGAGTTACATACCCTTGGTGGTCTTGGCCCTTCTTGCTATGGGCTTTGCGCCATTGGCATGGTGGATGTCTAGGTTCCTTAGGCCCAACAAACCCACAGCATGGAAGCAGATGACGTATGAATGCGGCTCCGAGCCTATCGGTGAGGCTAACGTCCAGTTCAGATTCCAGTATTATTCCTTCGGAATCATTTTCTTGATTTTTGATCTGGTCGCTACTTTCCTCCTTATCTGGGCCGTCGCATTCGGCGCCCTTTCTAACACCGGTATCCTTTGGGGTATGGTGTTCCTCGTGCTTCTCATGGTGGGTGTGGCTTACGCTCTGAAGAGGGAGGAAACCATATGGATATGAGCATGTATCCCCACGCCGTTGCGATGAGTGTAGATGAGTTCATGAGCTGGTCCAATGCGACCATAAATGAACTGCTGTCCGCAGGGACGAAGAGAGCCGTAGACAAGCTTACCGGCCCCATTTGGTCGTGGGCGATGAGGAATTCTATGCACCCCCTGCACTTCGGTCTTGCATGCTGTGCCATTGAGATGGCCGCGGCCTCTGCGCCAAAGCATGACGCCGAGAGGTTGGGTATGATCTACCGTTCCTCGCCCAGGCAGACAGACGTCCTTCTGATAAACGGATGGATCTCCAAGAAGATCCGCCCCGATCTCAGGCGTCTCTACGAGCAGATACCCGCTCCCAAGTGGGTGGTGGCCATGGGCGAATGCGCTATTTCCGGCGGCCCCTGGTATGATTCCTATAATATAGTGCAGGGATTGGATCAGATTGTGCCCGTGGATGTTTACATCCCCGGATGTCCCATAAAGCCAGATGCTATGATCGACGGGTTCATGCTCCTGCAGAAGAAGATAGACGCCTATTTCAAGAGAGGCGTTTTCATGGAGGACTGAACATGCCAGATGATGCAATGATAGAGGCTCCTACTAAAACGGATGTCGAAGCGCTCATAAAAGGCAAGTTCGGATCCAAAGTGGTCTTCAGACAGACCACGAAAAAGAACTCCAAGGCTGACAACGAAGGCCGCAGACTGTACATGGACACGGACAGGGACACCCTCTACGAATTGTGCCAGTATGTACATGACAGGCTTAACTTCGAGCACATAATATCAGTTACGGCTGTAGATTGGGTAGACCATATGCAGACGGTGTACCATATCACGAACTACCTTACAGGCATGGTCGTGGAGATCACCGCAGACGTACCCAATGACGACCCTCACATAAGGAGCGTCACCGACATATGGGAAGGTGCCAACTGGCACGAGAGAGAGGCTTACGAGCTCTTTGGGATCATATTCGACAACCACCCCAAGCTGGAGAGGCTGCTGACACCGAAGAGCTACGAATTCTACCCTTTCAGGAAATCTTACAAACTTAGGGGGCAACCAGATGAGTGAGTTGAGCAGAACCGGATATCAGACGGACAAGATGTGGGTTACCATGGGTCCGCAGCACCCGTTCTCTCACGGACTTTGGACCCTCAGGATCAAAGTCGATGGAGAGTACATCCTCGATGCAGAGCCGGAGGTCGGCTATCTGCACCGCGGGTGGGAGAAGGAGTGCGAGAACAGAACATACGCGAAGATCATCCCGATGGCGGACCGTCTTTGCTACTCTGCCTCAATGACCTGGTCCCATCTGTACTGCAAAGTGGCGGAAGAGGCGCTCGACATAGAGTTGCCGGAGAGGGCTCAGTATCTGAGGGTCATAGCAGACGAGATCTGCCGCATACAGTCACACCTTATGTGGCTGGCGGCGCTCGGTACCGACCTGGGCAACCTGACGATCTTCCTGTGGTGCCTCAGAGAGAGGGAGTTCTTCCTTGACCTCAATGTGAGATTGTGCGGACAGAGACTCACAACTAACTATCCGCGCATCGGAGGTGTCAGGAATGACATGCCCTATTACTTTGAAAGGGACTGCATGAGGGTCGTCGATCGTTTTGAGAATTCCCTTTGGGACATCATCAATCTGACAGACGAATCCTCGGTGTTCGTTAGCAGGCTGAAAGGAATATCATACCTTACGAAGAAGCAGGTGGCCAACCTTGGTATAACAGGTCCGGCCATGAGGGGCTGCGGCGTCGATTACGATGTCCGCCGCGATGACCCCTATGCGGCATACGATAAGCTGGACTTCGAAGTTCCCGTCCTGAAGGATGGGGATGCATATTCCAGATACAGGGTTCGCATAGAGGAGATGTTCCAGAGCTGTGAGATCATAAGGCAGGCGTTCAACGCCCTCCAGAAGATCCCGAAGACTGCTCCGTATCGTTTGAAGGTATCCAAGAAGATCCCTGCCGGGACCCATATGGCACATATAGAGGATCCCCGCGGAGATGCGTTGATGTACCTGGTTTCCGATGGAAGCGGTAGCCCCTACAGGCTCAAGGTCCGCAGCCCGGTTTTCGTGAACGTCTCGGCATCCAAGGCGATGCTCGATGGATGCAGAATAGCAGATATACCTGCAGTTATGGCCATGATCGACATGTGCCTAGGTGAGACGGATAGGTGAGGACATGGGATACGACAGCATACTCAATTGGGTAACATTCGATAACCCTGTGAATAACGCGTTCTACCCCTTCGGAGTCTACAACGTGCCTTACGATATAGGTGCGAAACTGTGGGAGCTCCTGGGAGGAACCATTGCCTGGCTCATCAACCTTCTCGTTCCCGGTAACGGCCTGTCCACGTGGCTGGTCTCTGACGCCGTTGTTAACGCCTTCGCCATCATACTGATGGTGGTCGTGATATTCGCGGTGGGATTCATCGTGAATCTGACAATGATCTGGCAGGAACGTAAGGTAATGGGAAGGGGAATGGACAGAAGGGGAACCAAAATCGGTCCCCTGGGTTATTTCCAGTGCCTCGGTGACGGTCTGAAGACCTTCATGAAGGAGAACGTAGTGCCCAAAAGCATAGACAAGAAGATCTACTGGTGGGCTCTCGCCCTCATAATAGGGACGGCCGTCCTTGCTGCCTGCATGATACCTCTGTCCGACAGGTGGTTCATAATGGACTATCACGCCGGAATACTAATGGTATACGCGCTCTTCGCTCTGGCTCCGTTCTTCATACTGGGAGCGTCCTGGGCGCAGAACAACAAGTACTCGATGATGGCCGGATTCAGAGCGGCTGAGCTGATGATATCCTATGAGATACCGATGCTCATCCTCATGACAGCAGTCATACTCCAGACCGGCAGCTTCAACATAAACAGCATAGTGAACGCCCAGTCCGAGATGTGGTTCATGGTTCCGCAGATTATAGGTTTCTTCACCTTCTTCGTCTGCGCCGTGGCAGAGTCCGAGCGCTCACCTTTTGACCTTGCAGAGGCAGAGTCCGAGCTGGTCGAAGGATGGCAGACAGAGTACGCCGGAATGAAATGGGGGCTCATAATGCTGGGAGACTACTTCAGGGGATACGTCTGCTGCGGTCTCATAGTCATCCTCTACATGGGTGGCTGGCTCTTGCCCTTCGGTTACGGAGGAACGGCGGTCCCGGAGCTTGTGTTCCTGGCTAAGATATTCGCTGTGTTCTTCTTCTTCATAATGGCCAGGCTGGCCATACCCCGTGTCAGGATCGACCAGATCCTTAACGTGGGCTGGAAGGTGCTGATGCCTTTGTCCGTGATCAATCTCCTGTTGGTCGTAGTGATGCAAACCGGAGGTCTGATCTGATGGCAATGAAGTATTTACACAAATATCCGAAGAAATTCAGGGGGACCGGCGGGATCAGACCCATCCTAAGAGTTTTGAGGACGATGATCAAGACTACCTTCCACAGGCCGGTCACGATCCTGTACCCCTATGAGAAGGAATGGATCCCCGACAACTATCGTGGACGTCCCGGGCTGAGGTTCGACAGATGCATAGGCTGCGGCATATGCATGAGGGCCTGCCCCACCACGTGCATAACCATGGTGGAAGCCGAGGATGATGACGGGAAGATCGTTAAGAGGCCTCAGGTCAATGTCGGAAGGTGCATGATGTGCGGGTACTGCGCAGAATACTGCCCGGTAGACGCCATGACCACCACGCCCGATTATGAGCTGGCCGAGTTCACAAGGAAGGACATGATCTACGACCCCCGCAGGCTCGCCTACGAGGGTACAACGGAAATGATGGAGGTGCACCTCGAGGAGCATCTCCAGTCCAACCTGGACAAGGGGATAGAAGACAAGCCGACGGCCTTCTTCGACACTGACCGCCCGGTGCTGGACGACGATCTGTGCATCGGATGCTCGAAGTGTGCGAAGGTTTGCCCGACCAGCGCCATAGAGATGGTCGTTGTAGGGCAGAATGCCAAAGGCAGGGACATAAAGCGCCCCAAGCTCGACAGCACCAAGTGCGTCTGCTGCGAGAACTGCGTGATAGATTGTCCCAAGGACGCACTTAAGATCGAGGAGGTGCTCTGATGGGAATAATAGATACATTGTGTGGGTGGTTCAACTCCGCGGTGGACTTCATAATGGCTAACGGGGTTTCGATAGCTTTCGTCGTCCTCGCCGCCATAGCGATTCTAGCCGCCATACTGGTAGTGACCTCCGAAGAGACGATGCACAGCGCCTTCTATTTGGCGCTGGTGTTCTTCTGCATAGGAGTGACGTACTTCTTCCTGGCAGCACCTTTCATCGGTGTCATCCAGATAATGGTGTACGTCGGAGCGATCACAATGCTGTTCGCATTCGGTCTGATGCTCACGAGAAGGGGCATGTCCGACGAGGGAGGCGAGAGCTCATGAACAAGAAATTCATAGGCGCCACCATCGCCGTACTTGTGGTAGTCGCTATGGGAGCCGCCGTGCTCACCTACGACTGGGGATTCGATGATGAGCCCCAGAGCATACCCTTCGAGCCTGCCGATGACGGCACACTGTCGGTTGACAGTCTCAACTACCAACTGTTCGAGGAATACGGGGCGTTGCTGCTTGCGCTGGGCGTCCTGATGTTCGGGGCCCTGATAGGGGCTTCCTGCGTAGCAAGAGAGGAGGCTGATGAAGATGATTCAGATTGAGCTTTTCCTCCTGCTGTCAGCCATACTGTTCGTGGTGGGGCTCTACGGGGTCCTGACCACAAACAGAGGCATAGTCATGCTCATGAGCATAGAGATAATGCTGAATGCAGGGAATCTTAACCTGATCGCGTTCGCCGCATACTGGGGCAGCGCTCTCGGGCAGGTTTTCGTTATATTCTCACTGGCCATAGCGGCAGCGGAAGTGGCGGTAGGTATAGCCCTTCTGCTGAACGTCTACAAGGTGAAGAAGACGACGAAGATCAATGATATGACAATCCTGAGGTGGTAGATATGATGTTAGAGTACGTTTGGCTCACGCCGTTGATACCCCTCATATGTTTCGTCATAATCGGGTTCTTCGGCAACAAGATGAAAGAGGGCGGAGGATATGTCGCAATATTCGGCGCCCTGGTAGCATTCGTGATATCTCTCGTCGCGTCCTATGAGTACGTGACAGGGGATCTGTTCGCCATATCTCTGCCGTTCGTCCAAGAGATGAACTGGCTTACGATAGGCGCCCACGAGATAAACTTCGGAGTTTACATAGACAGCCTCTCCTGCGTCATGATGCTGTTCGCCTCGTTCATCTCTCTGATGATCTTCATCTACTCTGTCGGCTATATGAGCCACGAGGAGAAGAAGAGGCGCAGATATTACGCAGAGGTCTCCCTCTTCCTTACCGGGATGATGGGGCTCGTCATCTCCAGCAACTACCTGGAGATGTTCGTGTTCTGGGAGATAATGGGTCTTTGCTCCTATCTGCTGATAGGCTTCTGGAGCTTCAAGCATAATGACGGCGACGCCGCTTCCGAGAACGCGGCCTCCGCAGCCAAGAAGGCATTCATCGTTACCCGCCTGGGCGACGTCTGCTTCATGGCCGGGCTGTTCATTCTGCTGAACGAATTCCACAGCCTGGACTACGCGGTCGTGTTCGCACAGGCCAACATCGCTGCGGTGGACCCCACCGCCCTTACCATAGCGACCCTGCTGATATTCGCAGGCGCAGTGGGCAAGAGCGCTCAGTTCCCCCTGCACGACTGGCTCCCGGATGCGATGGCCGGTCCGACGACCGTCTCCGCATTGATCCACGCGGCAACAATGGTCAAGGGCGGGGTGTACCTCATAGCGAGGTCCTTCCCCATCTTCGTCCAGAACCCCGACGTGATGATATTGGTGGCGTTCGTAGGAGGATTCACAGCGATATTCGCCGCATCCATGGCCCTCAACAACATGAACATAAAGAGGGTCCTGGCGTACTCCACCCTCTCCCAGCTAGGATACATGTTCCTGGCTCTGGGAGCGGGCGGATACCTCATGGCGATCGGCATGCAGACGGGGAACAACGAGCTTATCGGACTCGGTGCCCTCGGCTACGTGGCGGGTGTGTTCCACATGATAAACCATGCCTTCTTCAAAGCGCTGCTCTTCCTGGGATCCGGCTCAGTCATACACTCTGCCGGTACGGAGGACATGCGCAAGATGGGCGGCCTGGGCAAGAAGATGAAGATAACCTCCATAACAATGCTCATAGGCTCACTGTCCATCGCAGGATTCCCGCTGCTCAGCGGATTCTGGTCCAAGGACCTGGTCCTGGAGACGGCACTTGCGCCTGCGCATCACGGTCTCGGAGCGGAGTGGACCTTCACGGCCCTCTTCCTCATGGGGATAATCACAGCTTTCATGACGGCGTTCTACATGTTCCGCATGTGGTTCATGACCTTCAGGGGCAACGAGGGCGAGGCTACACGCCACGCCCACGGCGAGTCCCCCAGGACCATGACCGTCCCGCTGATGATCCTGGCCGTGTTCGCACTGGGCTCTGGTCTGGGGATACTCTTCGGGCTGAGCAATGCAATAACTGAATCCCTCAGCTGCACGCTGGGATATCTGCACATACACAGCCACTCGGGCATGACCATAGCGGAGGACATATTCACGAACGTCTGGACCTACGTATCCATAGTTCTGACTCTCCTAGGCATATACCTCGGTTGGTTGATGTACTGCAAGAAGAGCATGGACCCCGGAAGATTCAACAAGAATGGGGAATCCCGGTTCTATAAGCTCCTCACGAAGAGGTACTACTTCCCGCAGATATACAACGCCATATCCTGGAAACTGGGATACGGCGTGGCCAAGGGCGTGGACTACATGGATAAGGAAGTCATAGACGGCACGGTGAACGGGCTGTCCAATGCGGTTGTCGGTGCTGGTGACTCTCTGAGCTCTGTCCAGACAGGCAACCTGAACAACTATGCAGCATGGGTCTACACAGGCGTGATAGTGCTTGTGGCGGTCATCGTGGCTGTATTCATAGCGAATGGAGGGATCTGAGATGATAGAGATACCGTATCTGCTGTCTCTCCTGATCCTTGTGCCGCTTATCGGTACTGTGGCAACACTGTTCCTTGGCGGTAAGGGAAAGAATGCGGCCATAGTGGCCGGGGTGTTCTCCGTCATTGAGCTGATCCTCGCACTTACCCTTGTGTTCGTGGAGGACCTCAGCACTCTGAGTGAGAGCTACGTCTGGATTGACGCGATGGGTCTGAAGATCAACTTCGCCCTGGGCGTGGACGGCCTGAGCATACTCATGGTCGTCCTGACGGCTATCCTGATGCCCGTGGTCATACTGTACTCCCTCTCTGAGGGAGACAGGCCGAACTATTTCCACGCACTGCTGCTGGCCATACAGGTCGGTCTCATGGGCGTGTACCTGGCACAGGATTACTTCCTGTTCTACGTGATGTGGGAAGTAACTCTCATACCGATGTACTTCCTGATATCCTGGTACGGAGGACCCCGCAGGCATTACGCCGCGATCAAGTTCTTCATCTACACCCATGTGGCGTCTTTGGTGATGCTAATAGGGATATTCGCGACGGTATTCCAGGCAGCAACTGTCAACGGATACGTGGACTTTTCCTTCGCTGCGGTCCTGGCAGCATCTCCGGCATTCTCGGAGCTGTTCCAGACTGTGGTGTTCGGATTGCTGTTCTTCGGATTCATCGTCAAGATGCCGATGGCCCCGTTCCACACATGGCTTCCGGATGCTCACGTCGAGGCGCCCACGGGCGGCTCGGTGATGCTGGCCGCAGTCATGCTGAAGATGGGTTCCTACGGTATAATCAGGATATGCCTCGAAGTGTTCCCTGAAGCGGCCATCAACTGGCAGTGGGTCATGATAGCCATAGGTCTGGCATCTATGGTGTACGGAGCGTATGCCTGCATAGCACAGAAGGACCTGAAGAAGATGGTCGCATACTCGTCCATCAGTCACATGGGCCTTGTTCTGCTGGGAATAGCGATGCTCTCCCCCGCAGGCATAACCTTCGCGGTGCTGCAGATGTTCGCCCACGGCCTCATATCCGCAGTCCTCTTCATGGTCTGCGGATTCGTAGGGCACAGCTTGGGAACGAGGGATATCCCTCTCCTGGGCGGTCTTGCAGGGAAGTTGCCGTACATGTCCGCGTTCATGATGTTCTCGTTCATGGCATCCCTGGGGCTTCCTGGCCTCGTGGGATTCGTGGCCGAGTTCGGAGTGCTGTTCTCCTTCTGGGAGTTCCTCTCCGGATCGGAGTACGCGATCCTGATCGCGTTGGGCCCGATCTACATGATGCTGACCGCAGGCTACTATCTGTGGGCCATGCAGAGAACGCTCTTCGGGAAAGAGACCCAAAAGGTCGACCTTTCCCATGCCCACGACCTGAGAAGGTCCGAGGCCGTGTCCATGGGCATACTGTGCGCGCTCATAGCGCTGTTCGGTATCATGCCTCTGCTGGCCACGGACTTCATAATGCCGTATGCTGACTATCTAGTTGCCATAATCGGAGGTGTATAACCATGAGTATTGCATTCATAGACAACCTCGACCTGTCTTTCATCAGCACGGTCTTCGGTAGCACGGTGCCTATCGCCCCGCAGATAGTCATAATCCTGGCGGCAATACTGTCGCCTGCGATCTACCTTCTCACAAAGAAGGGAAAGGCTGTGGGTCTGTTCGCACTGTTGATGATCGTGATCTCAGGGTTACTCACCGGAGTCATGATCGCACAGGGAGAGAACTTCTACGGGGAGTATGCAGGGCTGTTCGCCTTCGATCCGTTCTCCGGATTGATGATGCTGTTGTTCCTTGCCGTGGCCTTCATAGCTGTGCTGGCCTCGCTCAACTACTCGGAGATGACCAAGTATAAGGGCGAGTACTATGCCCTCATACTCGGCGCCACCGCAGGCATGATGTTCGTGGCCGGTTCCAGCAACCTTCTGACGATCTTCGTCGGTGTGGAAGTTGTGAGCATAGCCTCGTACGCCATGGTCGCCCTGAAGAAGAACGACCCCAGGGCTGCAGAGGCCGGGTTCAAGTACATGGTCATAGGAGCCATCTCCACGGCACTGACTCTCTTCGGAATGTCGATGCTCTACGGAGTAACTGGAACACTGGCAATAAATGAGATCGGCCCCGTCATCAACGGGCTTGGATTCACAATGCCCGTCGTGATAGGTCTTGTGACCATCATCGCAGGGTACGGTTTCAAGATCGCTGCAGTGCCCTTCCACATGTGGGCGCCTGACGTCTACGAGGGAGCAGCCACCCCCGTCTCCGGGTTCCTGGCAACAGGATCCAAGAAGATGGGATTCGTGGCACTGTTCAAGATCTTCATCGTGCTGTTCGTCCTGGCGAGCACCAACCTTGCCGAGAGCATGCAGTGGACATTCGCCGTCATAGCGGCGATAACCATGACTGTGGGCAACCTTGTGGCGATATCCCAGACGAACATCAAGAGGATGCTGGCATACTCCAGTATCGCTCAGGCAGGCTACATCCTGATCGCTCTCGCGGTCATGAGCCAGTATGCTATGCAGGGCGCTATGTTCCACATGTTCACTCATGTGTTCATGAAGGGAGGCGCCTTCGTCATAGTAGCGGCTCTGATAACCGCCGGACTGGGCGAGAGGATAGAGGACTACAGGGGCCTGGCAAAGAGGGCACCGTTCATGGCGTTCGCGATGCTGCTGTTCCTGTTCTCTCTGGCCGGGATACCTCCTCTGGCAGGGTTCACGTCCAAGTTCGTGCTGTTCTCCAGTGCGATATACGTGGACGGAGCCGTTGTGACGGACTGGGTCTGGCTTGCTCTCGTGGCGATACTGAACTCCGCGATATCCCTGTACTATTATGCAAGGGTCGTAAAGGCCATGTACATAGAGACCGGGGAATCCCAGGAGAAGGTGAAGGTGAAGGGAGTCTATACGTTCACAGTTCTGCTGTGCGTCATAGGTGTCATCGTTCTCGGTGTATATCCGGGGCCCCTTCTCGAGCTCATCGGCCAGGCCGCAGGCGATCTGATAAGCAAGATACCGCTGTAAACCACTTATCAACCTCTTCTTTTTTTTCTATATCCAGCATAAGCCAGATTGCATTTTGTGGAATCTGGAAAGAATTTAAGTAGGTAATATGTCTAGCCTTCTGCAATGCCCAAGGCCTGGTTCGACACTATCTTAGACGATATGCGGAGGGTGGATGAGTTTGCAGAAGAGGCAACCTATTCCGACAACCCCGAGCTTAACGAGATGTGCCGATATGTGATGGGCTCAGGCGGCAAGAAGTTCAGGCCAGCTGTTTGCGTGCTCTCTTATCTGGCATGCGGAGGCGAGGATCGGGAGACCGCTGCGAAGGTGGGAACGGCCTTCGAGATAATCCACAACGCCTCATTGATCCATGACGACATAAACGATAATGGGGAAGTGCGCAGAGGAAGAAGGACGTTGCACAGGGAGTATTCCATCAGCAAGGCCGTTGTGGTCGGGGACTTCCTGTTGGCCAAAGGTTTCAGCATATTGGCGGAGTCCAGCGTGGACATTGTGAAAGTGATAGTTAATGCGGCTGTAGCGATGGGCGAGAGTGAGTTCGTGCAGCAACGTTTCGAGCATAAGGTCAAGGTCACCGAGGATGACTATTTGGAGATAATAGGCGGTAAGACCTCTAAGCTCATTGAGGCCTGTGCAAGGGCAGGAGCAATGCTGGCGGACTCCGACGAGAAATCCGCGGATAGGCTGGGTCTTTTTGCCGCAGAGATAGGCATAGCATTCCAGATCATCGATGATGTCCTTGATGTCACCGGGGACCCTCATATGACGGGGAAGAAGGTCGGGCTTGATCTCGAAGAGGGCAAACCCACCCTTCCGATCATATACGCCATGGAACATGACACTCACGGTAAGGAGCTTGCATCCCTTTTCAGGAAGAAAGGTCTCTCGGAAGGGGAGAAGGACAGAGCTATAGAATTGATAAAGAGCACCGATTCCCTGGATCGATGCGTGGCAAGAGCGCAGCTCTCAGCAGATAAGGCGTTGAAATACCTGTCAAGCATTCCAGAGTCAGAATACAAGGAATCGCTTAAACTTCTGGCACAGTATACCGTGTCTCGTGAAAGGTGATAATCATGCCTGAGATAAAGACGGACGTTCTCGTTGTGGGTGCCGGTCCGGCCGGTACGACCGCAGCAAGATTCGCCGCATTGAACGGAGCAGATGTAACCATCATAGAGCGAAGGCCCGAGGTGGGGGTGCCGGTAAGATGCGGGGAGCTGATGACCTCAAATGAGGAGATAGGGAACATGTTCCCCAAAGCCCAGAACTTAGAGGAGCTGTTCGATGTCATCCCAGACAATCTCAGGCTGAGGGAGATAGAAGGCATAAGGCTCGTCAATCCCAAAGGGAAGGAGACGGATCTGCCCTTCACCGGGTACACAACGGACAGGGACAGATTCGATCAGCATCTGGCCAAGCTCGCAGTGGAAGAGGGTGCGGAGATAATCAAAAGGTGCCAGTTCTTTGACATAAAGGACGGCAAGGCGATAACCACCAAAGGCGAGATAGAATACAAGGTCATAATCGGTGCAGACGGACCCGGTTCCAGAGTATCAAGGGCGCTGGGCCTTCCAAGGCCCAGGAACCCATATCCTGCGGTAACGGCTCAGGCAGAGGGTGATTACGACCCGTTCATAGTCATGTTCTTCGGCGGCATCGCCCCGGGAGCCTATAGCTGGATAATACCCAAGGACGGCAGTGCGAACGTCGGTGTAGGCTTCTCTCCGAAATTCTCGGAAGGGACCCTCAGTGAATATTTCGAGAAATTCACATTGAAGCACGATTTCAAGATAATAAGCAAGCTGGAGGGCAAGCATGTTCCGAGCGAGGGCCCTGTGAACAACACTGTCTGCGGGAACGGAATGATCGTGGGCGACGCCGCAGGGCACGTGATATCCGTGAACGGCGGAGGAGTTCCACTGGCTATGATTGCGGGCCGCATATGCGGCAATGTTGCGGCTGACAACGTCTCTAACGGAAGGTCCCTGGAGGACTACCAGTCAGAATGGCGAAAGGTCATGCTCTCACCTCTGAGAACTGCGGCAAGGGACAAGAAGATGGCCGATATCTTTGCCTTCGGATCGGATTTCAGGACCGGATTGTGCATGTCTCTTCTCGGAAAGAGGCGCTTGGGAAATCTGATTCGCTGCAAAGGGATATTCCCGTGATCATCTTTTGCGGTGCGCCCTCATCCCGGAACCGCAGACGGGGCAATCATCCATCTTCTCCTTGAACCATTTGCCGCATCCCAAGCACCGGTAGTTCCATTTCTCTATCCGCTTTATGCCCGAGGTGCCTACAGGCCTATATTCTATTTTCATTATGGCACATACATTCTCTATGGAGTAGTCATCGGAAAGAACGGTGCCGCCTACATCAAGTGCCAGTGCTATCACGCTTATATCCACGGGCGAGAGCCTTCCGAGATCACCGCTCTTCTTTGCCGCCGCCTTTACCTTTTCCTCAGAGGCTTTTGTGCAGTCTGAAACCCTAAGGAGGTCGCCCCAAAGATCTAGTCGGCCGTCCTTGTATCTTCTTAGCTCCTCTAAAACCCCCGGAGGGCACAGGGAGTCCTCTTCCGGCAGGTTCTCCATGGCGAAAAGAGCGGAGCTGTCTAGGATGAGAACCATGCATTCCGATAATGGAACGCAGGTTTAATTCTTCGGGTAGCGGAGAAAGGTTATAACGGGCATCCTCTTTCCCAGGGCTTATGGAAAGAAACATCGTCGTGTCCGACGAAGTTAGGAAGATGATAGAGGAGTCCGGTCAGGACTATCGCATCAGCACTGCCTGCAGAGGCTCTGTGATCGTACCGATCTCCATCAAACCTCCCAAAGACAGCGACATAAAGATCCCTGTTGGGAACAACACTCTTTACGTTTCCCGTGTCCAGGCAAGATACATCAAGAAAGTAACAATGGATATGATGTATGACGACGAGGATCTCTATTCCTGCACAGTATTCAGCCGTTACTGAATGCGGGTGGCTGAATCCGCTGTATGCTTGATAAGGGAATCGAAGTCCACACGCTCCTGCTGTTCCCTGGTCCTGTAAACGCCCGCTTCGGTCATAGGGTGCTTCGGGACGGCACCGCATCCGTCCGTGCGCATTATCGAGAGCTCATAAGTGCCGATCTTCTGAGCTATGTCTATGATCTCCTGTTTGTCCAGGCCGATAAGCGGTCTTATAACAGGGAATCCGAGGCCATGCTGTTCCGATCTTATGTTGGAAAGAGTCTGTGATGCGACCTGACCCAGGGAATCGCCCATGAGGATCCCGTCTGCTCCGTGCTCATCAGCGAACCTCTTGGCGGATCCGAGCATGGCTCTCTTGCACAGGATGCATCTGTAACTATCTTCGCACCTCTCGGCGAATGCGGCCAGGCTATTGCCGTGGTCAGCTGAGTAAAGCGGAAGCTCCTGCCCCGTCTCCAGGCGCAGCCTCTCTGCCAGAAGTCGAACCTTGTCCTTTGCCGCCTGAGACGAGAATATGCCGTTGTCCATATTGAGAAGGATGACCTCCGCGCCTGCACGGCACATGAGGTAGACCGCAACGGGGGAATCGATCCCATCAGAGAGCAGTGCTACCAGCTTCATCTTCAGATCTGCACGTCGCCGTAATCGTCTGCCAATTTCCTAGGCATGGAGTATTTGCACTCCTCGCAGTAGAGCTTGCTCTCACCCTTCTTTACGAATTCGCCCTTGCATCTGCTGCATAGGGAGCGTATCACTCCGAGGTGCTCTTCTTTGGTAGTAAGCTGAAGGGAGGGCTTTATGCCGATAACTCTGGCTCTTATGAAGTCGCCCTTTCTGAGCTCCTTTGAAACGTCCTCGGTGTATCCGGGGGATATCTTGGAAACGTGTATGGTGGCATATGTCTCGCCGCCCACCTGTCTCTCCGTGCCTTCCTTTGCGACCACGTCTGCCGTGGCCATAGTCTTCCTTATGTCTGCTACTATTGCGTATACGACATCACCCTCCTTCAATACGTTGGGAGGGTTCGGACTTACGACCCTGGCTATGCATTCCTCGTCGTCAAGGATCAGATCCCCTATCTGGGATGCATAGATCTTTCCGTCGCTTGCGAACGTTCCGTCGGAAGCCGCATACTCTTCTTCAACCGCTATCTCGTCACCAGGGAAAACCTTCCTACTCTCTGACATGAAATTCACCTTATATTGACAACCACAACGTCAATCGTCTGTTTCGTCTTACTGTGGAACGAGAACGTGTGGGGGATATTATACTTATAGGTGGCACAGCCGACCACTTCTCTGCCCGCAGCCGATACATAATCCGTCAGGAATGGCAGGGTCTCCGCTTTGTGTACGGAATATATGCTCTCACCGATCTCCATGGCCTTGTCTAGGAAGGGCCTGTCCGCCCTCTTCCTCTGGCATCCGAAGGGCGGGTTCATGAAGACCGTATCCGCGCTCCCGGATACATCCCCGACATCACACACTGTGAAATCTATCTTCGCACCGAATCTCTCGGCATTCTTCTTTGCGACGGCAATCGCAGAGGGGGATATGTCATATCCGCTTATGCTCTCAGCATTCAAGAGCCAGGCACCTACGGAGAATATGCCCGGGCCGCAGCCGAGGTCCGTTATTTTCTTATCGGCAACGTCCCCCTCCGCATAAGCTGAGAATAGCACGTCGGAAGCTATGGGGGAAGGTGTCGGATATTGTTCAAGGGAAGGATCTGGATCATTGAACCCGAGAAGGGATTCCAATGTTATCTCCAGCTCCTTCTTCCTCATAAACCTTCATAGAACGATGTCATTAAAAAAAGAAGTGGTTTGAAGAGGCCCTCACGGGCCGTTTCAGAGAAGCGCTTCCATGACGCGGGCGGCTCTGTTCTCCAGAGTCTCCACGCCTGTGACCTTCTCGGCGTACTCAGTAAGGGCGACAATGTCCTCGTGCTCTATGCAGTTCAGCTTGAATCTGCGGGTTCCCGCCATGAGCTGCTTAAGTCCGAGGCCGATCCTGTCATTCCAATATGTGTACAATCCAAGGGCTCCCCAGGGTATGTCAGTGCCCATGGTCTTTCCCTTGTGCTTCTTAGCCAGGTTGCTTGCTCCTATGAAGAACTGCTCCGGCCTCTCGCCATATTGCTTGACGAAGGATGCGGGAAGCTTCCCCTCACTTGCAAGATCTGCGAAGTGCTTGCCCTTCATGGCAGCGGTCAGGGGTGCCCTTGCCATAGCGATTGACTTGACCAACGGGCCGTCCCCAAGGTCGGAAAGGGCGAATGCCTTGTACATCTGGGTCTCGTTGACGAATCCTCCTGCGAAGGAGAGGTCTGGAACGTACCTGCCCTTAGCCCTCAGTATCCTGGCGCACTCCATCACCTGAGCGTACAGGTGTATGGTGGGCGTGGACATCTCGTTCATCATGGGAACAGGGGACATGCCGGTACCGCCTCCGGCGGCATCGAAGGTCAGCAGGTCTATCTTAGCCTCAGACGCGCACTTCATGGTGAAGGCAACGACCTCCGGCTTGTAGGCTCCGGTCTTGAGGAATACGTTCTTCACTCCCTTTGATCTCAGCTGGTCCACATCCTCCAGGAAGGAGTCGTGCTCAGGGAACCCGACGCGGCTGTGTCTCTCGAAGGTGCTGAAAACTCCGAATCCGAAAGCTGCCTGGACATCCGGGTCCTCAGGGTCAGGCTCCACTATATAGCCCCTCTTCTTGAGCTCCAGTGCCTTATCCAGGGATGTGATCCTGACCTCCCCTCCGATGGCCTTGGCTCCCTGTCCCCACTTCCTCTCTATGACCTCGACGTCAAGCTTGGATATGACGTAATCGTCTACGCCTCCGCGCAGATCCTCTACGTTAGTCTGTACGACGATCCTTCCGTTCTTGCCGTCCCAGTGGTCCTTGTAGGAGTTCACGCGGAACTCCATGTCCTTGGACCTCTGGACCTTTCCGTTGCTGTATACAGCATCCGAGTCCATGCCGCAGACGTTCTCCCCTATGACCTGGCAGACACCAGATAGGGCAGCTCCTGCGGCCAGTTCGTGCCAGAACTTCTTGGCCACAGCCGTGGATCCAAGACCGGCTATGTGCACGGGCAGGTTCATGGGTATAGGGTGCTTCGTCTTGGCACCGATGACGGTCTTGATGTCCGCATTCTCGAAGAATGCGATATCAGAGTTCGGCTCTATGCCCTTGGCATTCAGAAGCTCGGCCATTATCTGGAAATGGGACCAGTCTATGTAGAACTCCTTGTTGGAGGAGGATGTGCTGGTACCGAAGTACTCGGGGCTGGGGTATAGCACCTCTCTTCCTCTGAAGGCGGACTTGCCTATTTCACAGAGGGTGTTGCATTCCTCTACGCATATGGGGCACATGCCGCTTATCGGGTTGACATCAGGAACACGACACTTGGTTCCCGTGGTAGATCTTGCGTTATCTATGGAGGCCATTCTTGTCACCTTGCGGCTTATTTGCCGCATGAACGTTAATGTGCACAGGTACAATATAAACTTAATGTTTATTTGTCTGTTCAATTAAAAATATATTAGATATTTGTACAGTATTTTGAATTTATACTAATTCAATTAGACAAACATCTAATATTTTTTCAAAGGCCTATTCAAAGAAGAAGTGACTGGGCGATTCAGGCTTCGGCATGAAGCATTTCTCACCTGTTACCTCAAGGGTGCAGTCATATTCTCTGCGTACGTCATCGATGAGCCCCCTCATGGTCTCCTCGAGACGTTTGGGGGGAGAGACGACCCTCGCGTTCAGAATGAGCATTCCTCTTTCTCTGACATATCGGGATCCACGTATGTTGTCCACCTGCATATCTTTCTGGACCAGGGACATTTTGGCAGCGGCATCCGGAGCCTCGACTATGACCTTCACATGAACGACTGAATCCGCTCCGTATTCTTTCGCCACGCCTTTGAGGAGGTGCGTGCAGAGGGAGTACATGTCGATGTCCTCTGAAGGAGTCATATCGAATGTGCCGGAGTACCATCCGAGCTTTGCCTTCTCGAAAGCGAAGCCCGGATTCTTCTCGTTGGTGGGAGCCTTGGCGCTAACCTCATCCGAGAGAACCAGATCCATGATCCGGTCCACATTCCTCAGGTCCGCAGAGGATGTTGGTATGATGCGGGCGTCAGGAAGTATATCCTTTATCTTATCGGATATCCTGCTCGCCTTCTCGTTATCGACCAGATCTGTTTTGGTGAGGATTATGACCTCCGCCTCCCTTATCTGGTGAGCTGGAATGAGATCCACTGTGCTCTCTGTCCTCTCTTTTCCCCCGTTCAGTATGTCGAGGGCTCTGACGCAGTCCACGACCACTGTGAACGGAACGACACTGAACTCGTCAGGGTACAGGCTCCTCATGGGGGCGACCACACTGCTCATTATGTTAGTGGATGTCCCTATAGGCTCGGCGATGATGACGTCGGGTTTGCCGGTAACGACAAGATCCCTTGCGTTCGAGACCAGATTATCGAAATTGGTGCAGAAGCACCCTCCGGAGATTTCTCTGGTGTCCAGTCCCGCTCCTTTGGAGTACTCCGTGTCGACGAGGACGTTGCCCTGATCGTTGGTTATTATCGCAACAGTCTTTCCGTGCTTCTGATGCAGCTCTCTCGCCAAATTGACGGCCAACGTGGTCTTGCCGGCACCGAGATATCCTCCGAGCACCAGCATCCTGGTCTTCTTCCGGTCCATAATATTCCTCAATCTATCATCACTATATTATGTCTGTTCATGAAGCTGCATCTCTCACAGGGGATCACAAGTACGCATCTGTCTCCGAAGGCAACACCTTTCAGAGCTTCGATTATGCCCCTGTCCAAGGGCCTTAAACCGCTTCGCTTGTTGGAGCTGAGGGTCTCTCTCTCAGAGATGCTCAGGTCCTTGGGGACGATATTCTTCTCCACGAGGGAGGCCATGCAGTGCTCTGCTTCCTCTACTGAGCACTTGTCGCATCTAAGCCCCACTTCGTCCAAGGGGCCGTATATCTCTGCCAGCGGATCGACCATGTATATCCTGCGGTCTTTACCGAGGCATATGTAGATCCCATGGGGGTTGGATGGGGCTATGTATTCCATCCTGGTGCCTCTGACCTTTTTCTCGCCCACGACCTTCCAGAAGTCCTGTAGGTGGTTTGACAGCTGATACACGAGCTGCTGGTACTTTATATCAAGAGCGTCGGCCAGATCCTGTTTGGTGATCTTTTTCCCCTTGCGGTATGATCTGAAAAGCTCACCCAGTATGGCTTGTCTCATCTCATGGTCCGAGACCGCGGTGTATGTGGTCGGGTCCATGTACAGTATTTCCATCTGACAGCTCGCCATGGCTCATGTAACGTAGCATCTGTTCAAATATTTTACTTAATTCTATAACATTCCTAATCTAGTAATGCATATTTAGACGGGAACTTATACGCAGAGCACTGAGATGATAACAGAGGAAGTCGCGAAAGCCAAGAGAGCATCCCTGAGGATGGCCGCTTTGAGCACGGAGACGAAGAACTCCGCCCTGGAGGCTATGGCCTCGGCGCTGAACAAGGGCAGGGACAGAATAATCGCGGCTAACATGAAAGATATGGAGGCCGCTGAAAAGGAGGTTTCCGCGGGAAGGATGACCCAGGCGCTGGCCAAGAGGCTGAAGGTTGACGGGGACAAGATAGACGGAATGATATCCGGCATAAGGGACGTGGCCAAGCTGCCCGACCCTGTGGGCGAGACCCTATCCTCTCTGGAGCTGGATGAAGGTCTGGAACTCTATCAGATCCGGTGCCCCATAGGCGTCATAGGCACGATATTCGAATCCAGGCCCGATGTGGTCCCTCAGATAATGGCGCTTTGCCTCAAATCAGGGAATTCCGTGGTATTCAAAGGAGGGAGCGAGGCCGCAGCATCTAACAGGGAGCTCTTCGAGACACTGTCCGACGCTGCGGCATCCGCAGGAGTGCCCAGGGATGCTTTTGTGCTGATGGAGTCCAGGGAGGATGTCAGCAGGATACTGAAATTGGACGGGATGATAGACCTTCTGATACCCAGAGGGAGCAATGATTTCGTCAGGTACATCAAAGAGAGCACCAAGATTCCTGTTCTGGGTCATGCTGCCGGGATATGCCATGTGTACGTCCATAAATCCGCTGATATCGGTAAGGCGCTGAATGTGACCGCCGACTCCAAGATGCAGTACCCCGCAGTATGCAATGCGGTAGAAACGCTCCTGGTGGATGCGGAAGCGGCCGAGGGGTTCCTGCCTCTGATCAATGACGTGCTCGTGAAAGGCGGAGTGGAGGTCAGAGCCGATGCCGAGGCCTTGCCGTATATGGAACACGCCAAGACGGCTAGTGAGTCAGATTGGGATGAAGAGTACAACGATCTGATACTCTCCGTTAAAGTAGTGCATTCTTTGACAGAGGCTATAGACTTCATCAATCTCCACGGTTCCCATCATACAGATTCGATAATCGCTGAGGACAGGGAAGCGATAGAAGCGTTCGTCAAGAATGTGGACTCTGCGGATATAATGGTCAACGCTTCCACCAGATTCGCTGACGGTTACCGCTTCGGTAAGGGGGCAGAAGTGGGTATAAGCACCAATAAGGTGCACTCCCGCGGACCTGTGGGGATGGAGGGCCTGACGATCTACAAGTATGTCCTCTTGGGCAATGGGCAGGTAGTGAAAGATTACGTCGGTAAGAATGCAAAGAAGTACACCCATCGTAAAATGGGTGGGGAGCTGAGGCTTTGACCGACAGGAAGGCTCTCCTTTCCGGCATATCCACAATAGTGATCAAGATAGGCACGTCCTCCATAATACGGGAGGGCGACGGCGCATCACAGGAGTTCATGGACTCTGTGGCGCGTCAGGTCAGGGAGCTGATGGATTCCGGCAAGAAGGTCCTGGTGGTCTCCTCCGGTGCCATCGGAGTAGGCCTCAAGGCAATGAAGGCCAGGCCGAAACCGAAGGAGGTGCCGATAAGACAGGCCGCGGCCTCAGTGGGGCAGAGCATCCTGATGCAGAAGTGGAGTGACAGCTTCCAGAAACAAGGCCTTACCATAGCGCAGATCTTACTGACCCTGGATTTCTACTCGGACAGGGAGAAGTATCTCAATCTTAGGAATGCAATACAGACTCTGTTGGAATACGGTGTCGTACCAGTCATCAACGAGAATGATGTCGTCTGTGTGAAGGAGATAGATGCCATGTTCGGCGATAACGATACGCTGTCAGCGTATGTGGGCAGTAAGATGGACGCAGACCTGCTCATATTGCTGTCGGATGTGGAAGGTCTGTATGACAAGAATCCTAAGCTTCACAGCGATGCCAAGTTGATAAGCACCGTGGAGAGCATAGACGAGGCCATAGAATCCATGGCCGGGGAGTCCACTTCCCGCGTGGGCGTCGGTGGCATGAAGACCAAAATCGATGCTGCCAGGATATGCGCGGAAGCCGGATTGTATATGATAATAGCTTCAAGTTCTGAGGATGACCCGATTCTGAGGGCTGCTCTGGGTGAGAACATAGGCACTATATTCATTCCCAAGGCCAAGGAGCGCAAGAAGCAGACATGGATAAAGAGCGCCAGGCCCGCAGGCATCCTTGTTGTGGACGCAGGCGGTGCAATCGCCCTCAAAAAAGGCAAAAGTCTCCTGGCCGTGGGTGTTAGAGAGGTTCGGGGAATGTTCGAGAGAGGCGACGTGGTCGCTATAGAATGCGACGGCGAGATATTCGCGAAGGGAATTCCAGATTACGATTCCGAGGAGATTAACAAGATAAAAGGTCTTCACAGCGATAGGATCGAGTCGGTGCTGGGACATAAGAGCTATGACGATGTGATCAGGCATGAGAACATAGCGCTTACGCGATAGGGCTGCAGCCTTCAGTCTTGGAAGTGCGCCGAATATATTTCCTCTCAGATTTTGTGCCTCAGGAAATTCCCCATCCTGAGGTCTGTGAAGGCCTGTTGCAATTCTTCCTCTGTATTCATGACGATGGGCCCTCCCCATGAGATTTCTTCATAGAGAGGTCTGGCAGAAAGGAATATGAAACGACAACCGCCCTCTTCCGCTGTAACGGTAACAGAATCCCCTTCTCCGAAGAGCACTGCAGTCTTCTCAGGCAACACACGGCCGTGGATCCTCGCATCCCCTGATATCAGGAAAAGGAATACCGTATCCTCGGGATCGGTATCGATCGATATGGACCCGTTGTTCAGAGAGACATCATAGTATTCTGTCTGGATGTGATGGGTACTCACGCCCTTCTCTCCCATGAACTCTCCGGATATTACTTTCACTGTTGCATTATCCAGTACTTTGGTCCCCATCATGTTCTCGGTGATATCGAAATATTTCGGTCGGGTCATCTTATCCTTCTTAGGAAGATTGATCCAAATCTGGAGACCGAGCAGCCTGTCGGCAGGCTGTGGCATCTCCTCATGCAGTATGCCGCTACCAGCTGTCATCCACTGGCTCTGTCCCGCGCCGATGATACCCTTGTTGCCTAGGCTGTCTTTATGATGCATCTCGCCTTCGATTAGATATGTGACTGTTTCAATGCCGCGGTGAGGGTGCATAGGAAATCCGGCTGCGTAGTCTCGGGGATTTGAGGAATCAAAAGAATCCAGCATAAGGAAGGGGTCAAAATCGCGCGTGGTGTCATGCCCGAGCACTCTGGTGAGACGGACGCCGGCCCCGTCGACAGCCGGTTGCCCGGTGACTGTCTTTCTTATTCTTCTCTCAGCCATGTTATCTTTGAAGGTACTTGCTTAGAATGATAAAAAACAGGCTCGCCCCACTATACAATCTGTAGTGGGGCGAAGATCCGAGGCAATAAGTTTCCGGATGCCTCAGTCTAGGGAGATCTCCCCGTAATGTACGTTTTCTGTGCGGGTCATTATGCACGCATTATCTTTGTGGTCTATGAAGGCTAACTTCATTCCGGGTTTGAGTCCGAGTCGGTCCCTTACCTTCTTCGGAATGGTAATCTGCCCTTTTGCGGTCACGGTTGCTATCTCCATGGTTTCCCTCCTCAGGTAAGGAATTCCTTTTTTTCCTTACTTGATATGCACAGTGTATGATCGGATATAGATACATTTGCAAGGAATTTTGTTCGGACATGAACATTTCGTCCACAAAGACATTTTTCTTTGAAGAGGGGTGCTCATTCGCGGAATCGGGTCTTGTGCATCCCACAGGGATAAGCGAACATCCGCGGAAAGGAAGCTCTCCAAAATGATAATAGGTGGTGGGCTCGGCCGGATTTGAACCGGCGACCTTCGCCGTGTGAAGGCGACGTCATAACCCCTAGACCACAAGCCCAGCCCGCGAGTCTAGGTTCTATTTTGTATTTAATTGTTGCACGCACTGCATATATTCTCGATAGAGCAAGAGATGTTGGATTTGTAAAATAATAAGGGGTTTGCCGTTCTTCCCGAACGGTCGGAATGATCTGCGCTCAGCTCTTCTTAGTTCCCAGCGGCAGGATCTCCTTTCCGTGCACTTCGTTGAGCACTTCTCCGATCCCGGCGTAGAGAGCCGAAAGGGCGAGGAGTATTCCGAAGACGGATATGATTCTCGTGAGTATCTCTTCGACACCGATGGCGTTGTTAAGTGCCAGCAGCAGGAAGACAATCGTCAGCAGAGCGAACACGACACGGATCACTATAGGGGACTTCAGAGTTCCTATGAACATAAGGCCGGTGAAAAGCCCCCATCCGAACATATAGGCTGCAAGGGCCGCCGTGTCTGGTGCAGTCATTAACCCCGTCAAAGGCAGCATCTCCATGAGGCAGAATGATATCCAGAATGCCCCGTAGGATAGGAATGCCACAGTTCCGAAGGTATTCCCGCGTCTCCACTCCATTGCGCCAGCCACAATCTGCATCATGCCTCCGTAGGCCAAACCCATGGCTATTATCATCGAGTTCATGCCGTAGAGGCCCGTGTTATGGACCATCAGGCAGAATGTCGTCAGTGCGAACGCGATCAGACCGAGCGCGCCGCCGTTGCCTAACTTCTCAGTTATATCTCATTCCTCCTTTTTGCGGATGGGCCCGATTTCCCGGTTCGGAGGCCATGCGGCACCTGTTCGGGAACAGACCAAAGACTGATTCTATCACTCATATTTAAGTTGTATAGTTGTAAAACGTAAAATTATGTTCGAGTTTCGTAGGATACGTATTAATTGATATTGATTTTCGTAACAATAATACGAAACAAAGACTAGGGGTGAAATGTGCACTCCTATTTAACCGAAGTGTGAGAAGAAATACGGAATAGAATCATATCCGCTCCGGGTCTCCTGCGGGAACATATAAAGCAGGAGACCGCGCATTATCGGGGTATGAATATTCCTGAGGATGCGGCCACGGAAGAGGATCGCATGTACGAGGGCGCGCTCAATGCGGTCTTCAACATAGAGAAGAAAGATTACCCCAGCTACATAGGCGGCCTCAAGGTTGCCTCCGGCAAATCTTTCGATGTCGTCAGTCCCATAGATCGGACCATAGTCTTCGGGAGATTCCAGGAACCGGAGGAAGGGCTGGTCGATAAGGCTGTGGAGGTTGCGGCGAAAGCCTACGTTTCGTGGTCTGAGACGAGTCCTGCCGAGAGGGCGGGGTATATTGAGACAGCCAGTGATTTCATCAGGAAGCAGAGGTACAGACTGGCAGGCATACTTACATTGAACGCAGGCATGACCAGGAAGGATTCCCTGGAAGAGGTGGATCGTCTTATAGAGATAATCGAGGACACGTGTGCCTTCGTCCGTGAAGGCGAATGCGATGATCCTACAGGCGTTTGGGGAGTGATAACTTCATACAATTCGCCTCTTGCGGCTCCCATGGGATTCGCGATATCAGCGATGTTGAAAGGCAATACTGTGGTTCTGACGCCTTCGGGGTTGGTTCCTATGCCTGTTTACTCCTTGTACAGCATACTTGAGACCGCGCATCTGCCGGAAGGGGTGCTGAATCTCATAACGGATAAGGACGGTGCATCGGCGAAAGCTCTTGCAGAGAACACGGAGCTGGCAGGCATAGCGTTCTCCGGATCGGGGGTACTGGCTGAGGATATGATGTTCACGCAGATGAACGTGGACTTGGACTTCATCAACGAGACCAAGGGAATGAATCCTATATTCGTGTACAAGCCAGCTCATATGAAGGAGGCGGCCAAGCTCGTTGTGGATTCCGCTTTCACATATTCAGGGCAGAGAACGGATTCCACATCCAAAGTAGTGGTCACAGCGGACGAGGCCGATGCATTCCAGAGGGCTCTTCTCACAGAGCTGAGGAACATCAAGGTCGGGGACCCGACTGACCGGGAGAGCACGATGGGCCCAGTGATATCCGAGAAGGATATGGAAAGGTTGCTTTGTGCAGCGGAATCCTACAGGGACAATCTGATCTTCGGAGGCAAGAGGCTTAGGGGGGAGTTCCTGGATAACGGCTATTTCGTATCCCCGGCGGTGTTCGTGGGGCTTCCGGAGGAGCACGACCTGAACAACATGGATAATTCCCTTCCCATACTGTCGATACAAGTGGCACAAGATCTGGAGGATGCGGTGGAGTTAATAAACTCCTCGGAATTCGGTGCATCGGCAGGTATAATCACCAAGGAAAGCTCAGCGGCGGAATTCTTCCTGGGCAACGTGCTAGCAGAGGAAGTTTTCATAAACGACTCAAGCAGAGTTGTGGGTCCTGCGCCAAAGGTCTGATGGGAAGGTCTCAGATCCCTCTTATCCGGACGTCCTTGACGTATGCTTTGGCCTTCTCGGCCATATCCATCAGCACAGACTCGGGATAGGGGTCCAGAACGGTCAGATTCTCATCCAGGCAGTTCTTTGGACGGAATTGGTGAAGTCTGTATCTCTTGGCGCCGCGGATCTCCTTGAATATATCCTCCATCCCCTCGGGTTTGATGAGGACCGGCACAACGGTGGTCCTGAATTCGTAGTCCACTCCCGAATCCATGATTATCCGGATGCTCTTCCTGATATCAGAGACGTCCACCGGGACATCTGTTACGGAAGAGTATCTCCCGTCCAACGGGGCTTTTATGTCCATTGCGATGAAATCCACCATTCCCGCGCCTATAAGGTCGTCAAGAACGTCCGGCATGGTCCCGTTGGTATCGATCTTTATATCCATGCCTAATTTTCTGAGCTTCTTGATTAGGTCCGGCAGGTCTTTGTTCAATGTGGGCTCTCCGCCGGATATGACGACGCCATCTAGGAAATCAGAGTTCCTCTTGATATATTCCATTATGCCGTCTAATGGGATGTCCTCTGCTTCCCCCGGATTCAGCACAAGGTCCCGGTTGTGGCAATAAGGGCATCTAAAGTTGCATCCGGCCAGATAGATCGTGCACGCCACCTTCCCGTCCCAATCAAGCAGGGTGGTCTTCAGGAAGCCCGATATCTTCATGCCGCTCGGATTAGTGTACGGCGTTATATCGGTTTCCTGCGCATTCTTTTATTGCGGGCCTTGCGATATAT
>JAQVOB010000041.1:0-7719 GCA_028702835.1 Candidatus Methanomethylophilaceae archaeon
GTGTTCTCTGCGGTGATGTTCTTCAGTGCGTACCGGATGATAAAGAACGGGGGCAGCGACGACACCCTGGAAAATGAGGATGGAGAGTTCGAGTACAACGATCTGAAGTGCGGGGAGTCCGTATGCTACGATGTGGAGCACAAGGCCGGCGGAACGGTTGGCTCCGTGTTCGCCGGGATGATATCCAGCATGACGGGCGTTGGAGGCGGGGTGATCAAGGTCCCCATAATGAACATCTGCATGAAGATGCCAATCAAGGCAGCGGCCGCAACCAGCAGCTATTCTCTGGGAATAACCGCGTTCAGCGGTGCGGTCGTCTATCTGATCCACGGTTCGGTACCTCTCGAACTTGCCGCATTCCTGATCATTGGATCCGTCATCGGTGCCGAAGCGGGAACAAGGATATCGGCCCGCATCGATGCTTCCTCGCTCAAGAAGTACTTCTCCTTGCTATTGATGGCCTCTGCGGCCCTGATGCTTCTTCATGCAGGAGGTTACGTATGAACCTCTTAGAGAGCATAGCCAAGACGCTCAGATTATGCGTTATCCTGAGTGTCATACTGGCAGTCATCGGGCTCATAGCAGAGCAGATGGGGTCCTCCTACGGAGAGGGTTTGACGTGGCTTGCTGTTCTGATCCTCATACTGTCCCCCTTCATAGGGGTGATCGCCGCCACGACATCTCTGGCATCTCAAAAGGACCGCAAGTGGGCAGCCTTCGGAGCCGTGCTTATCATCGTCTCCCTGATGGGAATGGCTATCGCCCTGATACGGTAAGCTTATGATATGCTGAAATAGAACGGAAACGTTCCTTGTTACATGTTCAACTCTGATTCTGTAACCCTGAAGGTAGCAGGCATGACCTGCGGCCATTGCGAGGCCAGGGTCGTTAAGGCCGTGTCCTCCATAGAAGGTGTGAAATCCTGTAAGGCCAGCAGCTCCAAGGGAACCGTGGTCGTAAAAGGTAAGCTGACATCTGACGCTGTGGAGAAGATCAAGGCTGCCATAACCGGGGCCGGATATTCAGTCACGGAATGAGGATATGGCCAAGATCTCATTCAAGGTCACAGGTATGACCTGTGCAGCATGCTCTGCAGCAGTAGAGCGGGCACTTAAAGATCTGGAAGGCGCCTCCGAGATATCCGTCAATCTGGCAACGGGAAGGACTGTGGTGGAGTACGACCCAGAGAAACTGTCACCTCAGAATATATTCGATGCTGTTGAATCAAAGGGTTACGGCATATCCTCTGGGGATGACGACTCCGAAAAAGAAGAGCGGGCCGTCAGGGTCCTGCGCAACGACCTGATACTCTCGGCTGTCTTCGCCATACCTCTTTTCATAATATCAATGGGGCCTATGCTGGGCCTCAACCTTGACCTCCTCATAGGGACCGACCCCCAAGTGCACGCTATACTGCAGCTGGCACTTTGCATCCCCTGCCTGTATGCAGGCAGGCGCTTCTTTGTCAACGGATTCACGAACATAGTACGTCTGAATCCCAACATGGATTCCCTGGTGGCATTGGGAACATCGGCCTCCTTCATATTCAGCCTATTCATAACATATCAGGTATTCACCCAGGGGGCTCACGCCCACTTCTATTATGAATCCGCTGCGATGATCATCACCCTGATCCTCTTCGGAAACTATCTGGAGTCCGGGTCCAGGAAGAGGGTGGGGGATGCTGTCAGGAAACTCATGACCCTGTCCCCTGACGCAGCCACCGTACTGGTGGACGGCAAGGAATATGAGGTGCCGAAGGCCAGTCTTGTCGTAGGGGATATCATCGTGGTGAAACCGGGAGGGAGGTTCCCTGCCGACGGCACTGTGATCTCGGGGACCAGTGCCGTGGACGAGTCCATGCTCACCGGCGAGAGCGTCCCGGCGGACAAGACAGAGGGCAGCTCCGTGTACGAAGGGACAGTGAACATGAACGGTCGTCTGGAAGTTTCCGTGGTGCATACCGGCGACGACACTGTGCTCTCCCACATAGTGGAGATGGTGGAGGATGCGCAGAGCACCAAGGCACCTATCGCCCGCATCGCTGACACAGTTGTCCGTTACTTCGTGCCTTCGGTTATATCGATAGCTGTGATTTCAGCACTCATCTGGATCATATCGGGCAAGGGCCTTGAATTCTCCGTTACGGTGCTGGTATCCGTTCTTGTTATC
Source organism: Candidatus Methanomethylophilaceae archaeon (assembly GCA_028702835.1). Lineage (GTDB taxonomy): Archaea > Thermoplasmatota > Thermoplasmata > Methanomassiliicoccales > Methanomethylophilaceae > RumEn-M2. The sequence goes on from JAQVOB010000041.1 coordinate 2,173, forward strand.
GCATGCCCGTGCGCACTAGGACTGGCGACGCCTCTGGCAATAATAGTGGGGACCACCCGTGGCGCAGATATGGGAATATTGTTCAAGAACGCTGAGGCCCTCCAGACCGCAGCAGGAATAGATGTTGTTGTTTTTGATAAGACTGGCACATTGACTGAGGGCAGACCGGTGGTCACCGATTTGGTATCCTTGATCGAAGGAAACTCCATGCTGCGAATCGCAGCCTCCGCCGAATACGGATCAGAGCATCCTGTAGGCAGGGCCGTCGTCGAGTATGCAGAGGCTGAAGGTATACTGGTATCCGGTCCAGAATCCTTCGAGGCTTTGGTGGGTAGTGGCCTCAGGGCCGTCGTCGACGGTTCTGAGGTCCTTATCGGCAACAGGAGCCTCATGGATGATAACAAGATAGACGTCTCCCGCTTAGAGGGGGAATTCTCGAAACTCTCTGGAGAAGGTAAGACTGTCATGTATATCGCATCCGAAGGTGCCCTGACGGGGATCATCGCAGTCTCGGACAGGATAAGGGATTCGAGCAAGGAGGCCGTAGCCTCCCTCGGATCTATGGGCATCGGATCGGTCATGATAACCGGTGACGGGGAGGCGACCGCCCGCGCTATAGCTGCCCAGGCAGGCATAGGTGAGGTGATGGCACATATGATGCCATGGCAGAAGGTGGAGGGCGTTTCCGCTCTGCAGGAGAATGGGCGCAAAGTGGCCATGGTGGGGGACGGCATAAATGATGCGCCTGCCCTCGTGAAGAGCGATCTGGGAATCGCCATCGGATCTGGCACTGACATAGCTATGGAGTCCGCGGATGTGGTCATAATGAGCAACGACGTCCGCAGCGTTCCCGCAGTAGCCAGGATAGGACGGGCGACCATCAGGAACGTTAAGCAGAACCTCTTCCTGGCTTTCATCTACAATGTGGTGGGGATACCCATAGCTGCCGGGGCCCTCTACCTGGTCGGAGGACCTCTTCTGAATCCGATGATTGCCGCAGGGGCAATGTCCCTGTCATCCCTCTCGGTGGTATTGAATGCACTCAGGCTCACTGTAGCGAAAATATGAGACGAGAATGGGATGAGTGCAGGGGAAGGGATTTGAACCCTCGAATGCCTGAACAACTAGACCCTGAATCTAGCACCTTTGGCCAAGCTCGGTAACCCCTGCGCAAGGCAGCAGTAAAGCGTTGTGGTATAAAAAATTGATACCGGGCTGGACGCCCGGGAAGACCGTTGCCGAAGGCTTATGCCTTCATTATCTTCATCCAACCGCCGGACTCGTAGACTGCGAGACCTCTCTTCTTCAGGGCGGCCTCGAACTCATCCCACCCGATCAGAGTGAGCCTGTCGTTCATTCCTTTGGTAAACTGTACCCCGTCAGTGCCTTTGACCTTCCCGGGTTTCAGTCCCTTGTTCATAGCTATGGTCTTAGCTCTCTCAAAAGTAATCTTCTGCATCACCATTTTCTGTCCCCTCAACTTAGCCTACTGGCTCAGCAAAACATACATTGCTATCGCCAATATATATAACTTTTTCCATTTTTTTTCTATCCAGCCTCTTTTCTCTGAAAATGAAGGTATATAAACCTAACTTGGAACTGAGTGGAGATGCCTGCCCTGATTGAAAGATATATCAAACTGAACAGGATTAGTTGTCGTAATGGCTCCTACGACATCATCTGAAATCAGAGGAACGACGGAAGGGAGACTTTCCCCGGAATTCATAATAAACGTAGGAAAAACCATCGGGATGCAGTACAAGACTGTGCTAATCTCCCGAAACCTGCGCCGCAGCAGCACCATGGCATTCTATGCTGTATGTGCAGGTATAACTGCGGCCGGCGGAGATGTCAGAGACGCAGGCAGAATGGCCGCGCCCGCCATGCCCTTCTCTTCCAAAGGATCGGAATGCTGCATAATGATAGGGTCGCCGGACAGGACAGACATAAACAGCATGTTCCTCAGCAACATCGACGGATCCCTTTTCACAGACACTCAGATGAAATCTGTCAACTCCGGACTGGAAACGGAGAAGGAGCTCCCTCCCTACTCCCGCGTCGGGAGGATCAGGAAGGTGACCGGGGGCCTGGAGAACTACAGATCCAGAGTGACTGAGTACGTTGGCAATGTGGACTGCCATGTCGTCATGGACTGCGCATCAGACTGCACATGCTTCGTAGCTCCTCACCTCATGGCCGATCTGGGCGCCGATCTGACTTCCATTAATTGCCACCCCGACGGCAGATCCCCCGGAAGAGCGCCTGCTCCTGAGGAGCAGAACCTGAAGAACCTGTCGCGGTCTGTGAAATCCAGTCCCGGCAGCATCGGCATAGCTTTCAACAGCAATGGCACACGTCTCGGAGTATTCGACGAAGAAGGCAACTACCTGGACGGAGGAACAACCCTCGCTGCGCTCATGGCGAACATGAAACCAAAGAAGGTCGCGCTTCCAGTAGATGCCTCACTGTCTGTGACCGATGCCCTACAGACCTCTGAGATAACGTGGACGAGGAGAGGACACAGATCTCTGGGCGAAGCAGTAAAAGCGAAGGGACTTGACATGGGAGGCAACATGAACGGATATTTTGTGTTCCCGAATGTCTCATATTCACTGGACGGCATCACTGCCGGCGCGCTCATGGCCAAGATAGCTGGAGAAACGAATCTGAGCCAGATCGTGAACGGTATCGCTCCCAGCTTCAAATCCGATTTCTCGGTCCCGTATCACGGCGACAAGGAGGAGATCTCCAGGTCCATACATGATCAGGTCTTCGCTCTGGAATATGATAACCTGAGCGAAGTGGAGGGCTGGAGAGTGGATATGGAGTCCGGATGGTTCCTTATAACCCTATCAGAGAAGGACGAGACCGCATACATAACGGCCGAGGGAAGGGACAAGATGTACGGTGCCAGCCTTATGGGCATAGCTACGGACATCGTGAAATCGAGCATTAAGAAGCTCAGCGCCTGATCTCGAGCCTCAGAGCCCTGCCGGCCGAATCGTAGGCCTTCCAGCTCCCCTCATCATAGGGTAGGCAGGTGATTATGTGCACCCCGCCCATGTTACTGAAGTACTGAAGATCCGCCTCCGACGGCTCATTGCTGTATCCGGGGTGGGAATGCACGGTGCCTATCGGGCTCAGCCCGATGGGGGCCATCCATTCGTTCAGGAAGCTGTGACTGTCCCCGTATACCGTGCCGGGAAGCAGTACCATCTCGTCTATGACACCTTCCGTCGCGGTCAGCAGACAGAGGAATTCATCAGGAAAGCATGACCTGGCCGATTCGTTAATGGCTTCCAGAAGATCTGCATCTATGGCTTCGATCATTGTACGTTCACTAGCTTCTCGTTTATCCTGGTATAGAAATCCTTATCGAATCTAACGAAACGCACGTGCTTGGAGGAGCTCACCATCTCCACCACTGAACCTCCGGGGAGATGCACCTCCTTCTGACCGTCTATCACGAGCATGCACCCCTTGTCCATGACGCACTCTATGGCGATCTTCTTGGACATGGGCACGACCATCGGTCTCGCCGAGAATCTGAATGCGGCCATCGGGACCATGACCCAGGCATTTACACCCGGGTCTATTATCGGAGCCCCGAGGCTCATTGCGTAGCAAGTAGAACCTGTGGGCGTGGAAAGCAGCATGCCGTCTGCCCTCATATCGGTAGCCAACGTATCATTCACATACACCCTGAACCGCCTTATCTTGGCCACAGTATCTGTGTGAACGACCACCTCATTAACGGCATCACCCAGTATCTCACCGTCCTTTAAGACCTGTATCTTTGCCCTCTCCTCTACCGTGTAATCTCCCCTGCGCAACCTTGCTATGCTCTCCTCCAGCTCCGATGGGTCTGCCTCGGTGAGGAATCCTATCCCTCCCGCATTCACCCCGAACATCATGGCATCGCTGTTCTGGGCCGCCCTGAGTATCGTTCCGTCACCGCCCACCGCAATGATCATGTCGACGTTCATCTTCGATATGGGAACACCTTTCACACCAAACTCGGCAGCTATGGCAGAATCGAGTGTGATGTCCTCTCCCTTCAGCAGACGCATGACCTCCTTGGCGACGTCCGCGGCACCGGGGATGCTCATGTTGACGTATATCCCGTAACTGACCTTCCCTCCGCGCGGATGGCTGCGGGATCCCTGCATCACCGTGTCGAAGACCTTCCTGTCCCCCACGGCAACGAAGTTGGCCCTGTGCTCCAGATCCAAGGGCATATCCAGTATCGATCCGTCAAGGGCGAATATCTCACCACCCGCCTCCCGCAGTATAAGGGCTGAGGCGGCTATGTCTACGACCCGAATCGATTTGCTGTATACCTCAGAGTCCATCATGAACCCGTCCGCCTTGCCCGTGGCTACCAATGCCATCTCCAGGGAGGCGCATCCATAGGCCCTTGAGGACTTCACCCTCTTGGCCAAAGCATAGGCCTCCGGGCATGCCCCGCTTCCCATGTATATCATCATCAGCAGGCGCTCCGGATCGGAGCTGTCCTTCACGCTGATCCTGCATCCGTTCATGTAGGCGCCCTTGCCCTTCTCTGCCGTGTAAACGTCACCTGTGGAAAGATTCCTCAGATAGGCTGCGCGCATGCCGTTCATGGTCCCCTTACCCACGGCCATGGATACAGTGTACATCGGAACGCCCATGCATGCGTTGGTTGTTCCGTCTATGGGATCCAATACAAGGGTCTCCTCTGCCCCATTATCAACGAATCCTATCTCCTCGCTCAGCACGTTCAGCTTCACATCGTGCTCCTGCAGATACATCAGGACCGTGTTCTCGGCTATCTTGTCGATCTCGGACGTCGGGGTGCCATCCGCTCCCATGCATACCTCGGCGCCCCTGTCCGAATCCGAGGGGATCAGACCTATGGCTTCCGATACTTTGTCGGCTATTGCAGAGAGTACTTCTATCATCGCCAAACGCAACATTCTGTGAATATAACTAATGTTGCGCTTATGTAGTACCAAAGATATCTGCGGCCCATGGAGCCGCTAGAGTTCTCCGGCGGGACCCTCTTCTCTCATAAGGGAAGGCTGCACACACTGTCTCTCGTCCCGGGGAAGAGGGTGTACGGCGAGAAGCTGGTCTCCTCTGAAGGCAGGGAGTACAGGGAATGGAATCCCAACAGGAGCAAGCTCTCCGCATACTTCGCCCTGGGGGGCAGGTCCTTCCCTTTCAAAAAGGACAGCCACATCCTTTACCTGGGTGCGGCCAGCGGTACCACCGCATCCCATATCGCTGATATCGTGTCAAATGGGAAGGTGTTCTGCGTGGAATTCTCGCCCAGGTCATTCAGGGACCTGACCGTGAACTCTGCCGGAAGGAGCAACATGTACCCCATACTGGCCGATGCTACGGTGCCGGGAGAGTACTCATTCATAGTGGACCACGCGGATATCGTCTATGCGGATGTGGCACAGAAACGACAGGCGGACATAATACTCGATAACATGAATCGCTACGGCGCGACGTACGGTATCCTCTGCATAAAGGCGCGCTCCGAAGATGTGACCGCCCCCC
>JAQVOB010000042.1:0-7661 GCA_028702835.1 Candidatus Methanomethylophilaceae archaeon
CTGAGAGGATGTACTTCACCGCAGCGGAGATGCTTGCGGAAGAGGCTGTATTCTCAGGCATAGGTAGGGAGATCGACCCGGGCACGATGAGGATGCTGGACCACGATGACACATTATCAATGGCCGACGCGGGCCTGCTGACGGAACTTCTTGATCCTAAGCTGCCCTGGGAGATCTGAATCAGACGAAAGGCGGATTTATCAGAAGTATCCAGACGCCCAAAGACAGGAAGAAGAACAGGACATAATTCCCCAGCATCGTCTTCGTCTCTACAAGATCCATATCGAACCTGAGCAGTTTAAGAAGCTCCTTCATGCCTGCGATCACAAGAACCAACAGCAACATGCCGCCGTACCATTCCCACGCCTTGTCTATGAAAGATGCGGCGATCCCGATCAGGACCGCGAGTAGCGAAACCACCAACAGGATCTTCGTTCCGTAGATGTCCTTGAGAATGAATTCTCTCTCGTCAAAGTCCGGAGGTACGAATTCGTATTCCTCCTCCTTCGGCTTGGTTCGCTTTCTCTTTTTAGCCATTGCAGTCGACAATCGATGTCTTCCATTTATAGTTTTATAGTGTGCCTCCGTTTTCGCCCGCTTTCGGACACCCCCCTTTCCCCGCTTAAATACCTGAACTGTTTAGCGAAACCTGAGGTTATGAAATGGTCAACAAAACCCTTGAAGACATACCAGGAGTAGGACCAGCTATAGCAGAAAAACTCCGTGAAGCGGGTTACGACGATCTGATGGCCATAGCTGTCGCCTCCCCGGCCGATCTGGCCGAGAAATGCGAGATAGGCGACAAGAAAGCTGCAGATATTATCGAAGGGGCCAAGGTCTGTGCGGACATAGGCAATTTCGAGACAGGAGAGGACATCCTCGAGAGAAGGAAGAGCGTCACCAAGCTCACGACCGGCTCAAAGGCCGTGGACGAGCTTTTGGGAGGTGGTCTTGAATCTCAGGCCATAACAGAATTCTTCGGAGAATTCGGCAGCAGCAAGACCCAGATATGCTTCCAGCTGGCAGTGAACGCCACCCTTCCCGAGGAAATGGGAGGTTTCGATTCGGAAGTCGTTATCATCGACACCGAGAACACATTCAGACCGGAGAGGATTGTCCAGATGTCGAACTATCTGGGTGTTGATCCCGCCGAGGTACTGAAGAAGATACATGTTGCCAGAGCCTTCAACTCCCAACATCAGATATTGTTGGTCGACAAGGCCATGGAACTGTCGAAGACCAAGAAGATCAAACTGCTGATCGTTGACTCGCTCACTTCGCATTTCAGAGCTGAGTACATAGGCAGGGGCGCTCTGGCCGAGAGGCAGCAGATGCTGAACCGCCACATGCACGATCTGCTGAACTTCGCTACGCTGAACAATGCGGCCATAGCCGTCACCAATCAGGTATCGTCCAAGCCGGATGCATTCTTCGGGGACCCCACCAGACCAATAGGCGGTCACATTGTAGGTCACACAGCCACATTCCGTATCTATCTGCGCAAGGGCAAAGCAGGGAAGAGGGTCGCCAGGCTGATAGACTCGCCCAACATGCCCGAGGGCGAGGCCGTCTTCACGATAACCGAAGATGGTATTAAAGACTGAAACATTGGAGGGGTGTGAGCCCCTCCCCTTTCTTTTTTGAACTATCCGGAGAACACGGCAGCCTATGCTCAGCCGAGGCTATAGGCTGCCTGAGAGCGGAAGCACCGGGATTCGAAGCACTGTCTTCCGGACCCGGCTATTTCATAGCATCGTTCGAAGAGAATGCTGTAGAACCGATAGCGGATAGGATATCTCTTACGAGGCACATAGGAAGGCATCTGGGCTCTTTCAGCCCCAGCGACCTATCGGGCATTGGCAGAATACGGATACCTGAGGGGACGTTCTCCGTAAGGTGCAGAAGATTCGAGGGGATGATGAAGAACATCGACTCTCAGGACCTCGTAAGGAAAATAGGAAAGGAACTGTCCCGGACCAACGACGTGAAACTCAAAGACCCAGACATAGAGGTCCGTGTCCTGATGAGCGACATGATCCACGTTTTCCTGTCCCAAAGGGCAGTGGACAGGGAATCTCTGGAGAACAGGAAGGTCAGCGAGAGGCCGTTCTTCTCTCCGATATCCCTGCATCCTAAATATGCCAGAGCACTGATAAATCTCACAGGCGCTAGGAAGGGTGACCTGCTTCTTGATCCGTTCTGCGGTACAGGCGGCATAGTAATCGAAGCGGCATCGATGGGCATAAGGGCCGCGGCCTCCGATTTCGACCCGGAGATGATCGCCGGTACCCGGGAGAACATGGATTTCTTCAACCTTGATCTGGAGGACAGCGATATTCTGGACATTTCGGGCATAGGCTCCAGATTCGGCCCGGTGGATATCATCGCCACCGATCCACCGTACGGTAGGTCCACGAAAACAGGAGGAGAGAAGATAGACAGCATATATGCCAGAGCTATGAAATCATTCAGCGAGGCATTGAGGCCCGGCGGGACCGCGGGTGTCGTACTGCCCCACGAACTAGACCCTTCCCCTCTCAAAATGGATGGCCTGCACGTGCAGAGGGTCCACGGATCCCTGTCCAGATACTATCACGTGCTGAGGAACTGAATTAATTATATCTCAACGCATTTACGGCAACGTGAACAGATACCTCAGGCTATTCAGGCTCGGGAATGCAGTGATAGGTTTCATCGGCGTGATCGCCGGTGCCTTCGTAGCTGAGGGCTTGGGGATCGGGAATTACGGGGTCAATATAGCGATAGCGTGTCTCGTAGTCATTGCCGTTATGGCCGGAGGAAACTCCGTCAACGACTATGTGGACAGAGATATAGATAAAACGGCGCATCCCGAACGTCCCATACCTATGGGTGAGATAACGCCACGCGATGCCCTAAGAGTCGGTCTCGCCTCCCTTCTGCTGGCCTGCATCACATCTGTGCTTATGGGAAGTCTCCTGCTGACCGGCATTGTCATCATAGCATGTGCTCTGATGATATCATACGAGATGGCGCTTAAGCAAAGGGGCTTCGTAGGCAACCTGACGATAGGTGTGCTTACGGGCATGGTCTTCCTGTTCGGCGGCGCTGTGGTCGGCAATTTGGCGGACGTAGCAGTGTTCGCAGTAATGGCTTTCCTGGCTACGACAGGCAGAGAAGTGGCCAAAGACATAGAGGATATGGAAGGAGACGAGGGAAGGAACACTCTGCCGATGAGCATAGGCGAGAGGAATGCGGCATTCATATCCGCGGCATTCTTCATCGCCGGCCCTCTTCTCAGCATCTGGCCTTTCTTGGACGGTCAGTTAGGTGCTCTGTATCTGACTGTGCTGCTCGCTGATGCAATGTTTATATACGCCGCCTGGATTGTTTTCAGGGACCCCCACGAGGCTCAGAAGACGGCTAAGATTGCCATGTTCGCAGCCCTTGTGGCATTCGTGCTCGGAGCATTATCATGAATGTGAAGAAATATCTCATGGAAGGCGTCTCCAAAGGAACACTGCACATGTCCCTTCTGGACCCTGACAAGCAGACGTCGGATGAGGCTGCGGCCATCGCCTCTGAATGCAAGAAAGCCGGCACGGACGCCATAATGATCGGCGGATCCACCGGCGTAACCCAAGAGAATCTGGATGCCACGGCTATCGCCATAAAGAAGACAACGGGGCTTCCGGTAATATTTTTCCCAGGAGGGCCCCAGGCCCTTTCCGCCCACTGCGATGCCATATATTTCATGAGCATGATCAACAGCACGGACCTGAACTACGTGATGAAGGCTCAGATACACACGAGCCTTGCTGTGAAGAAACTCGGCATAGAGCCCATAAGCATGGGCTACATCGTCGTCGAACCGGGCATGAAGGTTGGAGAGGTGGGAAAAGCCGATCTTGTGAAAAGGGACGACCTCAAGAAGGCCATGTCGTGCGCTCTTGCCGCAGAATATCTCGGAATGAGCTTTGTGTATCTTGAGGCTGGAAGCGGAGCCGACCGCCCGGTTCCCCCTGAGATGATCAAAGCAGTGAAGGATATCCTTTCCGTCCCTCTAATAGTGGGCGGGGGCATAAGATCCCCGGAGGCCGCAAAAGCTGCCAGGGAGGCGGGAGCCGACATGATCGTCACCGGAACATTCCTTGAACGCTGCAACGACAGCGGTCTCCTGAACCAGGTGGTCAAAGCGTCCAAAGGGCTCTAATCATAATTCTCTCTTAGGTCAACTATCTTCTTCGCCTTGGCGGAGTACTCCATGGAGCCTACGTCTACGAATTTGACTCTGGGTCTTTCGATGAGATCCTCAGCGATCCCGTCAGATACCTCCCTCACCGAGGAGACCAGAGAGATTATTCTCTCTTCCAGATCACTGCTGGGCGCAGGAGTCTCCACTTCAAAGGTGAGAACGTCCCTGTAGTTCTCCTTGGTTATCTTCAGCTGATATTCCACAACATCATTCTCCTTGAACAGGACCTCGTCGAACAGCAGAGGATACACCTTGTATCCCATGCCTACTTTTGACTGCATATCGATCCTTCCATGGGGCTTGTTCAGCTTCTTATTGAAAGACATTCCGCAATCACAGGGCGGGTCCTGCATGGACACCAGATCATTAGTGCGATATCTTAGGAGAACCGTTCCCTGAGAATTCAGACCCGATACCACCAGCTCCCCTTCCTGTCCTGCCGGCACATGCTTTCCCGTCTCGGGATCGATGACCTCGAAGAGTATGTTCGCCTCATCCGTATGCAGGCCGTCCTGCTCATCGCATTCCACGGCGCAAGCAAGTCCCATCTCCGTCATCCCCCATACGTCCAGAGCCTTGCATCCCCACGCTTCCTCCAAGGCTTGCCTGACGCTCTCCGACAAAGGCTCAGAGGTGGATATTATCTTCTTTATGCCCAAAGTCTTGAGGTCTGTCTCCTTTCCCATGAGGGTGGTGACCCTGTAGATGAATGACGGAAGGCCGATTATGTGAGTGGACCCTGCCTCTTTCATGACCTTCATCTGCACTGCTATGTCTGTATCCGAGCACGTGGATGATCCGTAGCCAAGAACTTTACATGCGGCGGACATCATAAGGCTGGGATCCCAGGCTGAGACTGTAGGGAACATTATGTGAAGGGAATCGCCCTTACTCATCCCTATATTGGAAAGAGCGGATGCTATTATGTCCACCTTGCTCACGAGGTCGCCGGATGTGAATCCTATGGTCTTCCTGCGTCCTGACGTGCCTGTGGTCGTGAATTCCCTCGCGAGCTTGGTGACTGATACTGCGCAAAAGGAATACGGCTTCTCCGCCAAATCATGGGAGTATGTGAACGGTACCTTCTCGAGATCTTCATACGTCCTTATGTCCTCGGGTCTTATCCCTGCGTCCTTGTACAAGTCCTTATAATGTGGCGCCTCCGCCTCCGCGTACTTCATCTGCTCCCTGAATCTCAGGAGCTGATACTCTTCGAATTCCTCTCTGCTTATCGTGTCCGTCCTTTCGGACGCCTGAAGCCTGAAACCGCTTTTCTTCAATGTCTCCCTGGCCTTGATGGCCATCCACCCCTCTAGAGGATTCTCGCAGTCCTTCGGTACCTTCCTCGACAGGAGCATGCGCCTTACGAAAAACGCCTTCATGGAGTCCAGGATTTCCATGAAATGTTGGACTGGCACGACAATATAAGATTGTGTCGGGGAGGCATAATCCGCTGAATGTAAATAGAGGGAGACCTTTAGGAGGACCGTTAAGATGACGCTCACACCGGAAATGGCGAGATCTGGCGTTACGCCTCAGATGCTGTCCGCCGCGCACAGGTTCAAATGCCCGAAGTGCGGAAAGGAATTCAGTCTCTTTCAGTCAAGGGCCATAGCCTGCAGATCCTGCCCTCAGAGCACCAAGAACTGCAAGTATGTCAGGTGCATACACTGCGACACCGAGTTCCCTATACAGGGATTCATCGTCAACACCAAGGAGAAGGAGAAGTTCATCTCCAACTACATGAACGGTGTGGTAAAGAACTACCACAACTCCTTCGGATACTACCGGAAGTAGATCACGCGCAGAATGTTTTCCTGCGATATAGCGTGGTTCCGTCCTTGGATGTGACGTTGAAAAGGCAGAATGGTATCAGCTTGCCATCCAGAGTCACTACGTGAATGCAGCAGCGCTCCCACCTCTCCGTCTCACCGGTCCATGCATCCTGGAATGCCATGGCGGAAACGGTAAGATAATGCGTCTTGGCCCTCTTGACAAAGGATCTCCACGAATTGTCTTCAGTATCATTGCCTCCGTCCATCGTATCCTCGATCACTCTCCAGTACTGGGAAACCTCGGTCCTGGTCTTATCGGCGATGTTTTCCGTCTTCTTTGGTGGACCCAGAGACATGGTTGTCAGCGGGAAGAGGCTCCCGTCAGGCAGAACCACAGAAAGGGACTTTAGATCACAGTGAACATTGGAACATGAGGTCGGCATGAAATTGTCAGCCCTGAGCATGCCTTTCGTCTGCTTTTCGATAGCCTTGACCAGATCCGGGAGAAGTACGCGGTTCTCGTCTTTCGGCTCCACAGGATACCTCCCGAAATGAGCTATTGGCTGGAAATGCACCCCCTTCACCACAGGTACATTCTCCGTCGCGAATTTGATGATCTCGCCTACTGAATCTAAGTTTATGTCTGGGGAAACGGTTACCACCAACGTTATCCCTATTCCTCCGACTTCCTTGCAGTTCTCTATCGCTTTCTTCTTGACATCGAAGAGGGGCTTGCCCCTTGTTTTCATGTAAATCTCATCATTCGTACCGTCGAACTGCATGTAGAAATCATCGACACCGGCATCCCTGAGCTTCTTCAGGTACTCGATATCCTTGGATATGCGTACGGCATTGGTGTTGACCTCTATGTGCTCAATGCCCATGTCCTTGGCCATTTTGACTATCTCCGGGAGATCGTCCCTGACCGTGGGCTCTCCTCCGGACAGTTGAACGCAGCGGGGGCTGTTGACGTACTCGACAATGGTCTTGAACATCCCTCTTATCGTTTCCATGTCGGGGTGGAAATCATACCCGCAACCGTTTGCCGTTGCGAAGCATATCGGGCAATTCAGATTACAACGGTTGGTCACCTCGGCGACCACAAGACAGGAATGCTGCAGATGCCTGTCGCAAAGACCACACTCTTGGGGGCAGTCCCTTATCTCGCCTATCGCTCTTTTCTTAGGCGTTTTAGGAACAGCCGCGAATTCATAGAGATACTTGTAATTCTCTGCGCCGGACCAGATCTTGACCTTCCACTCCCCGTGGTCCGGGCACTTCTTGACGATGAAGACGTCATCGCCCTCCTCCACCTTGTCCGCATGTATGGTCCTCAAGCACACAGGGCACAGGGCATCCGTCTCACCTATCTTATTAGCCATTAGAGACTGGGAAACATTTGCTCAGATATAACAACTGCTGAATACAGAAAATAAAAGTAAAAGTAAAAGGTTTGGCGGAATCCGTTACCGGATTATGCTCTCTTCTGCTGGAAAAGAGCCTCTGCCGTGGAGAGTGCACCGTTTGCGAGGTACTCCTCGAACCAGGACTCACCGGACTCGGGCTCTACCAGGGAGGGGCCGGACCTTACTGCGCCCATGTACTCCAGGTCGGTGTGACCCTTCATGACGGGCTTGTTGTTCTTGCAGTAT
>JAQVOB010000043.1:0-7601 GCA_028702835.1 Candidatus Methanomethylophilaceae archaeon
TGGGCAATCATCCCGGCTGTGCGGGCTTGCTCCGATGGGGTGTCGCCGTTTCATCATATCCGGAGGCAACGTCACTGTCAGCAGATCATCCTGCGCCCCGGCTGTGTCGTTTCTGAGCCCTTGCCCGAGCTCTCGCCCGGTCGGATTTCCCGACCCACCTGCCCTGTGGAGGAGGGAACTTCCTCAGCCGGACAATGTCCTACCGTCGGCCGCCCTCTCTCTCCTGACATCCAAGCCAAAGGCGTCCGTGTATTAATTTTGATTGCATGTATGCTGTCCGGGACCGGTTATGGAGCGGAAACGCTGCTCCGGGCATGTTTCCAGACGGCAAAACTTATTAAGCGAATTCGTTTACGTCGCCTATACGCAGGGGTAGTCAAGCATGGCCAACGACGCTAGGTTGAGGGCCTAGTCCTTCAGTGGTCCGTGGGTTCAAATCCCATCCCCTGCACTATACTCCCATTTTTGACCGCGGTGCGCATACGGCTCCTCTCATATCGATGCCGACCTCAGAGAACACACACTATACAGTCCTGCGAGGCACATGCGGTGTTCTTCTCCTTCCATTTCAGAGCCCAGGATTTTACGCTCTTGATCACCGGTATGAGATCCAGACCCATCTCGGTCAGCCGGTAGCATACTCTCATCGGTGCTTCTTCGTTGTCGACCTTTCTTTCCACTATGCCTTCGTCCTCCAGGACCTTCAGGCGTTCCGAGAGCATTTTGGGGGTGATCTCTTCCATGGATCTCTTGATCTCGGAGAATCTCTTCCATCTGTTGCCTTTGTACAGTTCCAGCATGATCATCACGGTCCATTTCTTGGAGAGATAATCCATGGTCCTGTACACGGTGCAGCTTTTGTTCATGGTATGCTTATGGAAACTGACGGTATTTAATCTGGTATCTTTATTATACCAGGTATCCAAAGGATAAATCGGAAAGGAGATCTGAATAATGAAGAATGAAATGTTTTGTTTTCAGTGCGAGCAGACGGCCAAAGGTACCGGATGCACGGGTTCGGCGGGGGTATGCGGTAAGTCGTCCGACGTGGCGAATCTGCAAGATGATCTTATAACAGCGCTTGTCGACCTGTCGATAAGGGCGAAGGGGAAGACGGGTGACAGAACCGACGACATCGTGAAGGAGGCTCTTTTCAGAACCATCACCAACGTTGATTTCGACCCCCTCTCTGTTAAGAGGCAGATTGATGCCGTGGAGGAGGAGACCGAGAGGCTCTGCGGGTCCAACGTCTGCGGCTGCGGCAACGTGGCGTTCAGGACGGAGAAGATCTGGACAGACGACGAGGATATAAGGTCCCTCAAATCCCTGATCCTCTTCGGCCTCAAGGGCATCGCAGCCTATGCCTATCACGCCAAGGTACTGGGATACAAGGATCCGGAGGTCGACTCGTTCATGTACAAGGCTCTCGGGGCCATCGGGGAGTCCTCCGATTTCAATGAGCTTTTGGCCATGACCATGGAGACGGGACAGGCCAACCTCAAGTGCATGGCCCTCCTGGACAAAGCGAACACCGAGAAGTACGGCGTGCCAGCTCCGAACACGGTGCCCATGAAGATCGAGAAGGGCCCCTTCATAATCGTGACCGGACATGACCTTCTGGATCTGGAAGCTCTTCTGAAGCAGACAGAGGGCAAGGGCATCAACATCTATACCCACGGGGAGATGCTGCCGGCCCACGGATATCCGGAATTGAGGAAGTACAACCATTTGAAGGGTAACTTTGGCACCGCTTGGCAGAATCAGCGCGATGAGTTCGACGACGTTCCGGCGCCCATACTCTTCACCACGAACTGCCTCATGAAGCCCAAAGCGAGCTACATCGACCGCGTTTTCACCGCAGGTCCCGTCAGCTACCCCGAAACCGTCCATATCGGCGAGGACCGCGATTTCTCTCCTCTGATCGAGAAGGCGAAGGACCTGGGAGGCTACAAGGAGGACAGGCAGATGACCGGCATCAACGGGGGGAAGACCGTTACTACGGGATTCTCCGCCGGAACGATAATGTCCGTGGCCGACAAGGTCATCGAAGGTGTGAAAGCTGGCGCGATAAGCCACATATTCCTCGTCGGAGGATGTGACGGCGCCAGGCCCGGAAGGAATTATTTCACGGATTTTGTCAGGAACGCTCCCAACGGCACTCTGATCCTGACCCTGGCTTGCGGTAAGTACAGGTTCAACGACATGAATATAGGGGACATCGGAGGAATACCCCGGATACTCGATGTGGGTCAGTGCAACGATGCCTACGGGGCCGTGAAGGTCGCATTGGCTCTTGCCGAGGCATTCGAATGCTCGGTGAATGATCTTCCTTTAAGCATAGTGCTCTCGTGGTATGAGCAGAAGGCGGTGGCAGTTTTGCTGACCCTGCTAAGCCTGGGCGTCAAGGGGATATATCTCGGGCCGACCCTGCCGGCGTTCGTTTCCCCGAACGTGCTGAACTTCCTGGTCAAGGAGTTTGAAGTATCCCTGATAAGCACGCCTGCCGAGGATATGAAGAAGATGCTCGGGTAATCCCTGCATCCTCAAACCTCTTCCTTTCTTTTTATCCAATATCCCATGTACGGTGGGTTTTCTTCGATTCGACACAGATAAATAACTACCGATACCTAGACGGAACCCATGCTCACAGAGAATCGGACGGACATCTTCAAGGCATTGTCGGACCAGAACCGCCTGAGGATCGTATCCATGCTCGCAGGGGGCGAGATGTGCGCCTGCAAGCTGCTTGAGAACTTGAGCGTCTCCCAGCCCACGCTCTCTCATCATATGGGAGTGCTGATGAGAAGCGGTCTGGTCGTAGGCAGGAAGGACGGGCAGTGGATGCATTATTCTCTGGATAGGAGCATTATAGACGACCTCATATCCGATCTCAAAGAGATATCCGATACGACGCCCGGGAACCGCGATATCAGTAAGAGCGGCTGGTTCCAAGAGTAGATAGGCACATTTAGATATATCTATATACAATAGCTCATATGGAATATTCCAGCCGATACGCCCATGTCTTCGGGCGGAAAGCTGATGAGAACGGCAGAGGCAAAACATGAGCAGGATATGGGATTTTTTCCAGGCCCAGATACTTGGTATGAAGTGGCTTAACGACGCAGTGGGCAACGGGCTCACAGCGTTGGGAATAGATGTCGGCGGAAGGCTGGGCGGCAGTCTGCAGTTCTTCATATATGATTCGATAAAGATCGTGATGCTGCTGCTGTCGCTGATCTTCGTGATATCTTACATACAGAGCTATTTCCCGCCTGAGCGGACACGGGAGATCCTAGGCAAGGTGAAGGGACTGAAGGGTAACTTCGCCGGCGCTGTATTGGGAACACTGACGCCCTTCTGCAGCTGTTCATCCGTTCCCCTATTCATAGGATTCACCAAGGCCGGCCTGCCGGCAGGGGTGACATTCTCATTCCTGATCTCTTCCCCATTCATAGATCTGGCAGCTCTTATCGTCCTGATAGGCATCTTCGGTCCGGAGATAGCGATCGCTTATCTCGTTGTGGGGATACTGCTTGCCGTTGTGGGCGGCTCTTTGATCGAGAGGATGCATATGGAGGATCAGATCGAGGAGTTCGCCAGGCCGGATCCCGTTGTGACAGGCGGGGAGGGATGTGCATGTGCCACAATATCGGACAGTATGAGCAGGAAGGACCGCGCATCATATTCCTGGGATCAGACGAAGGACACCTTCAGGAGAGTGTTCGTGTACATACTGATAGGTGTGGGCGTCGGGGCGATCATACACAACTGGATTCCCACCGACGTTATACAATCGGTCTTGGGGCAGCAGAATCCATTCTCAGTCATTCTGGCAACTCTGTTGGGAGTCCCGATCTATGCGGACATATTCGGGACCATACCGATAGCCGAAGCGCTTTATGCTAAGGGCATAGGTGCAGGGACGATATTGGCATTCATGATGGCCGTGACAGCCACGTCGATACCGTCAGTAATGTTGCTCAGGAGTGTCATGAAGAAGAGGCTCCTGGCGATATTCTTACTCATAGTTGTCATAGGGATAATCATCATAGGATACATTTTCAATTTCGTAGTATGGATGTGAGATAATGGAAAGAAAGTACACAGGAGAAGGAGCATTCGTGAAAGTGCTCGGAACCGGCTGCTCCAAGTGCAGAAAGTTGGAAGCTAACGCCCGTGACGCATTGAAGGAGATGGGCATACTCCAGGAAGTCGATCATATCGATGATATCAGGGAAATAATGAAGTACGGGGTCATGTCCACACCGGCCCTGGTGGTCGGCAACAAGATCTTCTCGCCTGGGAGAGTGCTCGGGAAAGAGGAGATAATGAGGATACTGGAGAAAGAGATCAAAGTTTGAGATCCGTCCCGGGGCCTCTGATCCGCAGGATATACAAGCGTGCTATCGGAACAGGGTCATAGCCTGCCCGAGCGTATCCTCTCCCTGAGGTCCAGGACCTTTTCGTATACTGTTTCCATGACCTCGATGAACACGGCATCGTCGGAGCCCGTGGGATCGCCGATCCCCCAATCCTCTGAGTGCCGGCACAGGACATTCGGGCACGCGACGCCGCACCCCATGGTCACGACGATATCCACCCGGGGAAGATCGGATATATGCTTCGACGACTGACGATCCTTTACGTTAATGCCGTATCTGTCGGTCAAAAGTCTCAGCGCATCCGGGTCGATCTCCGAGGGCTCCGTTCCGGCGGAGAAGACGTCGAAAGTATCGTGCGCATATGCCCGGGAGAAAGCTTCCGCGATCTGGCTCCTGCATGAGTTGTGAACGCATACGAAGGCGATCCGCGGCCTTCGTACTCCGTGCGCTTCCTGTACGACAGACTTCTCTGAGATGATATCAGCTCCCGACGTCCTGCTCCGCTGTATATTTGGCAAATTCAGAGATCCTCGAAAGAGACCACGTTCTGCCTGACCTTCTTGGCAAGGCTCTTCGAGAACATCTCCGCCTCCAGCCATCCGGCGTTGAACACTGCATTGGGGGCCAGGCACGGACCCATTATGTACTTCAGCTTCTCCGGGTCAGTTATCGAGCTGGTCCTGTTATCCGTGAGGTCTTCCAGGGTTATCTTGGTGAGCAGTCTCGCATATTCCTGCACGAATTCGCAATCCGATTCTATGGAGACATCGAAATCCTCGTCCTCTCTTTTTGTAACGGTTGCTCTGTGGGTCTTGTTGCAGAAGTTCATGTGTGCTGTGACCGTAGCCATATTATCCTCCCTGCGCCGATACTGGCACGCACACGGCGCGCAGGCACATGACAGAAGCATGGTTTTATAATACTTTAACATTGAGCGGAAGGACCCAGCATTCTCTTTGACAATAATTGAAAGAGCATCTGTTTTTATCCACGTTCCGTTATATTCGTTCCGAGATGCCGATCAGCTATGATTGCGATATTGTCGTTGTCGGAGCCGGACCCGCCGGCAGTATGGCGGCGAAGCACGCCGCCGACGGCGGGGCGGACGTCATACTTCTAGAGAAGAAGGCGGAGATAGGTGCCCCTTTGAGATGTGCGGAAGGGGTATCCAAGAGGAGGCTTCTGGAGGTGGGCATAGACCCGGATCCAAGATGGATATCTGCGAGGATCTCCGGCACGATAATGAGATCCCCTTCCGGGAATATACTAAAAGTACGCGAATGCCAGGAGGGCTCGGAGGTGGGATACGTTCTCAACAGGCATCTATTCGACAAGTTCCTTGCGGAAAGGGCTGCCACATCCGGTGCCAAGATAATGATGAGGGCTGGGTGCGTGGGTGTTATCGCAGAGGACGGGAAGGTGTCCGGCGTCAACGTGAGGCACATGGGCTCGGAAAAGGAGATACGCGCCCGTTGCGTGATAGCCGCGGACGGTTACGAGAGCCAGACGGCGAGATGGGCAGGTCTGGATACAGATCTTGATCCTTCCGACATCGAGACATGCCTGCAGTATCTCATGTCCGGCCTGGAGATAGAGGAGAGCTTCTGCGAGATCGTATTGGGCTCCTGCGCCCCGGGAGGCTATGCGTGGATATTCCCCAAAGGCAACGGAACGGCGAATGTGGGATTGGGGATACAGGGCAGCAAATGTGTTTCCGAAGGAGAGGCGAAGGTGTTCCTTGATAATTTCATAGAAAGCGATCCCCGGCTCAGGAAGGGGAAGGTCCTGGCCATGGTCGCGGGAGCTGTATCCACAAAGCCCGGGATCTCCTGCTCCGTCGGGGATGGGATAATGGCCGCGGGGGATGCGGCGAGAGTGATCAATCCCCTCACAGGGGGAGGTATACGGAATGCGCTCAGGACCGGAAGGATGGCGGGAGAGGTGGCTGCGGACTGCATAAGGAAAGGGGACGTGTCCAAGGACTCGCTGATGGAGTACGACCGTATGTGGCGCAGTGAGATGGAGGACGAGCTCCTTCGGAGCTGGAGGATGAAGGAGAAATACGTTGATATGTCGGACGACATCCTCGACAAGCTCATCCTCGCCGTCAGGGATTATGATTTCGAGCGCCTGAGAGGTGACGAGCTGAAGGCCGCGGCCAAGGCCATGTGCCCGGAGCTTTTTGGATCAAAATGATCCCAGTCCGAAGGCCAACCCCATCAGGAGCATGGAAGACAGCATGAGGGGCTCCGTCCCCTTCTCGCCGGAGAGTATCCTCCTGGATGTTTCCAATATCAGCAGATAGGGCACGGTCGCGAACAGGAAGAGACCGCCCGTATCGTAGAATACGGGGAAGACAAGGGATACAGGAATGGCTGACAGGATCGCGGCGGATGCGGCGATCCCGGATATCTTGAGGCCCACGGACCTAGGCAGGGTCCTTCTTCCCGTATCCCCTGCGGCGTCCGCCATATCCGAGCTTATCTCCCTGCCGATTGATATAAGCATTATGGTGAGGGAAGGTATCGCGCATCTGGCGACATCGCCGGCTATGCTCCCGCCCAGAAGGAAGGTCATTCCTGTCACCAAGCCTATGGTCAGATTCCCTGCCGGCCCCATGCGTTTGAGGCGCAGCTCGTATGCCGTCTCCAGAATGCAGGCGGACGCCACTATCGCGAAGGATATCGGAGGGAGGAGCGTGGCTGTTATCGCGGATGCGATCAGGAGAGAGCATCCGGCGTACAGGGCATTCCTTCCCGGGATGAGCCCGGACGGTATGGGTCTGGAAGGATGGGACACAGAATCCGATTCGGAGTCTGAGTAATCGTTCAGGGCGTTGCCCCCCATGACGAACAGCGCCACGGAAACTGCGCCGATGGCCATATTCGCACTCAGGATAGTCGCTCCCGGAACGACCATCGCCGAGATGAGAAGGAAGGTCATTCCGATTAGTATCATCTCGGGCCTGAAGAGTCTGATGTAAGGATTCATCGCCCCTTGCTGCCGATGCGATGACGTGAAATATACTTTATCCAATGGGCTTTGGGGGCGTATCCGCCGTTCATTTGAAGGTACGGGGGCTGCAGTTTTATTCAGTATGAGATCATAAAAGCCATTTTTATACGAATCATTAGACGTGTGTCTAAGATACCAAATAAAAACGCTATATTTAGGCATCATTAGCAACATTTATTAAACATAAGTTGATGAAGGCAT
>JAQVOB010000044.1:0-7598 GCA_028702835.1 Candidatus Methanomethylophilaceae archaeon
CCTTTATCGTCAGACGCACGTCCTCGAGATTGAAAGAGCATCCGCTGTTGCCCAGGGCCATCATTATACGGCCGTAGTTGGGATCGGAGCCGAATATGGCGGATTTGACCAGCGGCGAGTTGATTATTGAATGCACTGCCTTCCTTGCATCTTCCTTCGTCTCAGCTCCGAGCACCTGCACCTCGATCAGCTTGGTGGCGCCTTCGCCGTCAAGGGCTATGGCGCGGGCTATCCTCGTCATGACCTCTATCAGCGCCGCCCTGAACTCAGGGTCGTTGTCCGCGCACTGCCCCCCTGAGAGGGCGTTCGCCATCAGGATGCATGTGTCATTGGTGGATTGGTCGCTGTCAACGGAAACCATGTTCATTGAATCGTCCAATATCTCCTGCCAGATCTCGCGGAAGGCCGGGGACAGCTTCGCATCCGTCGTTATCACGGAGAGCGTCGTCCCGTGTAGCACCTTCATATGGGGTGCGATCATCCCGCTCCCTTTGGATATGGCGCCTATGTGGACCAATGTGCCGTCCTTGAGGCGTGCGCTGGCCGCGCACTCCTTCTTTATCGTGTCAGTGGTCATTATGGCCTCTGCGAAGGACGCATCCGAATCCCTCCCCCTGCTAAGGGAGCCTGCGGCCTTGCTTATGCCGTATTTGACCTTGTGCATGTCCATGAAGCGACCGATGAGGCCCGTGGACATGACACCCACTTCCTTGGGATCAAGATTGAGCTCCGCCGCAGCGGTCTCCTTCATCGTCATAGCATCCTCCATGCCGCGGCGTCCTGTCAGCGCATTAGCATTACCGCTGTTGATCACAACTGCGGAGAGCTTCGGGGAATTCTCCTTCATCATGATCTGCACCGGTGCGGATTTCACCTTATTGCTGGTGTATCCGACGAAAGCATCCGCCGGGACCTCCGAGTATACTATGCCAAGATCCATGGAGCGGTATTTCACCCCACTGTGCACTCCGGCCGCCAGGAATCCCTGGGGCGTGGTTACGCCTCCTTCGATAATCTCAACCATTCTCATACCCCCAGACCCGGGAAGTCCAGGCCCTCTGTCTCTTTGAATCCCAGCATCAGGTTCATGCACTGCACAGCCTGTCCGGACGCACCTTTCATAAGATTGTCTATCACTCCGAATGTAACGGCGCAGGCCCCGTCGGCGCGGGCACTGACCTGTGCGTGATTGGAACCTACAACGGCCCTTATCGACGGCTCCTCGGAGAATCGGACGAAGGGCTCTCCCGCATATGCCTTCCTGAATACCGAGGAAAGCTCCTCCTGGCTCAGATGCTCTTTCAGATTGAAGAAGCATGAGGAAATTATACCGCGGACCATCGGGACCAGGTTCGGAACGAACAGGACGTCGCTCTCTTTCTTCGAGATGTCCTTTATTACAGCCTCGATCTCTGGCGTATGGCGGTGCGTTCCCACGCTGTACGGTATTACTGATTCACCGCATGTGGGGTGATGGAGACGCGGGGACGGGGTCATGCCCGCTCCGGAAGTGCCGCTCTTACCGTCCACGAATATCTTGCCCTCGACGAGCCCCGTGCTCACCAGAGGTGCGCATGCCAGGATGGCGGATGTCGCATAGCATCCGGGATTGGCGACGAGGTTGGCCTTTGATATGGCCTCCCTGTAGAACTCAGGGAGACCGTAAACCGCATGTGCCAGATTCTCTGTGTCCTTATGCTTGTGGCCGTACCACTCCTCATAGACGGCTTCATCCCTGAACCTATAATCTCCTGTGAGGTCTATGACCTTGATGCCTTTCCCGAGAAGACCGGGGGTCACATCCATTGATGCCCCATGGGGTGTTGCCACGAATACGAGATCCAGATCCGCCGACTCCGGGATGGACTCGGTGAAATCGATATCTACGTAGCCCTCCAGATTGGCCTGTACGTCGCCAACTTTCTTGCCCGCGCTCTGGCGCGACGTCATCGCCGCAATGCTGACGCCGGGATGACGGGACAGGACGCGCGCAAGCTCCCCTCCCGTGTACCCGGTACCCCCGATAATACCCACGTTCTTCATTTGGATTCCCTGACTAAATGGACGGTGGATTCATGGTAATTAGTCTTAAAAATATATTGTCTTGTTTCAGACACCGAGTGTCATCATATTCTCAACAAGGAGCCTTTCTGATGCAAATGCTACATGATGCAGCTCATACAACTAACTAGTATGCTCTGTTGGAAAGCGCATCTGGATTGCTCAGCTCGAACTGCATCCGCCGAAGATGTCCGTGAACATACAAAAGCCAGAGGACGCAGGTTAGGGCAGGTATGCAACAATTTAAACGGGACTCCGATTATGTCGAAGAGATAACATGACCGCGGAACAGAAGAGGGAGAAGGTCGTCCTCGCCTACTCGGGCGGGCTCGACACATCTGTTGCGATACGCTGGCTTCAGAAGAAATACGATGTGGATGTCATAGCCGTGGCGATAAACGTGGGACAGCCCCCGAGCCAGGACGACATAATAGCCCGTGCTCTGAGGAACGGCGCAGTGAAGGCAGAATATATCGATGCCAAGAAGGAATTCGTCGAGGATTACATCTGGCCCTCCCTGAAGGCCAACGCAATGTACCAGGACGTCTACCCCCTTAGTACCGCGATCGCAAGGCCGCTCATCGTGAAGAAGCTGATAGATGTGGCCCACCGCGAAGGGGCGAAATACATAGCACACGGCTGCACCGCCAAAGGCAATGACCAGGTGCGCTTCGACGTGGGCATCATGTCCCTGGACCCTGACATCAAGGTCATAGCTCCGATGAGGGAGTGGGTGCTCACCCGCGAGAAGGAGATCGAGTACGCCAAAGAGAATAACATAGAGATCATCGTCAAGAAGGAGAGCCCTTTCTCCGTAGACGAGAACCTCTGGGGAAGGAGCTGCGAATGCGGTATAATCGAGGATGCCTGGGAAGAGCCCCCTGCGGACGCCTGGGGATGGACGGTCGCACCTCATGACGCACCCGACGAGGCAGAGTACCTGGAGATCGGATTCGAGAAGGGGATACCCGTATCCCTGGACGGCAAGAAGATGGACAGCCTGAAGCTCATAGCTGAGGTGGACAGGGTCGCCCGCAAGAACGGGGTCGGACGCATAGATCATGTGGAGGACCGCCTTGTGGGGATCAAGAGCAGGGAGACCTATGAGTGCCCCGCAGCCACCGTGCTGATCGCGGCGCACAGGTCCATGGAGTTCATGACCTTGCAGAGGGATGTGACCTCAATGAAGAAGAGACTGGAGCAGAGGTTCTCGGAGCTTGCCTATGACGGGCTGTGGTTCGGCCTCCTCCGTGAGTCCATAAGCGCATTCATAGATAAGACTCAGGAGAACGTCACCGGTACCGTGAGGGTGAAGCTCTACAAAGGCAGCGTCATGGTTGTGGGCCGTAAGTCTCCGTACTCCCTGTATGACGAGGGGCTCGCAACATACGCTGAGGGGGATGTTTACGACCACAACGCCGCCGTTGGATTCATCTACTGCTGGGGGCTGCCCAACAAGACGGCCTCCCGGGTCCACAGGAAAAGGTGAACTTGATGGCGGAGAAGGCACTTTGGTCGGGAAGGTTCGACAAGGCGATGGGACAGGACACCCTGGATTTCACATCATCTCTCAGAACTGACGTTTCCCTCGCATTCTATGACGCCATGGGCTCCTTGGCCCACGTCAGGATGCTCAGGGCCTGCGAAATACTCCCGGCCAAAGAGGCCGACCCCATCATAGAAGGCCTTAAGAGCATAGTATCGGAACTGGAAGGCGGCACCTTCAATGTCAATCTGGAGCTTGAGGACATACACACAAACATAGAGCACCGCCTCATCGAGATCATCGGCCCGGAGGGAGGGAGGCTCCATACCGGCAGAAGCCGCAATGACCAGGTCGCCACAGACTTCCGGATGTACATGAGAGATATATCCCTGAGCGCTGTGAACGCCCTGGACGGGCTCATAGACGCTCTCATCTCCCTGTCTGAGGATGAAGGGGATGTGATACTTCCCGGATTCACTCACATGCAGCACGCACAGCCAGTGACCTTAGCACAGCACATGCTGGCACATGCATTCAGATTCGAGCGCGACGGTGACAGGTTCATCGACGCATATCTCAGGATGAACCGCTGCCCTCTCGGGGCAGCGGCCCTGGCGGGCACCACCTATCCCATTGACAGGAAGATGACCGCTCAGGCACTGGGATTCTCCGGGCCGACTGAGAATTCCATGGATACCGTGAGCGACAGGGATTTCGTCGCAGAGATGCTGTTCTGCGCGTCTCTGACCGCGGTGCACATCTCATCCCTGGCAGAAGAGCTGGTCCTCTGGTCCTCACAGGAATTCGGATTCGTCGAGATGGACGAGGCATACTCGACCGGTTCGTCGATAATGCCACAGAAGAAGAATCCTGACGTTGCGGAACTGGCAAGAGGCAAGACCGGTTCCGTGATCGGCAACATGATCTCCATGCTGGTAACTTTGAAGGGACTGCCGTTCACATACAACCGGGACCTCCAGGAGGATAAGATGCCAGCCATGGATTCCATGGACACGATCATCCAATGCGCATCGATGATGGCATCAGTGGTGGAGACCATGAAAGTGAACCGGAAGCGCATGGCAGAGGCTGCCAAGGTCGGTTTCATGAACGCCACGGACCTGGCGGACTATCTGGTTCTGAAGGACATACCCTTCCGCGAAGCTCACGGGATAGTCGGGGCAGCCGTGAAGTACTGCGTCAGAGAGGAGAAGGACCTGGAAGCACTTAGTTTGGAAGAGCTCAGGAAGTTCTCCCCGGCCATAGAGCAGGACGTGTTCGAGGTCCTGCCTCTCAGCAAGTGCGTCGAGAGACGCAACTCGTACGGAGGGACCTCCCCTGATTCCACAGATATCCAGAAGGAACACCTACTGGATAATCTGGCCGCAAGAGAGGATTTCGTGCACCGTCAAACCGAGATAATAGAGGACTGCTGGGAAAAGCTTCTCAGGTGAATTCGGCAGGATTCGGCGACCTCCCCCGCTTCCGCTTATATATTCTCAAAGCGAGGCTTATTCGGTGGCATGAATGGGATGCACGAAAGAATTATTCGTTAACAGTATAGCCGAGATACGCAACGAGAAGGACAACACGTATCTGAAGAAGAGGAATGCGAGCCTGTTGCTCGCAGCCGTCATGATCTATGCGGTATGGCTCTTGATCTGATCCGTATCAGAAGTCCATATCGAAGTTCTCTTTGACCTCGAACTTCACTTTGACTGTTGATAGCATCTCGCTTATCATCTCGCCTATGCGCTTGACGTCGCTCATCTTACCGCTGTAGGTTTTGATGTAGAACTCCTTCCTGCCTATGGGAAACAGAAGCCTGTAGAGGGCTTTCCTGTTATACCCCTCGGGCTTGCTGTTCTTCTCAAGGTCAGCCATGTTGAGCTCGATGAACATCTCCCTGCTCTCCTCTTCCTCAGGACTTACGAAGTGGCCATTCTCAGAGAATATGATCTTGAGAATATCGGGAAAAACCGGGGCAAGATCCCTGTAATCCGATTTATCCTGGAGAATGAAATGATAGCTGTTGGACCTCATCTGGTTCCCCCACGCCAAATAATTATATAACTGTTCGCGAAAGGCAGCTTTCCTACCTGTTTAATATTACGTTGGCGATTTAGCGCAACATGAGATGCGCCCTTACCATTGCGGGTTCGGATTCCATCGGAGGAGCGGGGATACAGGCCGACATAAAGGCCATGGCCGCCCTGGGGGTGCACGCATGCACTGCCATAACCGCTGTCACTGCCCAGAACACGAAATCGGTGGAGAGGATCTACCCTCTGCCTCCAGATATGGTAGTTGACCAGATCGAGGCAGTGCTGAAGGATTCCGATATCAGGGCTATAAAGACCGGTATGTTGTATGATCCAGAGATCGTCTCGGCAGTGGCCGAGGTCCTTGAGGACAGTAACATACCTCTGGTTATAGACCCGGTGATGATCGCCACTGTAGGCGACCATCTTTTCGACGACAGGATGGTGGATGCTCTCAAAAGAGACCTGATACCCATCTGCGATCTGATCACGCCCAACAGATACGAGGCGGAAGTGCTCTCCGGGATCAAAATAAGGAACGAGGAGGATGCCAGGCTCGCATGCAAGCTCATCGGGAAGGAGGGCTCCTCGGTTCTGCTCAAGGGTGGGCATATGGGAGGCAACACCGTGAGGGATTACCTCTATCTGTCGTCAGAGATCAATGTCCTGGAGTATCCGCGCCTGGAAAGGAACGGCCACGGAAGCGGTTGCGTCCTCTCCGCGTACATAACGGCACATCTGGCCAAGAGCGTTGACATAGGAAACGCGGTGATAAGGTCCAGGAAGATGATCCAGGAATCCATATCCACCATGTATGCAGTAGGCGCCGGGATCGGCGTTGTGAATCCCACGATCAAGATACACGACGATACCCAACGCTTCCGGATACTGGATGCTCTGGATGTTGCTGCCACCCAATTGATGGAGAGCGTTCCCGGGTCCGCCGTCCCAGATTCAGGTATGAACATCGCCTTCGCAGCTGAGAACCCTGCGGGATCGGAGGATATTGCTGGCATAGAAGGGAAGATGAGGCACCGTAACGGCAGGACCGCCAAGGGACCTGCGAAGTTCGGTACCGCTGGCCACCTGTCATTCGTCATATTGGAGGCTATGCAGAAGGACCCGGAGAAGAGGTCTGCGATGAACATATCCTACTCCGATGATTATGCTGACGTGATGGAAGAGGTCGGCATGATCGTCGGGAAGATGGACCTGAAGAAGAACAGGAACATGAGCCTGAGGGAACTGGTAGCCAATTCCATAGACAGATGCGGATGCGTGCCCGATGCGATAACGGACAGGACGAGTCACGACAGGATGATATGGATCATCGGCAAGGACCCGAAGGACGTTACCGAAAAGCTCTGGCAATTCATCTAGGCGTATCCGACGAACCTTATCTCGAAGTAGAGGATGACATCGTTCCTCTCTGTGGAGACGGTGTTCCCACTTGCATCCTTCTCGGAGGTCGGATACTTGTACGTATAATCCAGAGCGCCGGTTTCCTTGTATATGAATATCTCCTTGGCATCCTTGTCCAGTGCCTTAACGTGCCAGCCGGTCGTATCCATTCTGTTCTTCACGTCATCGGAGAACTCATAATCGAAGGTTATCTCTGTTACGCTCACGTCGGTTACCTTGTACTGAACGTCAGGAGTGTCGGAGGTGTCAGCCTTCGGTTTGTAAGTATCCTCTGAGGGATTCTGGATCACAACATAGGTACCGGACTCGGAATCCAAGGTTGCCTGGGCATTCCAGCCGAAAGGCGTCTTGGCGTTCAGGACCCCGCTGCCTGTCGGTGTGGATCCTATGTACGCTGTGCACTCATCCTTGGTCATGCTCAGTACACGATCTATTTTCAGACCCGTTACTGTGTATGTGTCATTGAAAGATGTGCCGTCGCCGTAACCCTCCCCAACAGGTATCGCTATCCTGACAGTCTCCCCGGGCCTCATACCGAGAAGAGCATTCTCGAATGCGGTAAGCATTTTACCCTGCCCTATAGTGAA
>JAQVOB010000045.1:0-7336 GCA_028702835.1 Candidatus Methanomethylophilaceae archaeon
TCCGTCAAAGGGCCCGGCAAGATACGAGGATCTGTTTTCTTCAATTCACAGATGGCGTTCAACAGGGACGTCAACATAATGCTTCTCAAAGCCTTGGGGAGAAAGAACATGAGCGTGGCCGACGCCATGAGCGCCACCGGCGCCAGGGCGGTCAGGATCGCTAATGAGGTTCCCGATACCTTCGTCACCGCCAACGACATAAATGCCGATGCGGTGGAATACATAAAACAGAACATAGAACTGAACAGCCTCGAGAACTGC
Source organism: Candidatus Methanomethylophilaceae archaeon (assembly GCA_028702835.1). GTDB lineage: Archaea > Thermoplasmatota > Thermoplasmata > Methanomassiliicoccales > Methanomethylophilaceae > RumEn-M2. The sequence goes on from JAQVOB010000045.1 coordinate 262, forward strand.
GTCCCGTCGAACAGGCCTCTGGGCTCCCTTCTCGCGGAAGAGTCCTTCGACTATGTGGACCTGGATCCCTTCGGTTCCCCGGTGCCGTTCCTGCATGCCGCCATATCCGGATGCAGGAGGAAGGGGATCCTTGCCGTGACCGCCACGGATGCCGCCCCCCTTTCCGGGGCTCACAGGGCCAAGTGCGAGAGGAGATATTCCGCCAGGCCCCTGAGGGGGCCGATGTGCCACGAGGCGGGGCTTAGGATACTGATGGGGCACATATGCAGGGAGCTTGCTCGGCTTGACAGGGGGATGGTGCCCCTGCTGTCATTCAGCGCGGACCATTACTTCAGAACTTACATTCTAGTGGAGAACGGGGCGGCCGCTGCCGACAGATCTCTGTCTCAAATGGGATATATCTCCTATGATCAGACCACCATGGAGAGGGGATTCGCATCTGAACCGGATAAAGACCACAAGTACGGGCCCCTGTGGGGCGGGAAGCTGTTCGACAGAGAACTGCTGTCCCGCATGAGCCCGGAAGGTATGAGCGACCCGAGAAGATGCGCTTCCATGCTGGAGATGTGGAGGCAGGAGATCGACTCCGTGCCCCTGGTATATTCAGTTGACGAAATATCCTCTTTCACCAAGAGGCCGACACCTAAATTCGAGGATCTCATTGAGTCCCTTCGAAGAAGGGGGGATGCCTCGAGAACTCATTTGGGGCCGGTGCTCTTCAAGACGTCTCTTCCTTTGGAAGAGATAGTCTCGGCATATGATGAGGCGTATTCCGCAGGACATTGAGTGAAGCCGATAAATAGGGACAGCTTATTGTGTGTCCCTGATACAATGCCGACCCTCGCGATTATAGGAGCCCAATGGGGCGATGAAGGAAAGGGCAAGATTACCGATTATCTCGCAGAGAACGCCGATGCGGTCGTTCGGTTCCAGGGCGGGAACAATGCGGGCCACACCATCATCATAGGGGAGAACACGTTCAAGCTCCATACACTTCCTTCAGGCATACTCCGGAAGGGAAAGCTGGCCATAATCGGCAACGGCGTGGTCATAAACATGGCTGATATGACAGAAGAGGCGAAGCAGCTGACAGATGCCGGAATGACCCTCGACTGCCTCAGGATATCCGACAGAGCCCATGTGATAATGAATTACCACAAGAAGCTGGACGGCGCCGAGGAATCCCGCAGGGGCAAAGTGGCCGTGGGAACCACGAAAAAAGGAATAGGTCCTGCATACCAGGACAAGATCTCCAGATGCGGCTTCAGGGCCGGGGATCTCCTGGAATCCGACCTCATAAAAGAGAAGGCCGGTGTGCTCCTGCCCATGAAGAACGAGCTTCTGGACATGTACGGCGGTGAACGCTGCGGATGCACCGTGGATAAGATGTGCGGTATGTTCGAGACCTGGAACGAAAGCTTCGGCAAATACATCTGCGACACGTCCGTCCTCATAAACGATATGATAGATGAGGGCAAGAACATCCTCTTCGAAGGCGCTCAGGGCTCGATGCTGGACGTTGACCACGGAACCTACCCTTACGTAACATCCTCCTCCACGGTCGGCGGGGGCATCTGCTCTGGCTCCGGGATAGCACCGAACAGGATCAAGGAAGTGGTCGGGTGCCTCAAGGCCTACACCACCCGTGTCGGAGAAGGGCCCTTCGTCACAGAGCTCTTCGGTGAGGAAGGGGCATATCTTCAGGACAAGGGCGGAGAGTTCGGGACCACCACCGGCCGCGGGAGGCGTTGCGGGTGGCTTGACCTCGTGGTCGCAAGGTATTCCGCAAGGCTATCCGGCATAACCCATTGGGCCATTACGAAGCTGGACGTTCTCAACGGATATGAGGAGATCAAAGTCTGTGTCGCATACGAGATAGATGGAGAGATCGTGAAGCACTTCCCCGCTTCAATACGCAAGCTGGAAAGGGCCAAGCCGGTCTACGAGACGCTGAAAGGCTGGAAGGACATGGCGGACTACGACGGAAGCTACAGATCCCTGCCGTTGGAAGCGAAAGAGTACCTCAGATTCATAGAAGAGAGCACCGGCGTGCCCGTCGGAATCATAAGCATCGGGCCGGAGAGATCTCAGACCGTCGACGTCTATAAGAAATGGTGGCCGGCTCAGGAACAATGAATAGTAAACGGGACTCCGGCCGAACATGTTCGCAGTCTCGCTTATTTCCGCCTGATCCCATCTGAGATTCGGGCAAAGACTTCCGGGATCACGACCTGAAAGGAAGTGATCACAATGGAAAAACTGAGTTGCAAAGAAAGATTCAGACGCGCAATGAGGCACCAAGAGGTGGACCGTCCGCCTGTCTGCGGTATGACCACAGCGGCCACGACGGAGCTCATGGATTACACCGGCGCGCCCTGGCCAGAGGTCCACACCGACGCAAAGCTCATGGCAAAGCTCGGACTCGGAGCATATCCTTTCCTGAAACTGGAATCGATAAGGATACCGTACTGCCTTTCCTATGAGGCAGAAATTCTCGGAGCCAACGTAAACCTTGGAAAGAAGAACAGCACGCCCATGGTGAAAGGGAGCAAGTACAGGGACAACCTGGATGCCGACCTGGAGCTGATGGATGAGAAGGAGATGCTCATGGCCGGCAGGAACCCTGTCATCATCGAGGCGTCCAAGATCATAATGAAGGACAAGGCCAGCAAAGAGCTCCCCACAGTGCTGGGAGTCACCGGCCCCTTCACGATAGCAGGGCATCTGGTGGGAACCGAGAATCTTATTCTATGGACCATAACCGAAGAGGATATGGCTCACAAGTACTCCAACTTCGTATCCGAATATGTCGGCATGTGGCTGGAGTATGTGGACAAGAACCTGGGGTTCGACACCATACAGATGTCCGAGCCTTCCGCATCCTGGGACATGTTGTCTCCGGACCTCTTCGATACCTTCGCCCTGCCCAACCTGAAGAAGGTCTACAAGCGCATGGACGATACCATGTCCATCCTGCACATCTGCGGAAATATGCTGCCGATGCTGGATAACATGATCGGCACAGGGTGCACGGGATGCAGCATCGAGGAGAAGACAGATCCGTATCAGGCAGTCAAGAAGGCCAATAAAAGATCCGCTCTGATCGGTAACGTCGGGGTTGTAAGGCCGCTCCTCCAAGGTACCCCTGAGGATGTCAGGGTGATGACCGAGAAGAGCATCGACGCAGGATTCGATGTCATATCTGCCGGATGCGGGCTTTCCGCTCTGATCAAGAAGGAGAATCTCCGGATGATGGCAGAGACGACGGTGAATTACAAAAAGAAGAAGTAAAACCTCAAAAAGGGTTCCGCTTACGGCGGGACCCGCCAATTTTCATTTCTGCTTCATGCTGTCCAGGCTATCCATTGCATGACGCACCACCAGCCTCCTCTCCGCATCCCTCAATGAGACGCTGAGAGTGGATTTGGAACAATTCGCCATATCTGCCAGATCCTCCAGGGATATTTTTCGGGGTACGTCATAGTAGCCCATGCTATAGGCCAGATGGACATGCTCCTCCTGCTTGCTGGTGAGGGCCGACTCCACCTCCACCGGGTACGAGGAGATCTTCTCCACCCCGTAGCCCTCCGTTCTCATCCTGTTGAGAAGCTTATTCATAATCACCTTATTGGGCGCGAGGATCCGCCAATCGATGATATTATCGTTCTGCGGTATCGCGGACAGCAGGAAGCACCCTGATTCCGAAACTATCGAGGCGAGATCGCAGTTGTTGTTCAGGACCATCACCATAGTTTGGGTCTTTGATATCTTCACGGCGGTGGCCTCACCATGCTCATTCTTGTAACTGTTAACCTTATCGACTATGTCCGGGTGCGTCCCATCCATATCCACCAGCTTGATCAGGGAGTACCCCATGGAATTGACCAGCGGAGAGCATTGGGTTATCTCGACCTTAAGGCCTTTTTCCTGCTCCACATCTATCGGAAGAACCTTGTGGCACGGGTGGCCGTCCGGACGCGCTCCGTGCACCCTTCGGTCTATTCTGAGGATAGCGTGATGCATATTCCACCGAACGAACATGTTCGTGATTCTTCATAAATATGCCCCACAGTCATTCAAAATCAAGGTCCGATTCCGAAGTCTTTGCCCAGATGGAGGAATCCAATGACTATAGATCCTGAAAAGAGAAAGAAAATGCTGTCCTACAGGTGGGCTATCTTCGGCATAATGGCCGTGGCCTACTTCTTCGTGTACTTTCACAGGACATCTACTGCCGTGCTCGCCCCCGATATACAATCGGCTTTCGGTGTAGGCGCCGCAGGAGTGGCACTGCTGGGCTCGATGTATTTCTACGCATACACCATAATGCAGCTACCCAGCGGGATACTTACGGACAAATGGGGCCCCAGAAGGACCGTGACGATATTCGTCATATTGGCCGCCATCGGATCGTTGATCATGGGGATGGCACCCAGTTTTGAGATCGCGCTTGTCGGGAGGGTACTGATAGGGATCGGCGTGGCCGTCATCTACATACCCATAATGAAAGTACTTGCGATATGGTTCAGAAAATACGAATTCGCATCCCTCAGCGGCACGTTGCTGCTAGTGGGTAACGTCGGAGCCCTGGCGGCGACGACACCTCTCGTGCTGATGACCGAGGCCCTCGGTATGAAGGGTGTTTTCACCGCCCTCGGAGTCATAACCCTGATAATCGCGGCCATGTGCTGGATAATCGTAAGGGACCACCCGAAGGACATGGGGCTGCCGGCCATCGAAGAGATCATCTCCGAGGAAACCGGAGAACCCATCAAGGAATCCACTTCAGCCAAGATGCCGATGACGGAAGCTTTGAAGATCACCTTCGGGAGCGGCAGGAAATTCTGGCCTCTCGCCATATGGTTCTTCTTCATGTACGGGTCGATAATGGTATACCAGGGACTTCAGGCCGGACCTTTCTACGGTGCAGTCTACGGATGGGGCAAGACCGACTACAGCATCCTCCTGATGGCGGTGGCCATAGGGATGATATTCGGGTGTCCTCTGGCAGGGATAATATCGGACAAGATATTGAAGTCCAGGAAAAAGGTGCTCATTGTGGGCACGCTCGCCTATACTTTGATATGGGCAGTGATCTGGCTCACCGCAGGCAGTCTCGGTAACTATGCGGGACAGTTCGCCATTAATTTCGCGTTCGGATTCTTCGGAGGGTTCTTCGTCGTATCCTATGCACAGATCAAGGAGCTGTTCCCGATCTACATCGCAGGCACGAGCACTGCCGCCCTCAACCTGTTCCCTTTCGCCGGAGGAGCGATACTGCAGCTTCTGTCCGGATACATGGTGGTGGATAAGACCCTCGCCCAGTTCCAGAACCTGTGGCTGTTGATGTTCGTCCTGATGGTGATAGCCAGCATCGCCGCGCTGATGAGCCTGGAGGCGAAGGACATAGAAAGGAGGGAAGCAAAGAAAGGATGAAGATGCCGGACTGAGAAAATTCTTTAGAAACCCTTTAGGCCGGTCACGAAGGAAGTGTCTCCCTTCGTGACCGGTTTCCCTTTCAGTGCTTCGCTCTTGCGAACATCTTCATATCCGCGCCCAAAGGCAAAGTGGCATCTATACCGACCTTCCATGTGGTGCCGTCGGATGAAGGGTCCAGAGAAGAGCCGGCGGCGCCCTCTATCCTTACCATCCTGTTGGCCTGGAATCTGGTGGCGACGGCCCATTCGACTTCCCTGTCGTCGAATATGTTGATGTCCCCGTCCACGATTATGACCTGCTTCATTGACGGATGACCGGAGAAAGCGGCCATTATGGCGTTCACGGCATCCCCCTCTTTGTTCTTGGTTATGGATACGACCCCGTTCAGCCAGCAGCACCCGCCCTCCGTGAGGCGGACACAATGGGTCTTGGGAACCACCTGCTTAACAGTCCTGTATATCATAGGCTCCCTGGGAAGGCCCATGAACAGGAAATGCTCGTTCCCTCCCGGTATCAACAGGGTCATGAGCGGGTCCTTGCACGTCCATATCTTATCGACGGCTATGACCGGCTGGCTCCTCACGGAATCGTAGGTCCCGGTTATATCGACGAAGGGGCCCTCGTCCGCCATCTCGGAGGTTATCCTGCCCTCGAACACATAATCGGCATCTGCGGGCACCAGGAGGCCGCTGTCTGTCCTCCCGACCTTCAGGGGCTTGCCCGTCGACATCATGCACATGGCTGAGGCTATTTCCAGCTCGTCCGTTTCATAGGCGGTGGACGTGGCTGCGGCCAGCATAACCTCCGGTGGAAGGCCTATGCATATCGCTATCCTCAGGTCCTCGCCCTTCGCCTTCGAATCCTTGTGCATTGTGAACAGGTGCCTTGGGACCAGCCTCACGGCTATCCTCTTGCCGTCCATGATCATCATCCTGTGGAAGGAGACGTTCTTCTTACCGCCGTACTCCGCGATTATTATCCCTGAAGCGACGTATCTGCCGCCATCATCCGGATAGTACTTGCATATCGGCAGCTCCGTAAGGTCCCTTTTGTCGGATACCTGCCTGAACGCCGGGTCCTTCACCTCTTCGGTCGCCACCGGACAGTCCAGGGCCTTGGACAGCACATCGGTTATATCCTCCGGGGCTATGCCCATCGCCTCAGCTATCTTCTCTCTGGTGGAGAACAGGTTCCCCACAGCTTCCCCCCCATTGAGGGATTTGAAAACAACAGTCCTGGACTGATCCTCCGTCAGGATCCCGGTGGTCCTCTGGGTGTCCGGATCTACATGCTCTTTGACAATGAAAGCGGAATCGGGAACGTAGCGCCTTACCGACATGATTGCTCATGTACCCGCGCATATTTCAAATGTAACCCGGGACCAAGTGGCTGAATTGATATAGAACGATTCGATTCCTATGGTCATGCCCGACGAGATGATGGACGCCGTGATCAGGAAATACTCTCTGCAGAACGCAGTATTCTATAAGGGGAAGGCGAACCCCAGATCCGTAACGGGCAAGATACTGGGCGAATGCCCCGAGTACAGGCAGAGGTCCAAAGAGCTGACCGAGGCCGCGGAGAGGATCGTGGCCGAGGTCAACGCCATGAGCCCCGAAGCCCAGGCGAAGGAACT
>JAQVOB010000046.1:0-7125 GCA_028702835.1 Candidatus Methanomethylophilaceae archaeon
AATCCGTACTGCCAGGCACCTGATGATCCCCCTTGCCTTTGATGATCTCTTCCATCTTATCGGCGGTCTCCTTCGGTGTCAGTTTCGTCGTATCTATCTCGAAGACTCTGGCTTTGGAACCGTCGGCCTCGCATAGTATTACGTCAAGGACCTCTGCCTGAACGTTCTCTCTGACCTTCGATTCAGAATACCCTCTGGCTCTTAATCTCTCAGCGAGAATATCGGGATGGCAGCGGAATACTACGACTATGTCGCATCCCAGGAAATGGGACAGGTGCCCTTCAACTATTGCGCTGAGTTTGCTCCTCTTAGAGAATAGTGTGCGCATCTTCTCGATGTCCACCTCTCTGGTATCTCTCTCTGCATCCTCTTCTCCCAGCAACCCGTTCTCGGCTATGAACGCGTTGAGATCGATTATCTCATACCCGCGCTGTCTCAGATACTCGGCCGCAGACGTCTTGCCCGTCCCCGGCGTCCCTGTCATTGCTATAAGCGGCATCTCAGATCCTCCTCAGATAGTTATCTGCTCTTCCCATCACCATGTCCCAGGTCGGAACATTCTCCACTGCCCCGTACGCTTCGATGACGAATGACGAAGTTGCGGCTGCGATTATCAAAGCTTCCTCCGTGTCGTACTTCCTGTACTTGGCAGCATAGAAGCCCGCCCTGAATGCGTCCCCGGCTCCCGTGGTGTCGACCACTTTATCCGGTCTCACCGCAGGAACGTCTACTCTCTTGCCGTCTATGAACGCCCTGCTACCCTCCGGACCGTCCGTGCGGACCACCAGATGCTTCTTTATCGTGTCAAGAGTGTTGTCTATATACTTCTCTGCGGAAACGGACTCATGCTCATTGCAGAAGAATATATTTGAAAGTGCCAGAGCTCTGTTGAACCGCTCCTTGTCCCAGATCTCGTGGATCTCCTGAGCCGGGTCGAAGGCGATGTACGGAACATCCTTGATCTTCTCCATCTGCGATATGTAGTAATCCGGCTCCCCTGTCGAGAAGTGCACATACTCGGAGCCCTTGACATACTTCGACAGATCTATCCCCAATTTCGAAGCCCACCCCTGGGGCCCCTGATAGAACAGCACCTTCTGATCGAAGTTCCTGTCATTTACCACCAGCGCCTCGGATGTGCCATACTCCGTTTCTATCATTCCAGAGGTCATTACCCCAGCGTCCTTCAGCCTCTTCCTGTACTCGTTCGGGAAGTCCTTCCCTATGAATGCGCAAAGCATCGTTGGAACACCGAGTGTGGCTGCAACATAGGATATATTGGATGCGGTCCCGCCCATGTTGCTCTTCTTAGAAAGAACATTTATGGATGTGTTAAGACGCGGGAACTCCTTGACGGAGATTATCTTATCGATTGAAACATGCCCGTATACAGAGAGGAACGGCCTCAAGTGCCTTCCTCCCATCCCGAGATGTATTCTACCTGCTCCTTCGTCAGCGAATCGATCTCGATTCCCATGGACTTAAGCTTGATGCGTGCTATCGCTTCATCTATGTGGTCCGGCACTGCATAGACCTTCCCCTCCATGTTCTTGTGATTATTGACCATATGCTCAAGTGCCAGTGCCTGGGTCGCAAAGCTCATGTCCATTATCTCCACAGGGTGTCCCTGGCCGGCGGCCAGATTCATAAGTCGTCCCTCTGATACTAGATAGAGCATCCTGCCGTCTTTCATCTCGTACTTGTCAACGAATTCTCTCACTCTTGTGACGTTCACGGCTTCGCTGTCCAGGGCCTTCTTGCTGATCTCGTTATCAAAGTGCCCGGCATTGCACAGCACGCAGCCGTCCCTTATCAGCGGGACGTGATCATAACTGATGACGTCCTTGCAGCCGGTGACCGTTATCACTATCTCGGCTGTCTTCACGGCCTCGGCCATCGGCATGACCTCGAAGCCGTCCATCCTGGCCTCTATCGCCTTTATCGGGTCCACTTCAGTTACTACGACTATGGCGCCAAGACCTTTCGCTCTCATGGCCACGCCTTTCCCGCACCATCCATAACCTGCGACCACGGTCCTCTTTCCGGCTACTGTGAGATTCGTAGCGGTCATCCATCCGTCGAATGCCGACTGCCCGGTACCGTATCTGTTGTCGAAGAGGAATTTCATCTTGGCATCATTCACATCCATCACCGGGAAGCGCAACGCACCGGCGGCGGCCATGGCCTTCAGACGGATGACTCCTGTGGTGGTCTCCTCGTTGGCGCCTTTCACGTTATAGAGCGCGTCCTTCCTGGTTGTGTGCAGCATTGCGATAAGGTCTGCACCGTCATCTATAACGAAATCTGGATGCATATCCAGAACTGCGTTCAGATTGCAATAATACTCATCCTGGCTCTCCCATTTCTTAGCATGGACCTCAAGGCCGTACTCCACCCTCAGCGCTTCTGCCACCGAATCGTCCGTGGACAAGGGATTGCAGCTTGCAAGCCTAATCTCAGCCCCTCCCTCTGCAAGAGTGACGGCCAACATTCCGGTCTTGGCCTCCGTGTGAAGGGCCATACCCACCTTCAGACCCTTGAGCGGCTTCTCCTCAGAGAACCTTTTCCTTATCTCCATCAATGCAGGCATGTGCTCCTGAGCCCAGTGCAGCTTTGCCATTCCTTTCTTAGATAGTTCACTCATTTTCCTCTCTCCGACATAAGTGATTCGCATATGTAATCTACTGTCTCTTTACGGCAGCGCTCTCCCGAATAGGATTCCAGTGCCCTGTCGATCGCTGACGGATCCCCTTTCATCTCCTCTGCAAAGGCGATCATGTTCTTCAGTGCCCTGGTTATCTCGTCCGATATAGGGACCGCTGCGGCCTTGGATGTCCTTGACAGGGGATTCAGATCTATCGATATCACTGTCTTGCCCATGACCGCCAGGGCCTCCGCCCTGTCCCCGTCCTCTATCGGAACGAGGATGACATCTGAATCATAGATCCCTTCCCTGACGCACAGTGCTCTGTCCGAGGTCAACCCGGGTATCCTGGCATCCGGTTCCCTTCCCAGAACCTCCCCCGCGCCCTGCTCCTCCATGTGGGCGATGAGCAGCTCCATCCTCTCCTCCGTGCGGTGGAATATGTTGACCTCTATCTTCGCGCCGATGCATCTCGCCAGCTTTATGAGATTCTCTGCGTCCAGCGCCGCTGCGTTGCCGTTAACGCATACCACCGGATTCCTTGCCTTCAGCAGATAGGCGGCACCGGCCCTCTCCGATTCCAAGGACGGCGGTATGGACCTCTCGCCCATGAGATAATCGTAGGCCTCGCCTCTGCCGTGGGATATCAGCCCGGTGGGCGTAGCCAGGCCCTTCTCCACCATTTCCGCGAGTCGCTCCCTCCTCATGAGAGACTCATAGCGAGGATGATTGCGTGGGATGGTCACGATTGAACGGTATGCAGGAATGCCTAATTAGGTTTGCCGAGGGTATTCCTCCGCCTCATGCGGATTGGGTCTTTACAAAAGTCTTTACAATCCATACTAATTTCTGAAAAATTGTAAAGACTTTTATATTACTGGCTCATAATAACATTCATGAAAATCCCTCAGCGACCCCCAGGAATCAAAGATATCCCGGAAGGCCTTTTGGTTGAAATGCTCCAAAGCAGGGATGCACTGGCCATCGCGAAGGAGTTCAACAGAAGATACCTCCATTGGGAAGAGATAAGGTATCGCGACATAGGCAGGAACGACCATGCCGTTATCTGGGCCCTCATGAAGATCCTTAGGTCCGACGGACAAAAGGAGCTCGTATTCGGGAAGACACAGATCAGATATTCATTCATCCGCGATTTCATGCGGATCGTGCATGAGATCGACACGATATCCTCGGCCGGTCTGTTCTCTGAGGAGAACATGACCAAAAAAAGCAGGATCGTTTACGCGGCAAGCTCGGTCATGGAGGAATCAATAGCTTCGAGTCAGATAGAGGGGGCCTCCACCACCCTTTCTCTGGCCAAGAAGATGTTGCGGGAGAACCGAACCCCCAGAGACAGATCGGAAAGGATGATCTTCAACAACTACAACGCGATGAACTTCATACGCCAGAGGAAGGACGAACCTCTGACCCCGGATCTGATCCTTGAGACTCACAGGATTATCACCAAAGGTACCCTGGAGGATGAGGAATACGAGGGCAGACTGAGAGATAATGATGACATCGTAGTGCAGGATGCCCTGACAGGAGACGTTTATCACACACCGATGTCCTTTGAAGACATAAGTTCCAGCATACAGTCCGTATGCGAATACGCGAATGATGATTCTGAATTCGAACACCCTATCATAAAAGGTATAATCCTGCATTTCATGATGGCTTATATCCACCCTTTCATGGACGGCAACGGGAGACTGGCCCGGGCTCTGTTCTATTGGTACGCCTTGAAGAAGGGATACTGGTCTGTGGAATTCCTCTCCATATCCAAAGCAATAAAGAAACACCGCGGGAAGTATGACATGTCATACCTGCTCTCTGAAACGGACGACAATGATGTGACGTATTTCATCAAATTCAATCTGGATCAGATCAAAACCGCCTTCGATACGTTCAAGAGATACGTGGAACGCAAGCTAAAAGAACAGAAGGAAATGGAACAAAGCATAGTGAACAATCTGGACTTCAATCTGAGACAGAAATCAGTACTTATGGACGCCATGAAATCTGATGAGCCTTTCTCCGTGTATTCTGTTCAAAAGAAATATCAGATCTCGTATCAGACTGCCCGTACCGATATTCAAAAACTGATCGCCTCGGGTTACGTAAAGGTGTCCGGCAGAAAAGGGAACATGGCACTTTACAAATATGACAAGACGAACGACCAGAAGATGCCTTTACAAAAGTCTTTACAATCAATACTGATTTCTGAAAAATTGTAAAGACTTTTAAAATCTGGCTGTTCCGAGCATATTGCTGCCATGACATCTTATCCGCTTCATACGAAACAATCTGGAGAAGGCTTTCTTCGGGATATGATTAAGTAAGGAAATAGAACTGAAGGTGCGGTATGGCGAACATCAGGGTTGTCTTGGTGAGACCGAAATTCGAAGGGAACGTCGGAGCGATAGCCAGATCCATGGCCAACTTCGGTCTTGACGAGCTTTACCTCGTGGAGCCCTGCGCCATAGGTGACGAGGGGGAGATAAGAGCCGTCCACGGCATCGACATTCTGAAGAACGCCGTGACCGTTGATACTTTGGAAGAAGCGCTGGAAGGGTGCCTACTGTCAGCCGGTACAAGCGATACGATCACCGAGGGCGAGAGCAATTACGTCCGCGTCCCCATCACCGTGAAGGAATTCGCCTCCAGGCTGGAGGACTACCCGGACAAAGTGGCCGTGGTCCTCGGCAGAGAGGATACCGGACTGCTCCAGGAGGAGCTTGCCAGGTGCGACCTCCTCATCCACATACCGGCGGACAAGGAGTATCCGACACTGAACCTCTCTCATGCAGCAGCGATAATCTTCTACGAGCTGTTCGGCGATACGGTGAAGAAGCCGACACCTGCCGACGACTCCGACAAAGAGAGGATGTTCGCCTACTTCGACGAGCTTCTTGATGCCATCAACTATCCGGAGCACCGCCGCGAAGGAACGTCGGTGATGTTCAGAAGGATGATGGGCCGCGCAGTGCCCACGAAATGGGAGTATAACACGATCCTCGGAGTCTTCAAAGACTCTGTCAAGAGAATAGATCACTGATTCTTCGCCCTTGCACGGGTGTACTCCCGCACGGCATTCCTTATCGCATCGTCGATGGAGACGGAATCGCCTTCCTTGATGAGATTCTCCAATTCGGTGACGTTCCCTCTCGGCAGGTCCACAGTTATCTTGGCGATGTTCTCCGGAGTGAAACGGGATCTGACGAACTCGTCCATGGCCTCCCTTATCGCATCGGATATGCTCTCGAACTCACCGCTGTCCACCAGGTTCTGGAGGAGCGCCAGTTTGTCCGACTGTATCCTTATCGTCACGCGTTCTGTGGATGCCATGGGCCTCTCTCTGTCTGACAGATGTTCACGGGTTTATATATAGAACGGTCAAAGACCTCAAAAATAATTTTTAGGGAAATGGTTTGAAGCTTCGTGATACCGTAAGGGATCATCCGAAGAGTGCAGAAAGGCCGGCTGCGGCCTCTTCCTCGCTGACAGCCTCTTCCTCGGGCTCTTCCTTCTTCTCCTCTGCGGGGGCGGCGGCCGCGGCTGCGGGCGCTGCTCCGGCGGGAGCGGCCATAACGGAGGCGCTTGCAATGGCCTCCTTTATGTCGACTCCCTCGAGGGAAGCGGTCAGAGCTTTGATCTTGGCTGCGTCAGCCTCAACACCTGCGGCGCTGAGAATAGCGGCGATCGCGTCGTCCGTTATCTCCTTGCCTGCAGAGTAGAGCACCATAGCGCTGTAGATATACTCCATTCTATTCAACCTCCTTTTTAGCCGAATAATGCACTGAGGCCAGCAGCTGCTTCTTCTTCGCTGACCTCTTCTTTCTCTTCCTCGTCGTTCTTCTCTTCCGCTGCGGGAGCCGAGACGGCTGCGGCCGGGGCCGCTACGGCACGGGCGCTGAGCCTGGCCGATATGCTGTCGTTCGCGTATCCCGCTGCGGCGGCCAACGCCAGCATTTGGGCGTCGGCCTTTGCGAGAAGAATGTCGATGTTCTCTCTGGTTGGTATCGCGGCCGATACAGAGAGGCCCAGGGCCTCCCTGAACGCCTTTGCGATGAGCGCCGAGATCGTTTCCTTCGTGGGGAATGCGATCGCCATGCTCAGGGCACGGGCGTTGAATGCGGCCGTAGCGAACATATCAGAATAGTAATTCTCCGGGATGTCCAACACGTTCTTTCCGTAGAGCGTGTCTTCCTCGAATGCGGCCCTGAGATCCATACCCACGATCATGGGTAGGATGTTCAGCTTGGGCAGCATCCCAGCAACATCGGCGGGGATGGCGTGGCCTTCCTTCACCAGTGTCGTTTCCTTCTTAATCACTATCTTCCCGCTGTCTATCGACGCGGGAAGGCCAATCTTTTGAAGTTCCCCGATGATCGGGCCGGGTCCGAACGGCGTGGGCCCTTTCGGGACCACGATGTCGTAAGGCGCATGCTGGCCTGGCTTCGCGGGTGCGGCTGTCTTCG
>JAQVOB010000047.1:0-6936 GCA_028702835.1 Candidatus Methanomethylophilaceae archaeon
AGTATCCTCCCAGGAACATGCCTACGGCTACAAGCGCTACACCGAAAATACCGACGCTGGCAAAGGACGCTATGGCTGCAACGGCTCCCAGCGCTATGGATATGTACGCCAGATAAACAGAGATCACGCCGAGTTTCATACGCACGGCCTGGTCTATCCTCCAGTCGCACTCCTCGCAGAAAAGGGTCCCTTCCGGATTCTCATGTCCGCAGTTGGGGCATCTCATGAACGCAGTATTGACGGGACTCCGATAAAACACCTACGGTTTGACGAAGACCGCTTCTATCCTGCGCCTCTCTGCTCCGTAGCGAGTTGTCTCGGTCATCACTTCGAGACGCTCTTCCCTAAAATCCGCGAACATCTCCCTGATGCCGTCGGAATCAGAATAGGTATAGGCTATCCCGTTACCTCTGACCACGGTGCCTTCCGAGACCTTCGTTCCTTTCGCCGCCCTCTGATCCCCCTCAGAGAAGGTTCTGAGGAAAACCGCGCCCCCCGGCCTAAGAACCCGCAAGATCTCGGATGCCGCCCGACAACGCTCCTCGGGATTGAGATGCTCTGTCACATGGACCATGGACACTCCGTCGAACTCCCCGTCAAGGAATGGCAGATCGCATACGCCAGCGCATACGGCATGTATGCCCAATCTCGATACGCATTCAGAGACCGCCTCCTCCGAGAAATCGATGCCCACGACCGAGTGGCCTCTGTCGAAAAGGGCTTTGGCAGTCTTCCCTCCGCCGCATCCGACCTCCAGGACCCTTGACCCGTCCGGAAAAGGGAAGTCATATCTCGGAACCCCTCGCCAAGGTCTGCGATGATCCTTATAGAATCTGTTCCAGGCCTCCCTCTGATCCTCCATGCCACCTGATTCCCCGGAACCGTATTTCTATATTGCACCCAAGGCTATTAATCGCAACACGGAGATAACGCCGTTATGGATGAGCAGGAAGAGGTTGTCGCGGAGCTTATGAAACTGCCTTCGGTCAGCGAGAAGTGCTGCATCGGGATGTATCTCCTGGGAATCAGGAGCATAGATGATCTGAAGGGCAAGAAGCCGGATGACATGTACGCCGCCCTTCAGCAGAGGAAGGATTTCTACGCAGAGCCGTGCATGCACAAGATGCTCAAGATAGCCGTCGGTATGGCGGAGAAGGGAATCGTCAGGAAATGACCAGGGATCTCAGCCACGTATAGAAGAGCGTGACCGCCCTGGACGCCAGGATGACGTATGTCTCCTGAGGCCCCTTCATCATCCTCCCCGGCCTGAGGGATATCGATATGTTGCCCACTCTGCAAACGGCTGGCCTGTCCGCCATCGCATTATTGTGAACGGCCAGATTACGTATCAGCAGTATGTCGTCCCATTCCCCCACGTCCCCTTCGGAGAGCAGAGCCGATTCCTTCGAAGTGTCTATTATCGATCTCAGATTTATGCGGCGGGTATCCCGGCCGACCTTGCGGGCGACATCCGAATCAGGATAGAGGCGGACGGCGTCCTTCGAAGCTTTCTCTATCGCGGAAACCACATCAATGAAGAGGTCCTTCGTCACAACGACAGTCCTCTCGGTCAGCTCCCCCTCTGTCTCCGGAGTGGTCTTGAATCCTGAATAATAGGATAGCATCTCCATCGCCATCTGCACCCGATTGTGGATATTCCAGAGGCTCATGGGGAGGGGATTCCTCTTGCCGTCTGCCAGATTTGCGGCGGATTCGGCATATATCTTGGTGGCATCTAGGAGTATCTCCGTCTCCGACAGCAGGCTCATGCCCCTTCCGATAAGACGTGTTGTTCTTCTACTTGCCGAATATCTGTTCAAAATAAATACGGGGAAGTGCTAACTGGGCTTCGATAAGGATATGTTCTGGAACCCTGACGCGGAGTGCAAGCCCATCGAGGACCTGAGGAAGGCTCAGTACAGAAGCCTGAAGACCCTCGTCATGAGGCTCTACGAATTCAACGATTTCTATCACGACAAAATGAAGGCAGCGGGAGTACGTCCGGACGACATCACTTGTCTGGAGGACATCAGCAAGCTGCCCTTCATGACCAAGAACGACCTCAGGGACAACTACCCTACGAAGATGTTCAGCATCCCAACGAAGGACGTTGTCAGATACCACGTCTCATCAGGGACTACCGGCAAGCCCACGCTGGTGGGTTACAACAGGCACGACCTGGACTATTGGACCGAATCCCTGGCCAGAGCCATGACTTCCGTGGGCATAACCAGCGACGACACTGTGCAGGTCTCCTATGGGTACGGCCTTTTCACAGGAGGCCTCGGCCTCCATTACGGGGCGGAGAGGATCGGGGCCAGCGTCCTGCCTTCCAGCACCGGCAACACGGAACGCCAGATAGAGCTGATGATGGATCTGGGCGTCACGGTCATAGCATGCACCCCATCCTATCTTATCCACATGGGTGATGTGGCCGCACGCATGGGAGTCGACTTCCGCAGGGACACTCTGCTCAGGAAGGCCCTTCTGGGAGCGGAGCCATGGACCGAGGGTATGAGATCGCAGATCGAGAACGGTCTCGGGATAAACGCTTATGATATCTATGGTACATCGGAATTGGCCGGGCCCATGTTCACCGAATGCACGGAGCGCAAGGGACTGCATATATGGGGCGACATGGCCTACATAGAAGTGGTCGACCCGGAGACCCACGAGGTACTGGGGCCCGGGCAGAAGGGAGAGCTTGTGATCACCATGCTCAACAAAGAGACGTTCCCCCTGGTCAGATACATGATCAAGGATGTCACCACCATATTCGATGAGGAATGCGCATGCGGGAGAACATCGCCGCGCATAGAGCGCATATCCGGAAGAACCGACGACATGCTCATAATCCGCGGCATAAACGTGTTCCCGTCCCAGGTAGAACATGTTCTGTTGAAATGCCCGTCTGTCAACGGGCACTACCAGATAATCGTGGATAGGGTGAATTCCCTTGATGTCATGACTCTTCAGGCGGAGATAAACCCCGAGGCCTTCAGCGATAAGATGGAGGACGTTGTCGCAATAAAGAATCATATAGAAAGCGATATGAGAAAATACCTTAACGTCTCTGTTAAAGTGGAACTCAAAGAGTACGGCTCCCTTCCCAGATTCGAAGGGAAGAGCCGCAGGGTGACTGACAGGAGGAAGTTCTGATGCCAAAGGAAAACATCATCAAACAGCTATCAATATTCGTGAACAACGAGCCCGGGAGCCTGGCCTCCATAGCGCTGGTTCTCAAGGAGTGCAACATAAACCTGAAGGCGTTCAACATAGCCGAGTCCTCCGGATTCGGAGTGCTCAGGGCCATCGCGGATAACCCGGAGGGCGCGTGCAAGAAACTGAAGGCCAGGAACATCGTCGTCAGGCAGACTGACGTCATCGCCGTCTCCGTGGAGGATCAGCCCGGGGGACTGTTCAGGATAGCGAACATAATGGGCGACGCCAAGGTCAATATAGAGTACGCCTACGCGTACACAGGGCGCAACGGCCCGTCCATCTTCCTAAGGGTTGACGATCCGGAAGCTGCCGCCAAGGCAATAGGGGATGCAGGAATGAAATGCCTCTCCCAAAGCGATATCTGAGACGATCCACATGGGCAATATCAACGTAGCCGTTGTGGGCGGCAAGGATTTCGCTCCGTCCGTAGGGAAGAAAGGCACCGTGACAGACGTCACATTCTACGAGATAAAGAAGGGGAATGATTCCGTCACTCTCATAGAGCCGTCAAAATATCCTGACAAGCTCTCATCGCTGTTCTATGCGGTGAGCATGTCCGAATATGCCGTCCTCGTGGTGGATGCCATAGATGCCCGTCTCGGAGAGACGATCGTCATGCTTGATGCCATGGGCCTTGATAAGGGATGGATGGTATTGAGGAATTTCATTCAGAAGGAGCAGCTCGCCCCGCTCTTGGCCGGCACCTGCCTTGCAGACTATGAGCATATAGAGGACGATGCCGTGAAGACAAGGGAGATGCTGATCTCCTTTGCGGGCACCCTCTCTAAAGTGCCGGGGGACGGGACCCGCGGGTCCTGCCCGGTGGACAGCCATTTCAACGTGAAGGGCGTTGGCACCGTGGTGCTGGGATCCGTCATCGATGGGTACTTCAGGAAGCATGACAAGATGCGTGTGCTGCCTCTGGAGAAGGAGATCGTTCTGAAATCGATACAGAAGCATGACATAGACGCAGACTTCGGCTATGAGGGGGACCATGTCGGTCTCGCCCTAAGGGGGATTGACTCAGATGAGCTTGACAGAGGATACGTACTGACGACGGACACCTCCGTCAAGATGTCGAAGTCCGTTTCCGGGAGTGCAAGAATAGTGAAGTACTGGCCATCCCCCGTGAAAGAGGGCATGGTACTGCATGTAGGGCACTGGATGCAGATGGTCCCCGGAAGAGTGGAATCCTCTTCCGGCGATGCCAAAAGCCCCGAGCTCAGGATAGCGCTGGAATCCCCGATGATCCATAAACCCGGCGATACGGCGCTGATGATGTACCTGGAAGGCGGGAAGCTCAGGGTAATGGGGTCCATCCCCCTCGAATGAGGGGGGGTCCTGAGGATCACTTCTTCTTGAGCTCCTCCATTATCTCCTCGACCTCTTCCCTGCCCTCGGCATAGAACTTGGCCTCTTCGGGGTCCAGTTCCATGAGGAGTCTCATGAACTCCCCCGCATGCACACGCTCCTCGTCCGCTATGTCTGTGAGCACGGCTATGGCGAGCTCATTATCTGTGGACTCGGCCAATTGCATGTAAAGCTGCGTGGCCTCGTACTCTGCGGCTATCATGAAACGTATGGCCCTTATCAGTTCTGCTTTCGTCAGCTTCTCGTCATTAGCCAATCCCGAGAACGGATGACCGAAATCCGGCATATCGTCACACTCCGTGAATGCTCCCGGCGGGAACAGGCTCCCAGCGGGACCATGCATGTATCACAGCGACGATATAACAACACTCTGGAAGAACGGTAATCTTATCTATCCCGTTTATCATTAAGGCCAAGCACCGTGCTATCAAATAGCACACGTTGGGAGCGATATGAGATGGCTTTCTGGGACGAGAAGATCGAGACAATGCCCGTGGATGAGCTGAAAGAGCTTCAGCTGGAACTTCTGAAGAAACAGATCGACAACGTTTACAGGAACTCCCCCTTCTATCGCAGGAGGATGGATGATGCAGGGGTGAAGCCGGAGGACATCAGGACCCTTGACGACATACGCAGATTGCCGTTCATGAGGAAATCCGACCTCAGGGACAATTATCCCGATAAGCTCTTCATGCTTCCCTACCAGGAACTGGTCAGGGTGCATGTCTCATCAGGTACAACGGGCAAGCCTACCGTCGTGGGATACACCAAGAACGACCTGGAGAACTGGTCGGAATCCCTTGCCAGAGGGATGGTCTCCTTCGGAATGGGCAAAGATGACATGCTGGAGAACAGCCACGGCTACGGACTGTTCACCGGCGGCCTGGGAGTTCACGCCGCCGGAGAGAAGGTGGGGGCGACAGTGCTCCCCACGAGCACGGGCAACACCAACAGGCAGATCGAGCTCATGCTAGACCTTCCCGTGACAGCACTGGCCGGCACTCCTTCCTACATATTCCACATAGCGGATGTCTGCGACCAGAAGGGCGTTGACATACGCAGGGATACGAAGGTCAGGAAGGCCATCGCGGGAGGAGAGCCCTGGTCCGAGAGCATGAGGAAGAAGCTTCAGGAAAGGACCGGAATAAGGGTTCACAACTGCTACGGAGCCAGTGAGATGTCTGGCCCCATGTTCCTGGAATGCAGCGAGCAGCAGGGTATACACGTCTGGGCGGATCTGTGCCTCATAGAGATACTTGACGAGAAGGGCGAGCCCTGCAAAGACGGCGAGAGGGGGGAGATGGTCGTGACCATGCTCAAGAAGGAAGCTTTCCCTCTTGTAAGATATCGCATAGGGGACATATCCCGTCTTATGTGGGAGAAGTGCTCCTGCGGACGCACTCACCCCCGTCTTGACAGGCTATCCGGCAGGACCGACGATATGCTTGTGGTACGCGGGATAAACGTATTCCCGTCCCAGATCGAGGCCGTGATAGGCGAGATGCCGTTCCTGAGCACGTTCTACCACATCACCCTGAGCAACGCCAACTACATGGACAGCATGCTCATCGAGGCAGAGCTCAACGAGGAGCACCTGACCGACGATATGATCGCACTAACCAAATACAGATCCGAGCTTTCATCACGGCTCAAAGAGGTCCTGAACATCAAAGCGGATATCAAGCTGGTACTTCCCGGCACCCTCCAGAGGTTCGAAGGGAAGTCCAGCCACGTGACGGACAACAGGAACTGGGATTGATCAGCTCTCCGTCACGGCCTCCGCCTCGATGACGTCCTCTTTGGATGAGGGCCATATAAGGCAGCCGATTATCAGTGCCGCTATCGAGATGGGCAGGGATATTATCAGCGGATCGACGAAGGGCCACAGTCCGCCCATCAGGCTGTCCGTGCCGAACAGGGCGCGTGAAAGCCCTATGACCGAGGATATCCCCTTATTCACAAAGAATGCCCAGAAGGCCCATGATATCGATCCTGCGATTATGCTCGCCTTCGCTCCGTTCAGATTCGGCCTTTCAGAGTACAGAGAATATGCGTATGATGGCAGCAGAGTGGCCGCCGTGAGTCCCATGAAGACTGCCGTCGCCTTGGCGATTATATTCCCAGGCATCATGTATGCCACGAACACCACGACCACGGTCATGATCAGCGTCATTATCCTGTTGGGCCTCATGGACATGCCGGGGTTCTTGTTTCCCTTCCTCTCCTCCACCTGAGACCAGATATCGTACCCTCCGGATGCCCCCATCGTATGCAGGAGGGCCGCCATCGTCGATATGGATGCGGACAGGACTGCCAGGACGAACAGGGAGACGAATACGTCAC
>JAQVOB010000048.1:0-6908 GCA_028702835.1 Candidatus Methanomethylophilaceae archaeon
ACGGGAGGGGTGCCCTCGTGGTCGTCCGCCAAGAGAGGCCTTGCCGAGCTCTTCGATGAATGGGACAAGGAAGACAAGAAAAAGGATTGAGACTCATTGCCCGCCGGGGGCTCTTCCCTCGGCGGGACATATCCTCTCTGCGATAAGGAATACCGACACTGCGCACGCTATGCCCAACACGGCCCCCGCGATGACATCTGAGGGATAATGCGCGAAGGCATAGAGCCTGGTGAATGCCACCAGGGATGCGTATAGAATCGCCATGGCGCCCGCTTTCCTGCTGTACAGCATCATCACAGTTGCGGCGGCGAAGGATCCGGATGCGTGCCCGGAAGGCATGGAGTATCCGGATGCATTAACAAGGGGAAGATACCCCGTACCCGCGAGGAAGGGGCGCGGCCTCCCGAGGACCTCCTTCAATACCATATCGTTGAGCACGTGGCACAGCGCGATGGCCACCAGTACCAAGAATCCTGCCCTCCGGGTCCTTTTATCAAGCATCAGAATCAGAGCGATGAGCACCCAGACCGCAGAGAGATCCGCCGTATGGGTGACGAATATCATGAGCGCGTCGCCGGCCTCGCTCCTAATGTTCTCCTGAATCCAGATCAGGATTTCCAAATCCATGCCCGGTTATCCGCCCGTGTTTATATCTCCGTTCGGTAAAGATTGATATAAGCTCCGTAAATACCCTTTAGGGTAACGGATATGAGGATAGGAGACTGCAGGAAGAGGATCACGACGGCCGAGGGGGAACTGACTGTGTTCTCGCTCAGAGAGCTTGAGAGGAAGGGCATCATAAAGGACATCGGGAAGATGCCCTACTCCATACGCGTCATAGTCGAATCCATGATCAGACAGCGGAACGGCAGCACGATAACCGATGACGACGTGATGACCATCGCATCCTGGAGCCCTGATGCCGATACAGGGAAGGATATCCCGTGGATACCGGCCCGGGTGTTGCTGCAGGACCTCACCGGAGGCGCTGCGGTCACGGACCTTGCATCGATGAGGGCGGCCGTCGAGGCCCTGGGCAAGGACCCGGAACTGATCAATCCCCTCGTTCCCGTAGACCTTGTTATAGATCATTCCATTCAAACGGATCACGCCGGCAGGCCCGATGCTATAGAGCTCAATGAGAAGCTGGAGTTCGAGAGGAATGCCGAGCGCTACGCACTGTTCAAATGGGCTCAGAGATCATTCGACAACTTCCGCGTTGTTCCCCCGGGCAACGGGATATGCCATCAGGTGAACCTTGAGTACCTTTCACCTCTGGTGCACGTCACAGAGAAGGAAGGGGAGAGAATAGCTTATCCTGACTCATGCTTCGGCACCGACTCGCATACAACGCAGATAGACGGCCTCGGTGTCGTCGGTTGGGGAGTGGGGGGTATCGAAGCAGAAGCGGTCATGGTCGGACAGCCCAGTTACATCAACGTCCCGGAAGTGATAGGATTCAGGCTCACAGGCAAGCTTAGAGCTGGCGTGAACGCCACCGATCTTGTCCTTACCATCGTGGAAATACTCAGGAAGAAGGGAGTTGTCGGTAAGTTCGTGGAATTCTGCGGCCCGGGATACAGCGACCTGGAGCTGGCAGACAGGGCTACCATCGCCAACATGGCCCCGGAGTACGGAGCAACGATGGGTTTCTTCCCCATAGATTCGAAAACGATAGATTATCTTAGACTGACGGGCAGAACCCCGGAGCATATCGATACTGTGGAGAAGTACGCCAAAGAACAGAGGCTCTGGTATGAGGGCGAGGCTGAGTACACCGACATAATGGAATTGGACCTGAGCTCCGTGGAACCGTGCCTGGCTGGGCATAAGAGGCCTCAGGACAGGATACCCCTCAATGAGATGAAGAGCAGGTTCTCTGACGCCCTGAAGGACCTGGGCGTGGAGAAGATCAGATCCCCTGAGGAGGACCGCCTGGGAGACGGTTCGGTTGTGATAGCTTCGATAACCTCGTGCACCAACACCGCCAATCCCTCCGTGATGGTGGCCGCCGGGCTCCTGGCGAAGAGGGCCCGTGAGGCAGGACTTACGGTGAATAAGAAGGTGAAGACATCTCTCGCGCCTGGGTCCAGGGTCGTAACGGAGTACCTCTCGAGGTCGGGGCTGCTGCCTTATCTCGAGGAACTGGGCTTCGGAGTATGCGGCTACGGCTGCATGACATGCATAGGGAACAGCGGACCCCTGCCCGACGACGTTTCCAAAGAGATAATCAACGGAAAGTTGGCTGTTGCCGCAATAGCATCAAGCAACAGGAACTTCGAAGGAAGGATCCATCCCCTCGTAAAAGCGAACTATCTTGCATCCCCACCTTTAGTGGTGGCGTTCGCTATAGCCGGTCGTGTGGATATCGACATGGAGAATGAGCCTTTGGGAAAAATCAATGGGAAGGAGGTCTTCCTGAGGGATATATGGCCCTCTGACTCTGAGATCAACGCCATCGTCAGAGAGCACGTAACGTCGAATGCCTTCTCAAAAGAATATGGCAACGTTTTCGAAGGATCGGACAGATGGAGAGCCGTCCCGGTCAGAGAATCGCCGCTTTTCGATTGGAAAGAGGAGTCGACATACATACGCAACCCGCCATTCTTTGATGACATCTTCGAAGAACCGGGGATCGAGAGCATCAACGGAGCCAGATGCCTTGCGAAATTGGGGGAATCCATAACGACGGACCATATCTCTCCCGCCGGGTCCTTCAGTGAGGATTCGGATGCGGGAAGATACCTCAAATCGAAAGGAGTGGAGAAGAAGGACTTCAACTCCTACGGATCCCGCAGGGCCAACCATGAGGTGATGGTCAGGGGCACCTTCGCCAACATACGCCTGAGGAACCATATTGTCCCGGGGAGCGAAGGCAGCCGCTCCAAGTTCTTCCCTGACGGCTCTGAGGGCACAATATTCGAAACGTCCGTGAAATACTCAGATGATAGGACACCGCTTATCGTCATAGCGGGGAAGGAGTACGGCACCGGAAGCTCTAGGGACTGGGCCGCCAAAGGACCTCTGCTCCTGGGCGTCAAAGCGGTCATCGCAGAATCCTTCGAGAGAATACACAGGTCCAACCTTGTGGGCATGGGCATCGTGCCGTTGCAGTTCCTTAATGGGCAGACGCCTCAGTCGCTGGGACTGGACGGATCAGAGATCTACGATATCGACCTAGATAGATTGGAACCGAAGGGATACGTTAGAGTGAAGGCCTACAAGAACGGGAAGGTCCTGGAATTTGACACCCTGTGCAGGGCGGACGTTCCGGCAGAGATAGGATATCTTGCGAACGGCGGGATACTCCAGTATGTGCTGAGAAGGATGATGGCCTGACAGAGGTCGGATGGGCTGTACGTCTCACATGCTCCTTGAGATCTGAGACGTACAGCCCGCCGGAACAGGAAATATAGCTGGACAAAGCAACACCTTTTTATCAGGGACGGCATTCCAGTCAAATACGTGGGCCCGTGGGGTAGCTTGGTATCCTTGTGGCTTCGGGAGCCATTGACTCCGGTTCAAATCCGGGCGGGCCCACCTTCCATATCGCCCAGACATCCTTTTTTAACATTGCTTGATTCTCGCCAGAGTTTTTTTGATCTGTTGCTATCCCTCGACACATTCCTACCCCCCATTATTTCTCTCAAACTTAACAAATTAACTTCATTGAATGGAAAAGAATAATCTGGTATCAAATCTGATGTGAAAAAAGAAATTGAATTTGAATTAAAAAGAAGTTGATTCTTGCGAGATGCTAATCACTGAAATTCTCGGACGATCTGTAAGTAGCCTGTATAGCTACATTTTTCTTTATATGCACCTAAACTCCGGTTTATATACAATGTATAAAGGAAGGGTAATTTGCAGTATATCTGCAGTACAGACATATTCCCGAAGTGTTCTGTGTCCAGCGCGGAGAGAAGAAGTACGCGTACACAAGCATATCCTTCTACGAGCCAGGAAAAAGGTATCCGAAGACCGTCAACGAGTATCTCTATGTATTAGATGAAAAGACAAGAAAGATAATTCCCAAGAAAAACAGAGGCAGCTCGCAGAAAATATTGGATGACGACACGCCGGAATATGAGCTGATACTGCCTGACGATCCGCGTTTCGCGGATGTTCCGTAGAACATGATCACGACCGCTCACGCATGCTAAGATTCCAGAAGGGCTGCGGACGATATGAATTCGGTGTATCAGACGATCATCGACAAAGCTTACTCGGACTGACATTGATTCATAGGTCCGCATGAGCGGACCCTGTGTACCTACATGGTTTGAGAATTTCAGTTATGGCGTGTCGCAGCAGATATCCCTCAGAAACTCCGCAGAACGCTGACACTGATTCCCTGCCAAACAGTAAATCCGTCATACGTGTTCCGGTCTCCATGGACCAACAAACCCTGACCAGGGCAACCCTCATTATCGCCGTCCTCGCAATCGTCTGCTCCGCGGCATCCGTGTACATCGCAACGACCAATGAGCCTCCCACACCCGGGGATGAACTTGTCGAAAAATACACCGTGTACTTCGGTCTGAACGATAGCGATGAGACGAATGCTAGGAACTCCCAGAATAGAATCGGCGAGATCGTTGCCGCCGAATGCAACACCGGATACACGACATACCTCGCATCTGGAGGCTCTCTCATTGACGGAATACTCGTGAAGGATGATTACACTGCGGTGTTCGTCATCGTGTTCGTTGAAGAGAAGGATGTCAGAAGCGCCATCGACGCCGTCTGCGAGGAACTCGGACTTAAGGTCGTCCTCCTGGAGAAGCAATACGCGAAAGAGGATCTCATCCTGAAATCCTGATAGAAGATGGGATGGCCCGCCCGCATCACGTTCTCGACGAACGGATGTCCGCGGGCCATCATCAAAACTATTCTCGCTTAAAATCCGGTGACAAGGATTTGGGAATCGGCAACTGTCGCCGCTTCTTCGAATTCTGTCGCCTACCTTTTCTCCCCCGGCCGACCCATCGAATTTATCTCCGAGATGACTCTGATGAGCTGGACGATATACTACGGGATGTCTCACTGATCCCGCTGTGGTCCAAATCGTGCATATGGCCCGTTACTTTCCATATATTTTGATTAATAGTAAGCAAATCGGATACATGCGCATAATATGCTGAAACTCCGGCCTCTGTTTTTGAGAAGGGTCGAAAAGGAGAACGACGGCAGGAACCCCGATTGGACAGTCGGTGATCTCGATGTCGATGGTCGCACTATCCCTTCCGTATACGGGGTTTCGTCCCGGGATCAATGCCCGATCTGTCCCCCCAAACGGTGATCCCGGATATGTCCAATGGCATATCTCCCACTCTGAACATCGGATCCTTATCCTCAGACCTTTGCCTTCTGTAATCCTTCAGCGCTTCCGCTATGTATCCTCTCAGAAGAAGCACTGCGGTCATGTTGCTTATCCCCAGTATCGCCATGAACACGTCCGCCAGGCTCCAAATCAGACCTGCCGGCGCAAGGCTTGCGATGAAGACCGTGGAGATTATGACGATCTTCAGCAGCTTGGAGTAGACCGGTTTGTTGGACAGGAACTTCACATTCGCCTCGCAGAGGGAGAATGAGCTGACGATGCTTGCAAGAACGAAAAGCAGTATGAATATCGCCAATGCCGCCGCGGAGTACTGACCCAGAGGGCCCGTGCTCAATGCCTCCGCCACCAGCGGCACTCCGCCCTCCTGGCCCGCCGAGGTCACCAGTTGCGGTACCGTCAGTATGACGAATGCCGTCCCGGTGCATATGAGGGTGTCCATGAAAACGCCGAAGCTCTGAACCAGACCCTGCTCCACCGGGTGTCCCACATCAGCAGCCGATGATACGTTCGGTACGGAACCTATGCCCGCCTCGTTGGAGAACACCCCCCTCTTGAGGCCCCACAGAACAGCAGCGCCCAGCGTTCCGCCGAGTATGCTGTCCATACCGAATGCTCCTTCGAATATCATGACGACGGCATCGTCCAAGAACCTCCAGTTCGATACTATCGTTGCGATGACCACGATAAACCACAGCATCGCCATGGCGGGGACCATCTTCGCAGAGGCCCTGGCAACACCTTTGATCCCCCGATACATTATGAGGGCGGCGACCGTTGCGAGTATCACCGCGAAGAGGATGTCGTTGCCGTCGAAGGGGAATGCGGTAACGAAGGCGCTGTTGGCGCTGGTGGCCTGTATCCCTATGAAACCCACTGAATATGTGGCGATCAGCAGTACGGAGATGAAGGCGGCGAACCGGGGGCTCTTGAGACCGTCCCTTATGTAGTACGCCGGGCCGCCGTGGAACAGACCGTCCGGTTTCTTCTCCTTGAATATCTGACCGAGGGTGCACTCGGCGAAGCAGCTGGCCCCGCCTATCAGCGCGAATATCCAGAGCCAGAATATCGCTCCGGCGCCGCCCATGATGATGGCTATGGCGACCCCCGCGATGTTGCCTATGCCTATGCGGGCGCCGACACCCACCCAGAAGGCCTCCGAGGATGTCACCGCCCTGGCGCTGGTCTTCCTAGATCCGAAAAGCGAGAGCCTCAGGGATTCAACGAAATGGGTCAATTGGACCCCTTTAGAGCTGAACGTCAGATAGATCCCGCCGCCGATGATCAGGACGAATGCTATGTACCAGATGTTCTCATCGACGAGCCCGATTATTCCCTGGAGCGATTCGGTAAGCGACATTGTATCCTTTTCGATCGTCGGGCCCCTTCCTCCCGCTTCCCGAGGGGGTCCGTTCCCGAACAGTCAGCCGAACACGGGCCTGATGCAATAAGTAATTACTCCATTCCCTGTCCAGGGGGATCATCCCCGGCCTGAATAGGTCTGACTTTATTCGAAGACTATCTCCGCATCCCTGGGTATTCCCATGTCTCCGGCGACCTCCAGAGC
>JAQVOB010000006.1:0-26834 GCA_028702835.1 Candidatus Methanomethylophilaceae archaeon
CGGGATATTAACCAATGGATGGACAATAATGAGCAAGGACGCTGTATTGAAGAAACTGGACCGCCAGGTTGTCGTTTGCGACACCACTCTCCGGGACGGAGAGCAGACTGCGGGAGTAGTGTTTGCGAATATCGAGAAGTACAGGATAGCGCAAATGCTTGATGATGCAGGCGTTCCTCAGATCGAGTGCGGCATACCCATCATGGGAGGGGACGAGAAGGTCGCTATAAAGCACATAGCCCACATGGGCCTTGATGCATCCATTCTCGGTTGGAACAGGGCCAATGTCAACGATGTCAATGCGAGCATAGACTGTGACGTTGATTCTGTCGCCCTGTCCATGTCCTCTTCTGACATTCATATAGAGCACAAGCTCAAGAAATCCAGAGAGTGGGTGCTTGAGCAGGTGACCGAGTCCGTCCAGTATGCGGCGGATCACGGATTCTACATATCATGTAATGCAGAGGACGCATCCCGTGCGGATCTCATGTTCCTTATTGCTTTCGCGAAAGCGGCAAAGGAAGCAGGCGCATCCCGTATCAGATATTGCGACACCATAGGTCGTGAGGAACCTTTCACCGCAGAGGAGAGGGTCAGGACTATAATCCGGCTGGTTGGGATAGATGTGGAGATGCACACCCACAACGATTTCGGCCTGGCCAATGCGAATTCTCTGGCAGGAGTGAAGGCCGGGGCCAAGTTCATCAGCACAACCGTGGGCGGTCTCGGCGAAAGGGCGGGTAACACAGCCCTTGAGGAGATAGTGATGACCTGCCACCACCTGCTGAAGATGGACACGGGCATCGACACCCGCAAGCTCAAACCGCTGGCGGAGTTCGTTTCCCATGCATCCGGGCGCCCGATACACATATCCAAGCCTATGCTCGGATCGAACTGCTTCGCTCACGAGGCAGGCATACACGCGGACGGCGTCCTGAAGAGCTCTCAGAACTATGAGCCTTACGACCCAGCGGAGATGGGGCTCGAGAGGAAGATCATCATCGGTAAGCACTCTGGATCCAAGACATTGATCGCAGACCTGGCGAACCGCGGGATCGAGCTGTCAAAAGACGATGCGGAGAAGCTCCTCATAATGACTCGGAGGGCTGCGGTCGATCTGCACAGGAGCGTTACTTCTGATGAGCTCCTGTATCTATACACGGAGCTCAAGAAGAGCAACGATCCCTTTGACGACAGAGTGAAAGAGATAGAGCGCTGCTAAGGGGCCTCTTCCACAGAGACCTTCTTGCGCTGCCTTCCTCCGGTCTTGCGCATCTTATCCTGCTCTATTGCCCATTCATAGCTCTTCATCTCAGAAGGTGCCACCAGCACGCGGTCTCCTTTGGCGAATTTCTTGCCTGTGACCCAATTGGTGAACGGCGCCTGAACACGGTACTCGTCTGCGTCGATGACTATCTCCCGAACATTGGGCCTGCCCCTCATCGAGGAATATGTCCCTGCATAGGCCGCCACTTCTCCGTCCTTTACCTCCCAGACTCTGTTGCAAACAGTATCCAGGAAGTATCTGTCGTGCGTCACCGCTATTATGGTCCCGTCATATTCGCCCAGTGCCTCTTCTACGGCGTGTCTCGACGGTATATCGAGATAATTCGTCGGTTCATCCAGTATGAGGAGGTTCGTTTCCTTCATCAGAAGCACGGCCAGGGCGACCCTTGCCCTTTCGCCTCCCGAGAGCGTGGATATTGGCTTCTCCACCCTCTCTCCTGTCAGAAGCATCCGGGCCAACAGCTGTCTGGCCTCTCCTCGTCTATCTCTGCCTATGATATGCATCAATTGCTCTTCCGCGGTGAATGAAGGTATGAGGTCGCCGTGGTTCTGGTCAAAGTAGCCTATCTTGGCCCCGGGGGCCATCCAAAGCTCTCCTCCTGAAGGTATCTTCTCTAACAGTGCCTTTACCAGTGTGCTCTTGCCCTGACCGTTGGCTCCGAACACACCGATCTTCTCACCTTTATGGACATCAACGGAGAATTTATCGATTATCCGCCTTCCGCCCAATTCCACTGTCAGATCCTTGGCCGTTATCACGTTCTTACCGGATTTAGGCGCGGCCTGTATCCTGACGGTTATGTTCTTCATGGCCTCGGGAGATTCCTTCTCTTCCAGCTTCTCGGCCATCCTCAGCCTTGTCTTATGAACGGCGGAGAACCACTGGTCACGGTGCATCTCGGCGGCTATCTCCTCCTGCCTTCTCTTCTGGATAGTGTACTTGCGGTACTCCTTCTCCATGCGATCCAGGTCCAGCATCTTCTTCTCCAGGAATGAGGAGTAGTTGCCCTTGTATTCCCTGGTCTTACCGTTGGAGATCTCGCAGACCCTGGTGACAACCTTGTCCAAAAAATACCTGTCGTGGCTGATTATCACGGTTGCCACATGTGAGTTGAGCAGGAAGTCCTCCAGCCACTCCACTGTCTCGATATCGAGGTGGGAGGTGGGCTCATCCAGGAAAAGGACGTCACATCCCTCCGCCTGAATGACGACTCTGGAAAGCATGACCTTGGTGCGCTCTCCTCCGCTGAGGGTGGCCATGGGGCGGTCCATGAATTCTAGGGGGAGACCGACTCTCCTCAGGGCGGCCAACTGTGTCTTCTCGTCGTTGGCCTTATTGCCGCCCAATTCGCTCTCCAGAACGGCGTACTCTGAAGTGACGGAGTTCCAGTCGATATCCTCACCAGAGCTCATCATGGAATCGAGCTCCCTCATCCTCCTGCGTATGTGCTCCAGATGTCCGTAGGGCCGTCCGAGGACCTCTCTGACGGTAGCATCCGACGAATCTGCGAACTGCGGAAGGTAGCCGATCCTCTCGGTGTTCCTTATTATCTCACCGGTATCGCAGCGCTCATCTCCCAATAGTATCCTGAGGAAGGTGCTCTTGCCCGCACCGTTGACACCGATGAGGCCGACACTGTCCCCTTCATTTATCTGGAGGTCCGCCTTTGTCAGGACCTTCACGGGTCCGAAGGATTTGGTGACGGACTCCGCCCTGAGGAGCATTGGATCAGTTCTTGGCAGCGGCGACGGCTGCATCCACGTGCTTCTTCCAGGCCTTCTCCAGGTCCGCTCTCTGCATCGTGTCCATGACGTAGTCGGCGAACTCGTTGCCGGTCGCTCCCGTGCTCCTGCCGGTGACCTTCAGACGCTTCTCGAACTGGCAGCAGATGTCCAGGGCCATCCCCAGCTTCCTGGCCTTCTCAGTCTCGCCTATGTGGTCCATCATCATGGCCACGGCCTTGATCATGCTGCTCGGGTCAGCGTACTGGGCTCTCCCCTCGGTGACCATACGGGGCGCTGAGCCGTGTATGGCCTCGAACATGGCATATCTCTTCCCCAGGTTCGCAGAGCCGGCGGTGCCGACACCTCCCTGTATCTGGGCAGCCTCATCTGTGATTATATCTCCGTAGAGGTTCGGGAGAACGAACACCCTGAAATCGCTCCTCCTGGCAGGATCCAGGAGCTTAGCGGTGAGTATGTCTATGAACCAGTCGTCCCATTTTACGCCGGGGTAATCCTTGGACACCTCTTCGGCTGTGGACAGGAATCTGCCGTCGGTGGTCTTGATGACGTTCGCTTTGGTTATAACGGAAACGTAATTCTTCCCGGTCTTCTTGGCGTGCTCGAATCCCGCTCTGGTGATCCTTTCGGTGCCCTGCTTGGTGGCAACGCAGAAGTCCATCGCCAGGTCCGGGGTGACATCCATGCCCTCGCTTCCCAGAGCGTAGCTTCCCTCGGTGTTCTCCCTGAAGAACGTCCAGTCTATGCCGAGCTCGGGGACGCTGACGGGTCTTACATTGGCGAAGAGGTCAAGCTCCTTCCTCATCGCCACGTTGGCACTCTCTATATTGGGCCATTCGTCCCCTTTCTTGGGGGTCGTGGTGGGTCCCTTCAGGATGATGTGGCACTGTTTCAGCTCCTCAAGGGTGTCGTCAGGAATGGCCTTCATGACCTGGGCGCGCCTCTCTATGGTGAGGCCGTCTATGACGCGTATCTCAACCTTGCCGGCCTTTATCTTATCTGCGAGCAGGAACTCCATCACCCTTTGGGCGGATGCGCTGATGTACGGGCCTATGCCGTCTCCCCCGCAGACTCCGATGATCATCTTGTCGAGCTTGGAATAATCAATCCAGTCCCCTTCCTTCTTCAGCCTCTCGACTCTGTCCAGCTGTTTTCTCAATAATACGCCGAACTTCTCCTGGGCTTCCCTTATCGCCTTTTCGTCAGTCATACCTTCACCGACTGAGTATCTGAGGTCCCGATAAAATAGATAGCGGTTCAGATATGGTACTCGCCTATCACTATGCTGTTCTCCGAGAGCATCCCGTCCATTCTCTCGACGGTTGAATCCAGATCGTAAGCGGGCAGCTTGAACAGGGCGCAGAACACCTCAAGGGATTTCTTAAGGTCCTTTCTGTAGTCTCCTTCGCCTGTGAAGTGCGTCTTCGATATCAGGTTACCGACGGCGCCCAGGAGAGCGAGGAACCTGTCCTTGATCTCAGACCGATCCTGTCTCAGACCGTAGTCCTCCATTCTTCCGGCCACCCATTCCATGGTCCTGTCGGCCATGCTGTTGACAACAGTCCAGGAACTATGCGCCTCATGGAGGGTCTCCGCGGCCCTCTTGTTCCTATTAGCAGAATAGAACTCAAGTGCCAGAGGGAACGCCAATGCCACAAGCAGGTCGTCCTTGGTATTGAAGTGCCTCTCATACTGCTTCAGGGCACTGTCATAGGACATATCGATCATTGTCTTCAGGATGTCTTCTTTGCCGGGGAAGACGTTATAGAGGCTGCCTGTGAGGACTCCCGCTCTTTGGGAAATCTGCCTCATGGTCGTTTGAGAGTATCCTTTTTCCTTGAAGAGGAAAGCGGAGGCCTTGAGGATCTTGTCTCTCATTTCCTGTCTCCTCTGCTCGTTGCCCTTGCGGGGTATGAGATTGATCCCGATCCCTTTGGTCGTCCTCGGTTCCTGGTTCATTACATATCCAACGAATGAGGAATGACTATTTGAACATGTTCAAAAAAATTCATCTCAAAGAGGTTATTTGAGGGTCGGATATGCTTTGCGAGATGTGCTTTTTTGAACGTGTTCAAAATTATTATATACAGTAATAGTCTACCTTGCTAATCGGATAGCGGCGATATTTTATGTTTGAGAAACTGGCAGAAAAGATAATGAGATATCCGAAGCACGTGATCGCTCTCTGGATAATTGTACTGCTGATCGCTTCCCCCTTCGCATATATGGTTCTCTCCGATCCCGCGAAAGCCCTTACCTACGGGGAGACGGGAGCGGGGACGACCACTGAATCGATCCAGGGGAGCGAGATACTCTCCGATGTCAATTATTTCGGTAACGGCAACGGGGATGCGGCAATGATCGTGGTCATAGAATACGACGACGATGCCCAAAAGACATCTGCGACCCAATTCGCTGCGTTACTGGCAACAGCGGTGCCTTTGAGATATTCAACGACCGAAGGCGAAAAGGCTGTGGCGACCGTCATAGGACCTTATTCTTCGACAGGGGTAGGTGGTGTATTCCTCGTTTCCGTCAGTTTCCCTGAGGCATACGACCCTTCATCCGAGGTGCAGAGCCTTAGGGATCTTGTCTCAGACACCAAGACTGACACCATTAATCCCACAACATATGTGACCGGAAGCGCTGCCATATACCATGATACAGAAGCCAGTTCCATGGAGGACGTCAAGAGGATAGATCCGGTGACCATCCTCCTTATCCTGGTCCTGATCGGGCTCTTCTTCAGGTCCGTAATATCCGCGACCACTCCGCCTATCGTGATAGGTTTCGCGTATGCGATAACCCTCATGGTGATGCTGGGTCTGGCGCAGATAATGTCCATTTACTACATCACAAGCACATTGGTGCTCGTGTCCATGCTGGGGGCGGGATGCGATTACTGCATCTTCATAATGGCAAGGTATCGTGAGGAAAGGAAATCCGGCAAGGACCATCACGATTCACTGAAGGAATCGATAGTATGGGCCGGAGAATCCATTACCATTTCCGGATGCGCCGTCATCATCGGATTCGGTGCTATGTCCATATGCAGTTATGAGATGATCAGCTCCATGGGCACGGTCATGGCCCTCGGTATTGTTTTCGCGCTGTTGGCCGCTCTTACTCTGATACCGGCAGTCATCGCCGTTATCGGTGACAGGATATTCTGGCCCTCCAAGGTGGAGACCTACAAAGAGGGCAGTAAGGCCATGAGAGGGAGCTACGGGAAGATGTCCAGGCTAGGTGCCAGGTACTTCAAGGCATCCTCAGCTTTCGCCCTGAGGCACGCCGGCGCGATAGTCGCCGCCGCTCTTCTGATCACCGTGCCGATGGCATACGTGGCGACGACGCACACATCGTCCTACGATTCCATCGCGGTTATGTCCGACAGCGAATCCAAGAGCGGTGTGAACTCTATCGTAGAGAATGCAGACGGGGGCATCCTGATGCCCACTTACGTCGTGATAGAAGCGAATCACAATGTGGCGGAGTTGTTGCCTTTTGATATGCCAGATGGTCTGGTAACTCTTGGAGTCTTGAATTGGAATTCAGATCAAAATTATGGCTCAAAGTATCGTATTGAAACAGAGACGATGGGAGTAAATCTTCAGAGTAAGAGCGACAATGTGGGGGCAGTGTTGGGTCTTCTACACTGGAGTGAGATACGTGCAAATTGGAGTGAAATTCAGAAACCTTTCCCTGA
The DNA here is from genome assembly GCA_028702835.1 of Candidatus Methanomethylophilaceae archaeon. Classification (GTDB taxonomy): domain Archaea; phylum Thermoplasmatota; class Thermoplasmata; order Methanomassiliicoccales; family Methanomethylophilaceae; genus RumEn-M2. Next base: position 6,737 of record JAQVOB010000006.1, read on the forward strand.
GGCAGTAGTTAACTCCGTTAATCAGATTGCATATATCAGTGAGAATGATCCTGTGGAGTGGGATAATCTTGTCGGTTTTGCAGCGATGCAAGGTGTTAATATAGATAATGCTGACCAAGTTATCGACTACATATTGAACTATAAGATGGGCACGCTTTCGTCATCCCACGACGGCCGTCAGTACATCAAGATGACCGTCATGCTGGAGGATGTCCCCACATCGGACAGATCCATGAGCACCATTGGGGAGATAAGGAGCATAATCGCCGAGGACAAGGATCCGGAGCTGATCGGTGCCACATACGTCACCGGAGCCACGGCTCTTACCTATGACGTATCCCAGGTGGTCAGTGACGAGTTCTTCCTCATCGAGGTGCTGGTCATGACCCTCATATTCATACTGCTGTTCTTCGTGATGAAGTCGTACCTCACGCCTCTGCGTGCGATACTGACGATAGTCATGAGCATAGTGTGGACACTGGGTCTTACGCACCTCCTGTTCGCAGGGGTCCTCGGCATCCCTGTGTATTGGATCCTGCCCATCGTGCTCTTCGTGGTATGCCTGGGTCTCGGTATGGACTATGATATCCTGCTCACCACCCGCATCAGGGAGAACGTCTCCAAGGGAATGAGCAACGACGACGCCATCGTCCATGCCCTGGAGAGCACCGGGGCGGTGATCACCATATGCGGGATAATCATGAGCTCCGCATTCGGCACCATGATGCTCTCGTCCTCGCCGATGCTGCAGCAGTTCGGGTTCGCCCTGTGGTTCGCCATCCTGGTGGACGCACTTCTGGTGCGCACGTATCTGGTGCCCGCCGTCATGCATCTGCTGGGCAGATGGAATTGGGTCGGTCCGAAGTGGATGCAGAAGGGGGAGTACGACCACATCCACGAAGAAACGGAGTGAGCCCTTCCCCAAACCTCTTATGAACATCCTTTTTCTACTGAACCTGTGTTGACTTACCATGGGCACCCGCATTAACAAATTCATCGCCGATTCCGGACTGTGTTCCAGAAGACAGGCTGATAAGCTCGTTGAAGAGGGCAGAGTATCCATTGACGGTCGTACGGCGGTGCCCGGGGACACAGTGAAGGACGGAAGCGCGGTCTCTGTGGACGGCGAACCGATAAAGAGGGAGGAGACTTCCGTGCTCCTGTTATTCAACAAGCCCAAAGGCCTCGTATGCACCAGTGCCGAGGAAGAGAAGGACAACGTAATAAGCTACATAAACTACCCGAAGAGGATAACCTACGTAGGGAGGCTGGACAAGGACTCGGAAGGACTGCTCCTGCTGACCAACAAAGGAGAGCTGGTTGACGGTCTGATGCGGTCAAGGCACGGTCATGAGAAAGAATACATCGTAACCGTTGACAAGGCTGTAAATGAGAGATTCATCAAAAGCATGGCCGCAGGAGTGCCCATCTTAGATACAGTTACAAGGCCATGCGTGGTAGAGCGAATAGGCAAGTACAGATTCAGGATAATCATAACCCAGGGTCTGAATCTTCAGATAAGGAGGATGTGCGAGCACTTCGGCTACAATGTGGTCCGCTTGGTCCGTGTAAGGGTCGGACCGATCACCCTCGGGGACCTGGAACCCGGGAAATATCGGGCAGCGACCCGGGATGAGAAGCGCGCTGTTTTCCGTCTTGCGGAAGGACTCTGAGAACAACCCCGAAGAGGTCCCTGCCGTCCTCCCCGAATCGGTCAGTTCTCAGCACTTCGAATCTTTCCGATATAATGTCTAGATCTTCCTCAGAGAAGTATCTGACCGCGAATCCGTTGTATTCCCAAACGTCCTCGTGCAGATTCTCGCCCAGACCGTAGCATTTGTCATATTTATTGCGAACAGAGAACATTATCATGCCGTTGCCTCTTATGATCCGTGAAAGCTCCTTCGCGACCTTCCTGAGCTCCTCCTCTCTGAAGTCCATGGTGAAGAGCATATGGGAATAGCACAGATCGAAGGAATCCTCCGGGAGGTTCAGTCCTTCCCTTATGTCCCTGCGGAGAACGGTTAGATCGGGGGATCTCTCCTCAAGCTGGCTGCAGGATACCTTACTGTAATCCACAGCCGTCACTTTGAATCCCTCGGCAGAGAGGAAGCAGCTGTCCCTCCCCTGTCCGGCCCCGAGCTCCAGAAGGTCTGAGTATCCCGCTGTTTTCGCTATCTCGTAGCAGAAGCGGCAGAATTCGCTTGGTTTGTCCCCGAACCGGCTTCTGTCCTTCTCGAACACAGAATTCCAATGCGCCTTTTGGTCCATGATAGCATATCGCACAGAGAACATAAAAGTACATTACGTCAGCGTTCCGATTTCTCGATTTCCGTGTCTGCATCCTTATTCAGAATTAGATTTAGGTATAACTGAATAAGGATATCCTAAATTATTTATACTGCAGCTATATTAGTCCTCTACGAGGATTAGGTATTCCTAAATATTGTCCTCTCAAGGAGCATGATGGAAATGGAGCTGATTTTTGCCCTACCCGGAGAAGAGAAACGAATATCGAAGATAGTCGGGAACGATAAGCGTAGGAAATGTCTCATGGACCTAGGTTTTGTTGAGGGGGCCCACGTAAAGGTGCTCTCGTTGGTCAACGGATCATTCATCGTGAGCATAATGGGAGCGAGGGTAGCCTTGGACAGGTCCCTGGTGGCCAATGTGCACGTGGAGGAGGTGGGGGCATGAGGACCCTTAAGGATGTTGAGGAAGGTGAAAGGGTCAAAGTCATCTCCGTCTCCGGTGACAGGATCCTGAAGAGGAGGCTCATGGATATGGGCATTCTGAAAGGATGTGAGATAGAGGTCTTGAAAGCGGCTCCTCTGGGTGATCCAGTGGAGTTTCTAGTGAGAGGATACAGGCTGACCCTCAGGAAGAAGGATGCGGAATCGGTCGGCGTAGAGCCATTATGACCTTCCGTGAAGAGGTTTTGAGATGAAGAAGAACATAGCATTGATAGGAAATCCCAACAGCGGTAAGACGACGCTGTTCAACGCTCTTACGGGCGGTTCTCAGCGTGTCGGGAACTGGCCAGGTGTCACTGTTGAGAAGAAGGAAGGCAAACTGAGGCAAGCCAGGGACGTCACGGTAACGGATCTCCCCGGCGTGTACTCATTATCTCCTTATTCTCCGGAAGAGGAGGTATCGAGGAGATTCCTGGCGGAAGGCAGTGCAGACGCAGTGATCAACGTGGTTGACGCGACGAATCTGGAGCGGAACCTGATCCTCACGATTCAGCTTCTCGAGATGGGGATTCCGGTGACGGTGGCCCTCAACATGAGTGATGTCGTCGAGAGGAGGGGAGACACCGTTGACGAGAAGAAGCTGTCCGAGAGGCTCGGCTGTCCGGTAATAAGGGTGTCAGCACTCAAAAGGGAAGGGTTGGAGAATCTGGCCGCAACGGTTTTGGAACAGGCTTCTTACGGAACGAGGATCCCAAAGAAATTTTTCAAATGTGAGCTCTCAAAGGCGATTTCCGAGATCTCCGGCATATTGGAAGGGCACATAGATGATGATCTTCTGTATTGGTACTCGATCAAGGTGATGGAGCATGACCCCCATGTGCCGGAAGCGCTACCGTCCCCGGTACTGGAAAGAGCTTTGGAAACGGTCAGACGCACAGAGGACTCCTTGGGCGACGACGGGGAAGCGATCATTGCGTCCGCAAGGTATGAGGTCGTGGATTCCTTGGTCAGAGGCATATATCAAAAATCTGAGAAGGGCGGGAAGAGCGTCACCGACCGTATAGATGAGGTTGTAACCAACCGCTGGCTCGCTATACCCATATTCGCAGCCGTAATGTTCCTTGTCTACTATCTTTCTATAACCTCCGTAGGCGGATATATGACCGATTGGGTCAACGAGACGGTGTTCGAAGAGAACGTGCTGCCACGCACGGCGGATTGGCTTGCGGGAATGGGTGTGGAGGATTGGCTTGTCTCGCTTATTGTGAACGGCATAATAACAGGTGTGGGAGCTGTACTTGGCTTTCTGCCTCAGCTCTTAGTACTGTTCCTATTGCTGGCTCTTCTTGAGGACAGCGGATACATGGCAAGGATAGCTTTTGTCATGGACCGCATACTGAGAAGGTTCGGTCTTTCCGGGAAGTCCTTCATACCAATAATCGTCGGGACCGGCTGTGCTGTCCCCGGTATAATGGCATCACGTACGATAGAGGATGAGAGAGATAGGAAGATAACGGCCATGACGACATCGTTCATGCCCTGCTCGGCGAAGCTCCCGGTGATAGCTCTGATCTCCGGAGCGCTCTTCGGAGGATCTGCGTGGATAGCAGTTTCCGTTTACTTCATCGGAGTATTCTCCATACTGGTGTCCGGAGTGATACTGAAGAAGATCAGAGGTGCCTTCGGAAAGGCATCCCCCTTCGTAATGGAGCTTCCGGATTACCATGTGCCAAGTGCGAGGAATGTCGTCCTGAGCATGGGGGACAGGTCCTGGCACTTCGTGAAGAAGGCAGGAACGATAATAGTCTTGGCAAGCGGACTGATATGGCTTCTGACATCGTATGACTGGGGTCTCAACCCGGTTGGGGCCGAATCCTCGATGCTGGCATCCATAGGCAATGCCCTGAGTCCGGCATTCTCGCCTTTGGGGTGGGGAGACTGGAGAGCAGTAGTGGGAACCCTGTCGGGTCTTGTAGCCAAAGAGAACATCCTCTCCACCTTCGGCATACTCTTCGGAATGGAAGCTGTGGCTGAGGACGGAGCGGAGATATGGACATACATGGCAACGATAATGACTCCTCTGGCGGGCTTCTCCTTCCTGCTCTTCAACATGTTGTGTGCCCCGTGCTTCGCGGCCATAGGCGCCATGCGCAGAGAGCTTGGATCCTGGAAGGAGACAGCGCTCGCGGTGGGGTACCAGTGCGCATTCGCGTATGTCGTTGCCCTTGCAGTGTACCAGTTCGGTCTGGCTATCCAGGGGACTCCTTCCTTTTGGCTCATACCCGCGGCTCTGCTCGTCATCGGGACGGGATACCTGTTCTTCAGGAACCCCGGTGAGCCTGAGGATGAGGTCCCGGCGGAGGCAGCATGATGTCCTCTGCGACTGTCCTGGTCCTTGCGGCCGTGCTGCTGATACTGGCTCTTGCAGGTGTCGGAGCATACAGGCTGAGGAGGGGGTGCTGCGGCAATTGCGCAGACTGCGGCAATTGCCGCAGTGCGCCAATAAACATCAAAGAAGAGGACGAGTGAGGTCTCTGAAATCCCCTTTCCAAACATTTTACTTTATCCATTTTCGGGAGCGGGGATATCTCTTTATCTTAAATGAACATATTATCTTATGCTCTTATCCGTCTCGGAGGGTTCAGAATGAAGAACCCGCAGTTTTTTGATAACGAGAAGTACATAAAGCTTCAGTCGGAACACATCCGCGAGCGCATATCGAAGTTCGGCGGGAAACTGTATCTGGAGTTCGGCGGTAAGATATTCGATGACAATCATGCTGCAAGAGTGCTCCCGGGATTCCACCCGGATTCCAAGATCAGCATGCTGGATTCCATGAAGGACCAGGTAGAGTTCGTTCTGGTCATCAGTGCCTTCGACATGGAGAAAAACAAGACCCGCAGCGACATAGGCATAACGTATGATATGGACGTTCTGCGTCTAATTGATTCTTTCCGGGACAGGGGATTCTTCGTAGGTAGCGTCGTTATAACCCATTATTCCGGCCAGGTATCCGCAGACGTTTTCTGCAGCAGGCTGAAGGCCTTCGGCGTGAAGAATTACAAGCACTACATCATAGCAGGCTATCCTTCCAATATCCAGAAGGTGGTGAGCGATGACGGATTCGGGAAGAATGATTATGTGGATACCGAGAGGCCTTTGGTGGTGGTGACTGCGCCGGGACCCGGCAGCGGGAAGATGGCGGTATGCCTTTCCCAGCTTTACAATGATAATAAGCGCGGTATAAAATCAGGGTATGCGAAATTCGAGACCTTCCCTATATGGAATCTGCCTCTGAAGCATCCAGTGAATCTGGCATATGAAGCGGCCACGGCCGACCTGAACGATCTGAATATGATAGACCCGTTCCACCTGGAGGCGCACGGCGTCACGGCTGTCAATTATAACCGAGATATAGAGATATTCCCTGTGCTGCAGGCTATGTTCGAGCATATATTCGGGAAGTCTCCTTACAGATCTCCTACTGACATGGGCGTTAACATGGCAGGCAATTGCATAGCGGATGAGGCTGCGGTGATCAGGGCTGCCAAAGAGGAGATAGTCCGCCGTTACTTCTGGACGCTTTGCGATCAGAAGAGGGGCACGGCCTCAGAGGAAGCAGTGATCAAGCTGGAGCTTCTGCTGAAACAGGCGGGTACGGGTCCCGATGACAGGAAAGTGGTGAACGCTGTTCGCGGGCACCCCGAGGTGAAAACCAAGCCAGTATCGGCAATAGAACTTCCCAACGGTAAGATCGTCACAGGGAAGGAATCATCGATGATGGTTGCCCCTTCTGCGATGATGCTCAATGCGGTCAAGGAATTGGCTGATATAGAGGATAATGTGCATCTGCTCTCCCCGTACGTACTGGAACCTGTCCAGGAGCTGAAGGTTAAATACATGGGGGGAAGCAGCCCGAGACTGCACTTGGACGAGACCCTCATATCCTTGTCAGTGTGCGCGATCACGAACCCAATGGCGGAAAAGGTCCTTCAGCAGCTCCCGAAACTGAGGGGCTGCGAATTCCACTCCTCTGTGATGCTGGAGCCCGGAGATGAGTCTGTCCTCAGGAGCCTGGGTGTCAATGTGACCTGCGAGCCCAGATTCAGGACCAAGAGCTTGTTCCAGAAAGGCTACTGACCAACATAGCGGGATCTGAGAACGGAGATCTCCTCCGCATATCCGGGAAGCTCATTCGGAGTCTCCAGATAGAAGGGCAATCTTCTCAGACGTGGCTCGTTGATGATGCGGACCATTGCCTCCAGACCGATGCTGCCCTCTCCTATCCTTGCATGACGGTCCTTATGGGAGCCTGCACCGTTGACGCTGTCGTTTATGTGCACAGCCTTCAGCCTTTCTAGGCCCAAGATATCGTTGAACTCATCCAAGACTCCGCCGAGATCGTTCACTATGTCATAACCCGCATCGAAAACGTGGCATGTATCCAGGCAGACCCCTATTCGATCCTGCATAGTGACTCCGTCAATTATATTCCTGAGCTCCTCGAATGTCCTGCCGATCTCTGAGCCTTTGCCGGCCATTGTTTCCAAAAGAACAGTGGTGGTCTGGCTCTCTTCCATCACCGAATCCAGCATATCTATGACAAGACCGATTCCCTTTTCTAAGCCCTGCCCAACATGGCTGCCTGGGTGCAGATTGTAGCAATTACCTGGCGTGAACTCCATTCTTTTGAGGTCATCGGCCATGGACTCTGTTGCGAATCTTCTCACGCCGGGGTCAGCGGAAGCCCCGTTGAGAGTGTATGAGGCATGTGCCAGTATGTGTTTTATATCGTTATTTTCGGAGAATTCCAAGAATTTGCGAACATCTTCCGGGTCGATGGCCTTCGCGCTTCCTCCGCGGGGATTTCTGGTGAAGAACTGGAAAGTGTTGGCGCCGATGGATGAGGCGGTTCTGCCCATATCCAAATATCCTTTTGCTACGGAGAGATGGCAGCCTATTCTGAACATATTGACCTTATGAAGGTGGACCCTTAAAACATAACGCAGGAACCGAACAGACCGTAACCTTGCATACGGGTCCATGACGATGGTGATACTGAGGCTGATAATGTGGTATCTGGAACATTCTGTATGAATGTTATGGGGCCCAAAATATGAAGATCATTGGCCCGTGAACCTAGGCTTGCCTGCAGCCGTGATGTACAGGGTCATCTCAACAAGTATGCCGTTTTTGCTGTTGCCTCCGAACCATTGTTCCTCTCTTCTGACAGTCACGGAAGGATCTATCGCTCCATGTCCTTTCGCGATTCCCAGGACCTCCTCGGTGCCGTACTTTGTGGCATATGCTATCGCATCGCTCAGCCTAACGAATTCCTTGATCTCGAAGGGGGCTATCATGACGGAGCGCGGATTCTCTTCCTGAACGCTGCCGTCCATAGGCTTTATGACGATGGGTATCGTCTCAACTATGCTACCAGTTATAGCGCCCACGGCATTCCCTACGTCGGAGTTCTCCAACAATAGAAGTTCCGCATCGAACTTCTTGGCCATCTCAGGGAAATAGGCGTTGACAGGAGCCCCTATCCCGATTATCGGTTTGTTGAATCTCATGAAGCAGCCGTAGTCCTTCCCGAACTTCCCGGAGATGGATTTTCTCATGAAATCCGTGTCCGCCATCGTCGGGCTCTCCATTCCTGTCTCCTCTATCACGAGGTCCTTTACCAGTGCTTCCGCCAACTTGTCGATCACCTTGTTCTTGGCAAGTGCCAGGAATTCATCGGTCCCGATATCCATAAGATAAGACATGTATTCTGCGCCCAGTTTCGAGGCTTCGGCATCATATTCCAGATAGGTGTCGTCAGCGTGGAGGACATCCGTGGGAGTGAAGCCTATGCGCTGTATCACGCCGCCCCTCTCCATCCGGGAGATGTTGAACGTCATCGGATGTATTTCTGTGATCCTGGAAGCTTCGGCGAGGGATACAGGCTCCTTCTCAGCGAGCTTAAGGAATGTAAGGTCCTTCTCATTCATGAAATCTGCCGGAGGACGCCCCCTGGATATGAAGAACTCGCTCTCATGGATTATACCATCATAAGTGTGGGCGTTCCTGGGTCTTCTCCTCCTGTCCATCTCTATCGCTGCAAGCTTGCTCTTCAAGGAGGGCCATTGGGTCGATGCTATGCACAACGGCACTGCCCTGTAAGGGCCGACGTATAGCTGCTTATTGTTGACGACGATCCTGCTGTCGCCTCCGAGGCCGGTGGTGGCTATGTTGGCTGCCAGGACCTTCGTCCTCTTACCGTCTATCATAGCACCTTCCGATTCAAGACGCGGCTGCCCTCCTCTGAGAACTCCGATATCGGTGGTTGTCCCGCCCATGTCTATGACTATCGCATCATCTCTTCCGGATAGGGCTTTAGCACCAATGAGACTGGCCGCCGGCCCGGAGATGATGGTCTCTATCGGTCTGTCAAGTGCCAGAGTCTCGTTCATCAGGGATCCGTCTCCCTTCACGACCATCAAAGGTGCCTTTATGCCTGCGTTCGCCAGAGATTTCCTTACAGAGTTTATCAGCTCCCTTATCATCGGGAGAAGGCGGGCATTCATCACCGCAGTGACGGCCCGCTCATCGAATCCGAGGCTCGAGGACAGCTCATGTCCGCAGACGACAGGCACCCCGAGTATCTCGTCGGACATCGCTTTGACCTTCTTCTCGTGATACGGGTTCCTGACACTGAGATATCCGGAGACTGCAAGGCCGTCTATCTTCCCCCTGACGGATTCCAGGAACTCCCTGATCTTCCTTTCTTCCATCGCCTCGGTCTCTCTGCCGTAGAGGTTGAACCTCCCCCTGCTGCTGCAGTAGGCGTCCACGGCAACGGTCTTGCTGTATTCCAACCCGATGCTGATAAGTCCGACCCTGCCTCCCCGCCCCTCCACTACAGAATTGGTCGCCAGTGTTGAGGACATCGAGACCATGGTGACCAGCTTCAGAAGATCCGGATCCAGTTTGCGCACCGAGGAATCTATGCCTACCGAGAGGTCGGAATAAGTGGTTAGTGACTTGGCCTTCTGGAGTACCTTTCCAGTCTCGAAATCCAATATGGCTGCGTCAGTATACGTTCCACCGGTGTCAAAACCCAGGCCCAGGCTCATATCGTCACGAACGGCTGTCAGATATATGAAATACCTTTGTCGATGCTTCGGACGTTTGGGTAAGGATCGAAGGCGCAAGATATCTTAAACAAAAAAACCATAAGCAACAGCCGAGCCCGAGCTGGTTACCAAATGTATCGAGTCATGATCATAAGCAGGGATGCAGACTTCCTGTCACAGGCTAATATGTACCTCTGCAGGATGAATGCTGATATCAGAGTCATTACTCTCAGTGATCCTTCCAAGATAGAGGAGACTTTGGAAACGTCCCTTCCTGTGGACGGTTTCGTGTGCGATCACAATCCCCCGAAGACCGATGCCTTCGAGATCTTTCAATCGAGGGTCAAGAAGAAAGACTTCAGACCATTCATAATAACGACTTCCAGAGAAGATGAGACGATCATATCCCGGGCATATGAGCAGAAGATAGATTATGTCGTAGTCAGGGACCGGCCGATAATGAATCTCTATCTGGATTTCACCTCCAAGATCGTCGTGGCCGTGGAAGCCTGGCGCATAAAGAGGGAAAGGGAGGTCAACGAAAGGAGGCTGAAAGCGCTGGTCCGGGTAGCCAGCATGCACAATTTCTCCTTCCACGAGATCCTCTTCTACGTTCTGGAGGAAGCGGTCGTCCTTACTGACAGCAAGATGGGGTATGTGGCGTTGTACGAGGAGGGAACGGGGACGGTCACAATGCAGGCATGGTCCCACGGGGGCATGGAGGCCTGCCGTACAAGGGACCGTCCTCTGACGTACAAGCTGGATGAGATGGGCATATGGGGTGAGCCCATAAGGCTGAAACAGACTGTCATCGTGAACGATTATAACACCAACGTCAGCAGGGCGAAGAGGGGGACGCCCATGGGGCACGCGCCTCTTCACAGGCTGATGATGATCCCCCTTATGCACAAGGGGAAGGTTGTTGGTACGGCGGGTGTCGCCAACAAGATCGGGGAATACAGTTTGAGCGATCAGAACCAGTTCATGCTCTTGATGGACGGTTTGGTCAGCATACATTATGAGAGGCTGCTGCACAAGCAGGCCCAGGAGACTGAGCAGAAGCTTAGGGATGTTCTCAATTATGCGCCAATAGGCATAATGGTCTTGAACAGGACTCTCAGCATAGTGGAGTGCAACACCTTCGCTAAGGATATAATGGATCTTTCCGCAGTGGACAATGGCAATGCGCCTCCGGACATGTGGAACAACCGTTTCTTGAAGGTCCTGTCCGATATGTCCAAGGAGATAGCCGTTAGCGGAAAGGCGGAGCCCAGGGAGATAAGGGTGGGAAAGGATTTCTTTATGAAAGACACGCGCGTTCTGATGAATGCCACGTCTGCTTCCGACAAAGAGGATACTGGTTTCATAGTGATAATCGAAGATATAACGATGCATAAGAAGACCAGCAGCATGCTGGAAGGGGTTCTGCATAACATAAACATCCTTGATCAGAAAATATACAAGGGAATGTCAGATCAGGTGGATCTACTGCAGAATTCCATAGCCAATATCAAGTCTAATCCCGAGCAGTCCATAAAATCCGCGGCCAAGGCCGTATCATACATACGCGAGAGCATAGATTTCGTAAAGGCCTACAGAAGAGTGGGTCTGCTGGATCCGGAATGGCAGGACCTCTCTGACGTGATCTCCCGTGCAACAGGGGGCTTCAGCAAGATTCCCGTGGAAGTGTCCGTCAATGTCGACGGGTTGAGGATCCTTGCGGATGCAGCCTTGCACAGGGTCTTCTCCAATCTGATATCCAATTCCTTGAAGCATGGAAAGAAGGTCACGAAGATCAAGATCAGCTACAAGATATCCAAAGGAAATCTGACACTCATCTATGAGGATGACGGCATAGGGGTGAATGCAGAACAGAAGGACAGACTGTTCTCCGGAAAGATAACCGAAACGGAAAGAATGGGTCTTTTCATGATATCCAGTGTGATATCCGCATCAGGGCTGTCAATCAAAGAGGTCGGTGTCCCGGGTGAGGGGGCTGTTTTTGAGATATATGTGCCACCTTCCAATTATGCCATATACTGAGCGTTACGGTTCTGAGATGGTCTGAATCGAATGAACAACATCTTTTTACCAAAGCACACTAATGCGGTCTGAGGGCATTCGATGAAGATCGCACAGATAGCCGGATTTTTAGGAAGCGGCAAGACCACAGCACTTCTCAAGATAGTTGCAGAGCTAAGGAAGAAGGACTACAGGATCGCAATAGTGGTAAACGACGTGGGCGAGATAGGCGTGGACGCCAAGTTCATCGAGGCCAACGGTTTGAAGGCAAGAGAGATCTCCGGAGGTTGCATATGCTGCCAGATAGCAGGCTCTTTCGCAGAGACCCTTGCGAAGCTTCATGATTCCTTCAATCCCGATATAACGATAGTCGAACCCTCCGGCGTTGCGATACCATGGGGTCTCAAAAGGGCTGCCGAATACTCAGAAGCGAAGACGGAGATGGTAATCGAGCATGCCCCTGTGATAACCCTCGTGGATGCTACTAGAATAGATATGCTCATACGTGCCGTAAGAAGGCTTGTGGAGACCCAGATAAGAGAGGCGGATGTCTGTTTCATCAATAAAGTGGATTCAGCAACACCTGAGAGCATAGCCAAATGCGAGTCCTTCATCAAGGACATAAACCCCAGAGCGGAGATTGGGCGAATGTCCTCGGAGACCGGTGAAGGCATAGCCCTGGCAGCTGAGATCATAGAATCCAGAGTATCTCCGAGGTATGACGATGCGGTGGAAGCGGAACTTCTGAAGAAGCAGTATTCCGGTGGTGGGAAATGATGCATGATGATCACGATGATCATGATCACGACGATCACGATGACCCGACGGTAGAGGGAAGCCGTCTGCACCTGGAGATACACAGGGCGGTGGATGAGCTGGGCAAATATGCCATCGAAATAAGAATAAAATCCCAGAGAGGCATACCAAAGAAGGACATCCTCGGCTTCATAGAGGATCTCATGAGGATAGCGACCAAGAACTGCCTAGATCATGGTGCGGATATGGTGGGTCATGTCAAATCGATACTCATATCGGAAGATGGGAGCATAATGAGCAGCATAGTGGATTACGATGCGGCCACGAAGGTCAAGGACGATATGGGAACTGACACAGTATACGAAGGAGTGCTGACGCTCCATGTGATAGTACACGGCATCTGGGATGACGTGATAAGGGACCATACGAAGGAGATCCTGCCCGGAGTCGCCAAGAAGTGGAAGATCCCTTATGAGATTGTGGCAGATTACTTCGATATGGAGAAGAGCATAGAGCACCATCAGTGATCTACTGGCCCAGATGCTCAACTGCCGTCTCCGCGTCGGTGAATATCGAACGTATGCGATCGAGAGTCTCTGGATTCGCATTCCACAGTCCGCGTTCTGCAGCTTCCAACAGGCGCGATGACATATTCAGGAGCGCATCCGGATTGCTGTCCTCTATCCATTTTCGGTTATCGCCGTCAAAAAGGAACCTCTCGGATATGCTCTCATACATCCAATCCTCTATCGATCCTGACGTGGAGTCCCAGCCAAGAGTGTAATCGACGAGATTGGATAGCTCCTGCACGCCGCGGTAACCGTGACGTTTCAGCCCAGAGACCCATTTCGGGTTCAGAACTCTGCTCCTGAATACAAAGGATGTCTCTTCCTGCAGTGTCCTGACCCCCACAGCGTCAGGATCCGAAGAGTCTCCTATCATGGAAACCGGCTTCTCTCCTCTTATGGCCTCTACAGCTGCATTCATGCCTCCGAGGAATACGAAATCATCGTCGTTATCCAGTATATCCAGCTCCCTGGATTCATGATTCTTCACTGTGACGTCGATACCGCCCAGCCTTTTCGTGAAGAAATCCTTCATATCCTCTCCAGAAAGGTCTGTTCCATAGGCATAGCCTCCCCATTCTAGGAAAGCGCGCTTGAGATCGTTCTTATCTTTCCACTCAGAGCTTTCGATCAGAGTATCCACTCCGCCCCCGTAATTGCCGGGCGGATCCCCGAATATCCTTACTCTGGCTCTTCTTTTAGCCAGTACGGGGTCGAGACCCGAGGATATGTTCTCCGCAAGGTCCTTCCTCAGATTGGCTAACAGATAGTTATCCTCATCTGATTCGTCAAGCTCGGATATCATCTTTATCCCGTCGTCTATGAGCCGGATAAGATTCGGGAAAGAATCCCTGAAGAGGCCGCTGATGCGAAGTGTGACGTCTATCCTCGGACGCCCGAGCTCCTTTGGAGGTATGACCCTTAATCCGGTTACCGCACCGCCGGATGCGGACCACAGGGGCTCAAGTCCTAAGAGCCAAAGGACATAAGCTATATCATCACCTCCTGTTTTCATCGTGTCAGTTGACCAGAGAACAAGGCCCACCTGCTTCGGGTAGGCTCCCTTTTCATCTATGTAACGTTCGACCATCCGGTCAGCCATATCCCTGCCCACTTTCCAGGAAGGCATCGTAGGTATTGATTCCGGGTCTATGGAATAGAAGTTCATTCCTGTCGGGAGAAGATGAGCATTGCCTCGGGTTATGCATCCCGAGGGTCCAGGCATTATGTATTTGCCGTCCAAAGCGTCAAGGAGATTCTCCGATTCATTGATTGTCATTTCAATATTCTTTGACAACTGGCACATAAGATCTGACAGGGCCCTGGAATCCTCCGATTCCCCTGTGGCACTGCGAAGTATCTCCCGGCATCTTGCGGGATCGAAACCAGCCTCCCGCATATTTTTTATGATCTCGAGACATTCGTCATCTATGCTGTCCAGTATCTCTCCGTAGAGCTTCCCTGTGGTCGCATCCGTCTCAGACGGGCGGGAAGAGAGATCCTTTATGGAGAATCCGTTGTGGGAAGCGATCAGGTCCCGTATGCTTCTGACCTTGCCGTTGCCCATCCTGACAACGGAGAAGATCATGTCATCCAATGCAATCCCTTCAGGAGGTACTCCGAGAATATGGAGACCGTTTTTTATCATATTGCCTTTGATCTGAGATATATAATCGTAAAGCTCGGATACCTTGGGTTCAAGATCCTTCAGGGAAGATGTCCTGGATAGCCCGATCTCCGGAAGGATGTTCATGTTTTGGCAAGAATCATACAGTTTGTCTAGTATCCCTCTGCATTTCTCTTCCTGTCCCGCAGCGGATGCCCTGAGGTGATCCTGCACCATAGCTTCCAAGGACGATATCTCGTCGTAACCGCAAGCCTTGGTCATGGAAGGGATAAGATGGTCTATTATGACGGCCCAAGACCTCCTTTTGGCATTCATGCCCTCCCCGGGGTTGCTTATGGCATAAGGGTAGATGTGAGGTATATGACCCAGCACAAGATCCGGATAGCATTTGCGGGACAGTCCCGTTCCTTTACCTGGAAGCCATTCCAATGTTCCGTGGCACCCCATATGTATCACGGCATCGGCTTTGAAGACCTTCTCCAACCATTTGTAATATGCCAGATAGTTATGGGGAGCAACCACTTCCTGGCTGTGGTAGATGTCCGCATCGCTTCCCAGGTATCCGCGATTCGGTTGTATCCCAATGAATACATTCCCGAAGACAGTTCCAGGGATGACGATGCCTCCTGCCGTTGTGTTGATATCTCCGGGAGGAGGACCCCAATCCTCCGTCATCTTCATGCCGCAGCCTTTGTCAATATCGGAGAGCCAGCTGAGATATTCTTTTACGGGGACGACAGCAGCGCCCCGCTCTGCCATCTCCTCTGAGGACATCCAGTCGTTGTCGTTGGAGACTCCTTCCAAGAGCCTCTCGGAAAGTTCCTGCCCCGATCCGGGGGTTCCTTCCACATCATATCCGCGGGATCCCATCAATCTGAGAAGATTCACGGTGCTCTCTGCCGCATCAAGCCCGAAGGCACCTCCGATCATGTCCCTTCGAGGAGGGTTCTGATGAAGGAGTATCGCGATTCTCTTATGGGCGTTAGATTTGTGCCTCAGCGCAGCCCATCTCACGGCAAGGTCGGCGATAGCTGTGACTCTCCCCTCTATAGGAATATATTCAGATCTGCCGTCCGCGGCTCTTTCTGTGGATGCTAAAGGAACGGATATTATCTGACCGTCGAATTCCGGCCAGAACACGCTCATGGAGAGCTCGAAAGCCCCCAGGCCACCCGGGTTGGATTCCCAGTCCTTCTCCGATCCCAGCAGTGCAGGGGCTTGGATCACAGGAACGCCCAATTCACTGAATATGTTCCCCCTGTTCTCGTTGCTCGGGTCGGACATGCATATCTGGGAGAACCCCATGGTCAAAACGGCCGCATCTATCAGAGGCTTGCCGCCCTTCATGAGATACTTCTCAGCAGTGCCGATTATACCGATCGATCCTGTTATCCTGCTGGGGTTGGTGGTCAGGAAGACAGGCAGTACATTGACGCCCCTGGAGGTGAGTTCTTCGGCGAGACGGTCGATATGCTTCAGATTGCCGCTGACATAGTTCGTCTGGTTGAACAACAGCGATACAGTTGCTTTGTTCGGGTCGATGCATACAGAATCGACCATTCCTTTTCCCGGGAAGTAGAGCCCCTGCGCAGGGCAGGCTGAAGGTCTCTCCGGTCGCACGTCCGCGTTACCCAGTACCTTCAGCAGCCATTTGAGGAGATTGTACTCATTGTCATCTCCTCCGAATTCCAGATACCTCAGGATCTCCATGTGCTCTTCCTCCGAGCGGAGGAAGAGCTCTCTGTTGTCCTCCATGTCCTGCGGCATCTCGCTCTGGACGACAAGCGGTATCTTCTTGGATACTATTGCCTCTTTGAGTCTTTCGAATTTTTTGAAGCAGGTCAGCCCGGAGTGGACCCTGATGATGATGAGCTTCGTATCATCCAGTATGCTGAGAAGCTCCGAGAAGTACCTTTCCTCAGAATCGAGATCGGATATGCCGTACTGCCAAATATCCACGTCAATGCCCTCGGAACTCAGGCGCTCAGTCGCTCTGATGCTAAGTCCGTTATCCTGGGCATCGCAAAGCAGGTTGACTATCCTCATCTGCCTGCCTCCGTCAGTATCTTTATTCTCCCGGCGAGATCGTCCCCGCTAAGACGGTCCAATTTCAGATATACTCCGTTCATGCGCTCGCACACCCTGAGCGCGTCGTCCGTGTGCGGGAATCCCGTGCCGGTGTCGGCCACGATCCATGTTCCACAGCCCGAGGACCCTACGAAGGAAGCAGCTTTGAGAGCGTCCTGGCGGGCGTCGCCTCCGGACATGGGGACATTGCCCCTTCCGTCTGTTGCCAGTATTATATAGCATCTGACTCCAGGATTGGCCTTGAGCTCTTTATGGACTTCCTGATAAGCTTTCAGTATAGCGGCCGCCAGGGGCGTCCCTCCTCCAGTAGGCATCTCCTTGAGTTTGCTGTATGCGAAATCAACGCTCTTGGTGAAAGGGAGGAGCACCTCGGCGGTTTCCTTCCTGAACGAGATCAACGCTACCTTGTCTCTGTTCTTGTAGGATTCCTGAAGAAGCGCGAACACGGCTCCTTTCACGGCGACCATTCTGCGCCGGGCGCCCATGGACCCGCTGGAATCGACAAGGAATAATATCGCCGTACCGCTTTTCTTCTCTCTTATCTTCTGCCTGAGGTCTGAAGGTTCCACAACCAGGGCGACGCCCTCTCTTCTCCGGGTCCTCTGGTAGGGCGCGGCCACTCTCAGACTGGCATCGATGGCTACGTCCGTGGTCTTGGAAGTGGGAACCGCAGATGCGATGTATCTGCCGGACCTCGTCCCCTTTGAGGAGTCCCCCCTTTTCCCGAAGCAGCGTGTGCGTCCTTTGCAAACCATGTTCCCGGATGACACGAAATCGATCACGTTGAACGTGCCCTCCATGCCGAAAACCCTGTCCCCGCGCTCCTCTCCCGATGAATCCGTATCATTCCTGGCTGATTCATTGCCGGGACCGCTGTCCTCTGCAGACGGCCCCATCTCTTTGTTCTCAGAGTCTTTCTTCCCAGGGTCAGAGGAGCTCTTGCGTTCCGAAGGTATCTCAGAGACCCTGTGGCTGAGGCAGATCCTGGCTGCCTTCTTCACATCCTCCGGACCGACATTGTCCCTCCCGTCCAGAGCAGCTATCGCTCTGGAAGCGTTTGCGACGGCCAGGTCTCCTCTGTGCCCTTCCACTCCTAACTCTGAGCACACTGCTCCTATAAGCTGGAGTATATCCTCGCTCAGGGATACGAATTCCAGTCTTTCCTTGGCTTTGGTGACCTTTTCATAAATCTTCTCATTCTGAGCGGCATATGCTTCACAGAATGATTCTGGGTCGGTATCGTAAGATATCCTTCTTCTGACGATCTCGTACCTGGTCTCCTCATTGCCTATGGCCTCCAGACCTATACATATGTCGAATTTATCCAGAATGTGACTGTCCAGCTCCGATTCGGATATATTCATCGTAGCCAGGAATTTAGTGTCGCATGAGTAGTCAGAGGAAATACCGTCTCTCTCCACCAGCACTTTGCCGTTTATCACAGACTCAAGAATGGAGTTCAGGACAGGCCTGTACATGAGATTCACGTCGTCCGCGTGCAATAACCCTCCGTTCGCTCGGGTTATGAGCCCCTCTGAGAAATGTCTTCTTCCCTCGACAACAGTCTTCTCGAGATCTATGCCGCCGAATATCTGTGACTCGTTCGTATTCGGGGGGATATTCACCAAGTGCTTGCCGAATGTTCCGGGAACGGATCTCACTAAAGTTGTCTTCGCCGATCCTGATACGCCGCGTATCAGCACTGTCTTTATCTCCGGAGAGACCAGGGCAACAGCCAGTGCATCCTTGGCAAGATCCATTCCCAATATGGCGGAGTAGGAGAATGAGCCATTCAAACGTTCTTCAGCCAATTGCTCAGCTCCTCCGCATCTATGGTCGATTCCTGGAAAGGAGTACGCCTCATGCGATGGGTGAGTACCAGGTTGGCTATGCTCGCCACGTCTTCTTTGGTGGTCGTATCGCGCCCGTAGAACGCAGCATAGGCGGAGGCCGCCTTTATCAGAGTTATATCGGCTCTGTGTCCGTCCACGCCGAAGTACAGGGAGGCCTCGACAGCCATCTTGAGCGCGTCATCTTCTACGGACATGCTCTCCATGAGTCTTTCTGCGCTCAGTATCCTTTCCTTCATTTCATTCTGCTCAGCCTCATATTTCTTTGCGAACGATCCCGGGTCCCTGTCGAAGTCCAGCCTGCGTCTGATGACCTCTACGCGTGATTCTACATCCTTCTCGCTTTTGACGTCCGAGGCCATGCCGAATCTGTCCAGAAGCTGGGGCCTGAGGTCGCCCTCCTCCGGGTTCATCGTTCCTACGAGTATGAATTTGGAAGGGTGCGTGAAGGATACACCTTCTCTCTCAACGTAATTCTTGCCCATCGCGGCCGAGTCCAGAAGGAGGTCCACTATGTGATCGTCCAATAGGTTCACTTCATCTATGTAGAGAATGTTGCCGTTCGCTTTCGCCAGCACACCAGGTTCGAATCTCTTAGTTCCGGTCTTGATGGCGTGTTCAAGATCCAGTGTCCCGGCCACCCGGTCCTCCGTGGAGCTCAGGGGAAGTTCCACAACTTCCATTCTGGCGGTAATCAGGTTAGGAGCATCCCCTTTGCTTGTTCTCTCAGCGCAGTAGGGGCACAGGTTCTCGATCCTCCCGGGTCGGCATCGGAAGGGGCAATCGTGAACCTTCTTATCTGGCAACAAGTCTGCCAGAGCTCTCACCGCCGTGGATTTCGCAGTCCCCTTCTCCCCTCTTACCAATACGCCCCCTATGGTCGGGTTTATCACATTGAGTATAAGCGCTAACTTCATTTCATCCTGGCCAACTATGGCTGTGAACGGATAGATGAATCCTTCTCTCATTGATTTCACAGGTCCTTTATCTGCGTCAGTGCTCTCACGACTTCGTTCCAATCCTCACATTCGAGAAGCGAGGAATCGAGCAAGGGCATGCTCACCACTCTGTATGTATCATATCCGGAAAATCTCAAGACGAGGACCCGATAGCCTTTCTTGTCGAATCCCTCCTTTTTCGGATTGTTGACAACGGATGCGCCGTAATCGTTTGGAAAATGGAAGATCTTGTGAAAACGGTCGCCTTTCATGCAGCCGCAGACGCAGTCCGCATTGAGATCGACGATATATTCCTTGAATTCCAAAGCATCGCCTCCCGCCATATGCTGTGTTGGATGCGTATTGTTCTATATTTACTTGTTGAAAATTCCTTTTTATTAAACAAGGTTTATATATCGACATTCTTAAGGAACATTAAA
>JAQVOB010000007.1:0-26382 GCA_028702835.1 Candidatus Methanomethylophilaceae archaeon
GATGGGTATGACGTGAACGTCATAATGACCAAGACCGGCCCGGACGCTGACGGCAACTACGCCCTGACCATCGATATCGAGACCACAAACGGCACTGCCCTGATGGAGGCTCTTGACAAGCTCAAGGAAATCGCCGGGGGCATGGGCGAGGACGATACATTTGATATCGAGATAGATACGGGCACGGGCACAGAGACAATTCAATTGGACTCGGAGAGCGTGATAATCTTCGCTGATTCCATCGGGACCATGCTGGAGGCTCTGACGTGACCAGCGAGTTCAGCCTGAGATATACTGTTCCGGGCGGCGCATTCCTGAGCTTCTCTGTGACCCTCTTCACGCTGATCCTGCTGCCACTCAGCTTATTCGCCCTGATCAACGGATTGGTGGCCAACATGGGCACTGAGTTGATAGGAGAAATGACCCCCGAGCAGATGCAACAGATACTGGATGAGCTCTGGCTTTATGTTCGGAAGCTCATAAGATACGCCATACCTCTGCTTATCATAGCGATACCCATGGGCCTGTACAGGGCCGGGAGCTACGCGAAGATACCTTTCAGATTCCTTTTTGCGATATACTCCGTCATAATCATCATAGGCTTGACTGATGGGGGAATGGTGGATATTGCCCTGGACCTGCCCATAGATGCAGGCAGCGAGTTCAGCATAGAGAATATAGTCATAACCCTCGACATAACCGTATTTATCTACATCACCATGCTTATCGGTACGGCCGGAGCGTTCCTGGCATTCACTGAGTTCGCCTCTAACAGGAAGGATTTCATGGAGAAGAAGGCCGAGATCGACGAGGGTCCCCAGGAAGGCGACGAAGAGACTGTCGCGGTACCTGATGCATAACGGTGGTAAGATGGGAATCAACATAGCGGTTTGTGAGCTGGAAGCCGAGAGGGCATCCTGCAGAGTTTTAAAAACGGATATCCGAAAAGCGCTCCTCAAGGATATTGCGGGGTTCGAGCAATACGCCGATTACGACACCGTGGTGTCCTTGGAGGACGCAGCAAAGGCCTTCCCAGACTGGGAGTCCTTCACAAAGAGGAACAGGATCTCCGAGAGCACTGATGCGATATACATGGAATCAGTCAAGAATTCCGAGGACGCCGAGATCCTTAGGGAATACTCGAAAGATGTTCCCACGGGATGGGTGGACCTTGAGAGGATGCCTGCCGACGCGGCCGCGAAGGCCAGGGACTCGGCTGTGGAGCTCCTCAGCGGATGGGATATGATAGGGTTCGATGAGATGAAGGAGACCTGCGCCAACTGCCCTCTGTCCTGGGATAAGGGAAGAGGCTGCATCGGCGCCTTCGGTCCGGATGAGAGCCTTCTTCCCGGTATAGCGGATAAGTATGACTGTAAGATAGTCGCATCCGTTCCCGCTTCCGCATCTGAGAGCAAGAGATTCACCTCTGCAGATGCAGCCGATCTGCTTACGGAGATCGAGAAGCTGGAAGCCGCCCTGCCCAAGGAAGGTAAGATGATGGTCCGCAGATACAGCGGGCCTCTCGAGAGGATGAGAGCTGTGGCAAAGGTCTCACAGGAAGAGGGCTGCGGATTCTTCTTCTTCTAAGTGCGAATTATTCTGTTTTAAACCGTTTATCTCTGTTTTCCTACGATATTTAACGTATATATTTGTTTTTTCTACGAATATCGTAAAGTTTCTGCGTTTGCGCATGATTAATATAGGGGTAATCAATACAAGACCACCGGGGGAATCGAAAAACCCCTAAAAGACGGAGAGAGAATAATGGCCAGCGAGAACGCGGACGGAACGTACTCCCCATCTGAAGAGTACAGGAAGAGGACATACATCGACAGTTACGCCAAGTACGAGGAGATGTACAAGAAGTCCATTGAGAAGCCGGAGGAATTCTGGGCCGAACAGGCCGAAAGCCTGCACTGGTACTCCAAGGGTTGGAAGAAGGTCTTCGACTGGAACAAGAAGGAATGCACCTTCACATGGTTCAAGGGCGGCAAGCTCAACGCATGCTACAACTGCCTGGACAGACATGTGGAGAACGGTCTCAAGAACACCGCGGCCCTGATATTCGAGGCAGATGAGCCTGGTAACAGCAGGGTCTATACATACGGACATATGCTGAATGAGGTGGAGAAGTTCGCCAACGTACTGAAGAGCAAGGGTGTCAGGAAGGGAGACAGAGTGGCTGTATACCTTCCCATGATCCCCGAACTGGCGATAGCGCTGCTGGCTTGTGCCAGGATCGGTGCTGTGCACTCAGTCGTCTTCTCCGGATTCAGCACTGACTCTCTGTTCAACAGGGTTCAGGACAGCGATTCGAAGGTCCTCATCACCTGCGACGGAAGCTACCGTGGCGGGAAGACCATAGATATGAAGGGCAAGGTCAACGAGATGCTGGAGCGCGAGACCTCCGTCGAGAGCGTCATTGTCGTTAATCACGCCAAGAGGGACGTTGTCATGGAGGAAGGGAGAGACACATGGTGGCACGAGGAGATGTCCAAGGCCGACCCGAAGTGCCCCTGCGAGCAGATGGACGCAGAGGACCCTTTTTTCATACTTTACACGTCCGGCTCCACTGGAAAGCCGAAGGGCGTCCTCCACACTGTGGGAGGATACATGCTGGGCGTTACGATGACGTTCAAGTATGCATTCGATTACAGACCGGGCGAGACGCATTGGTGCACCGCAGATCTGGGATGGATCACTGGGCACTCATATGTGCTCTACGGACCGCTTTCCAACGGTGCGACCACCCTCATGTTCGAAGGTGTCCCGAATTACCCCGACAACGGGAGATTCTGGGAAATAGTCGAGAACTGGAAGGTGGACATATTCTACACCGCCCCTACTGCCATCAGGATGATGAGGAAGAGCGGCGACGAATGGGTGCGCAAGCATGACGTTTCCTCCCTGAAGGTCCTTGGGTCCGTCGGGGAGCCCATAGATGCCAGTGTCTGGAAGTGGTATTATGAGGTTGTCGGAAGCGGAAGATGCCCGATAGCGGATACATACTGGCAAACCGAAACGGGCAGCCACATAATACTGCCGTTGCCGGGCGCATGGGACCAAAAGCCGGGATCCGCAATGAAGCCCTTCTTCGGCATAGAGCCTGCCATCCTCAATGAAGATAGGACCCTCACGCCGGTCGGGCAGGACGGGAGGCTGTGCATAAAGAAGCCTTGGCCTTCCTGTGCCAGGACCCTCTGGGGCGACCATGAGAAGTACAAGGATACCTACTGGAACCCGTATCCGGGGTACTACTTCTCCGGTGACGGAGCAAGACAGGACCAGGGCGGGGACATCTGGATCACCGGCCGTGTCGACGATGTCATAAGCGTTGCCGGACACCGTATAGGAGCAGCAGAGGTAGAAGCGGCCCTGATAGCGCATCCGGCCGTCTCCGAGGCAGCGGTGGTCCCAATACCCGACGAAATGAAGGGAGAGGCGATCTATGGATTCGTAACCCTGAAGAACGGCTTCAAGGACAGCGAAGAGCTGAGAAACGATCTTGTGAAGCAGGTCAGGAACGAGGTGGGTCCGATAGCCACGCCCAAGACGATCCAGATAGCCGAGGAGCTCCCCAAGACAAGGAGCGGCAAGATTGTCAGGCGCATGCTCAGGAAGATCGCCTCCGGAAGCGATTTCCGTAGCATGGATGCTTCCACACTCGTTGACCCGGGCGTCCTGGACGACCTGGTCAAGGGCAGAAGATAAACCGGCGGGCTCAGCCCGCTTCTTTTACTCTTTCTTCTTCTTTCACAAGATCGAAAGATACCTTGTAGACATCGTCCTCCAATTTGGCCGACACATCGAGTCCGGTACGGTAGAAGAGATTGAGCATCCCCACATTGGTAGACAGAACATCCGCTGTGAATGTCTTTATGTTCCTTGATTTGCCTACACGGACGAGAAGGTTCACCATATACGAGCCCACACCCTTACCCTGCCAATCATCTCTCACTGCGAATGAGACCTCGGCACTGCTGTTCTTCGGGTTACGTTCGTACTCGCAAACGGCGATGAGCTCGGTCATGGAACCATGGACTAAGAAAACCCCGAATGCCATGGACAGATCGTAATCTATGTTCACTTGGCTCATGCGCTCCTCCCTGGGCTGAAGCACACGGGTGGTCATGAATCTCTGCTGCAACGTCTTGGAAGAGAAAGAATAGAAGAGCTCTCTAACAAGATCCTCATCCGTGGGCTTCAGAGGGCGGACTATAGCCATCTGACCGTCGAATACCGCCGTCTGCTCCAGCTCCTCCGGGTATGGCAGTCCGCGATAAGAACGCCTGCTCTGATCCTCCGGCAGATATCCCAGAGCCACCGCCTGATCCAGGAGCTTCTCCCTGAAGGATGGATGTGCCACGTTGATCAATTCCAAGGATCTCTTTGCCAATGTCTTGCCTCTGAGATGGGCTATGCCGTACTCGGTCACCACATAATGGATGTCCTCCCTCATGGCGCCCACTCCGGCACCCTTGGGGATGACGCTCACTATCCTGGATGTTTGGCCATCGCTTGTTGTGGAGGGCATGACTATGACGGTCCTGCCCCTGGCGCTCAACGCACCCCTTATGAAATCCGGCATTCCTCCCGGATTCGATATGGATTCCAGGCCTGTTCTGTCCGCAAGCACCTGGCCGGTGAGATCGATCACGGACGCGGTGTTTATGGCCACCATCTTGTTATTCTTGGCTATGACTGTTATGTCGTTCGTATAATCCGACGGATGGAACTCGATGGACGGATTATTGTCGACGAACTCCATCAGCTCCGCTGATCCAATAACGAATGATGTCACTATTTTCCGCGGATGTATCGTCTTCTTGCTGCCGTTGATAACACCTGCCTTGACCAATTCCATAACGCCGTCGGAGAACATCTCCGTGTGGACACCAAGATTCTTCTTATCTTTGAATTCGGAGAGCGTCGCATCAGGCAACATCCCTGTGCCTATCTGTATGGTCGCTCCGTCATGCACGAGTTTGGCAGCGTTCCTGGCTATCGCTTTGACAATATCATGATCGATGCCCTCGTCATCTAAGGGATGTTCCACAGGATAGTCTACCTCTATGAGCTGATCTATCTGTGAAGTATGGATGAACGAATCACCCAAAGTTCTGGGCATCTGCCTGTTGACCTCTGCGATGACCACATCTGCGGACTCGACCGCGGATTTGGTTATATCGACAGATGTGCCGAGAGAGCAGAAGCCGTGAAGGTCCGGAGGGGATACCTGTATGACGGCCACATCCAGTTTTATCCTCCCGGTGCGGAACATGTAAGGCAGCTCTGATGTGTATATCGGAGTGTAATCCGAATGGCCGTTCATCACTCCCCTCTCCACCTCGGAATCCATGTAGAAGGAGTTGATCCTGAACTTCTTCATGATATCAGGTTCGAAGAACGGAGAGGGCATGAACGTGAAGGGTGTGCATATCCTGTTATCGTGGAATGTCCTCTTCTTAAGAAGATGCTCCACTATTACTCTCGGTCTGCTGCACCCTCCGCTTATGTATATCGTAGTGCCAGGCTTCACAAGGTCAAGCGCCTTACGGGGAGTTGATACCTTCTCCTCGTACTCATCCCTCCAATATGCCATGCTATCCCTCGCCGATTGAACGGCAAATAAGTTTATAATACCCGTTATGGACCTTTGGATGCCTCGATGGCCCAAACCATATCCTTGGCCAGAGAACGGAGGGCCTCATATCCTTTCTTATCCTTCAGGAAATCCCCCGGGCCCTTGCCCGCCAGTATCGTAAGGGGTGAAGAGCCGCATACCATCATGCGATTGCGGAGCATCCATCCCACCAACTCGTTGTAGGTGGCCGTTCCTCCGTCATGGTCTTGCACCACAACGGCTCCGCCGACCTTACGTGTCAGAGGCTGGTTGTAAAACATGGATACATATCCTACCCTTTCCAAGAGGATCTTCAACTGAGCGCTACAGGATCCGAAGTACGAAGGTGACCCGAGGATTATGCCGTCGGCCTCGAGCATCATGCCCATGTACTCGTTCATCCGGTCATCTTCGTTGATGCATCTCCCATCCCCGCGTATCTCGCAGCTGTTGCAATTGTTACAAGGATTCATCATATCCTCGTAAACATGCACATGCTCGGTCTCAACGCCCTCCTTCTCCAGTTCATCCAGAACCACATTGAGGGCACCCCCTGTATTGCCAAGAAGACGGGGGCTCCCGTTGAAGGCCACGATTTTCATGCGACCCCATCGTAAGATACGGTTATTAATACAACGGTCCCGACCGCCACGATTTCACTATTGTTAAGAAATGGTTATATCCTCACATGCACTGACAGACTGACATGCATATGTTAGAAATCAAAGATCTCCATGTGGAAGCCGGCGGCAGGGAGATCCTTAAAGGAGTCGATCTGACTGTTGAGGAGGGGGAGACCATAGCCCTCTTCGGACCCAATGGCTCCGGCAAATCCACTCTCATGGCGGCAATAATGGGCTATGCATACTGCAAGGTCACCCGCGGGAGCATATTCTTCGAAGGGACGGAGATCACCCACCTGCCGGTGGATGAACGTGCTAAGATGGGGGTCGGTATGATGATGCAGAGGCCCCCGAACGTGGTAGGGGTGAAACTGGGGGATCTCATCAAGACCATAGCTAAGGATGATGAGGGGATTCTGAAACAGGCTGAGGAATTCAGGATGGACAGGCACCTGGACAGAGACCTTAATGTTGGATTCTCGGGTGGCGAGATAAAAAGATCGGAGATCCTGCAGCTCACGGCACAGAACCCTAAGCTCGTTCTGCTTGACGAGCCGGAGTCCGGAGTGGATCTGGAGAGCATAGAGCTCATCGGCGAGAAGATACACGATCTGCTCTACAACACGGAGATGTGCGGCAGAGGAAGAGCAAAGGTCAACAGATGCGTCTCGGCCCTCGTGATAACCCACACCGGGCAGATATTGGATTACATAGGAGCTGACAAAGCCTACATAATAAATGACGGTCGCATACGCTGTTCCGGTCGCCCTACGGACCTGCTGAAGGAGATAAGGGAGAAGGGTTACAAGGAGTGCATATCATGCAGAATGGTGAAACTTCCATAAAGAAGGCCCTCGACAAGAAGGCCCCATACGGACCCGATATCGATCTGAACAAGTACCGGGTCGTAAGGGAGCAGAAGGTCATAGACAAGCTCGAGGAGGCTCCCAAGGACATAAAGGAGAGAATGGAATCAGTAGGAATAACCTCCTCCGAGGAGCATGAGCGCGATGGGTCTATAATGTTCATAGACAACAAAATAAGCCATTGCAGCAACAAGGCTCCAGAGGGCGTGGAGATCATGCCTGTCAAGAAGGCCATGGAGAAGTACGAATGGCTCAAGGACTACAGCTGGAAGCTGGTGAGCCCTGACAAGGATAAGTACACCGCCAAGACCTACGAGGAGGATGCCGACGGCACCTTTGTAAGGGTAAAAGCGGGATATCACGTCAAGCACCCCATACAAGCTTGCATGATGCTTGGCACCGATAAGGGCATGCAGACCCTCCACAACATATTCATCATAGAGGAGGGAGCCCATGCGGAGATGATATCCGGATGCACGACCGGGTCCCATGCAGACGATGGCTTGCACATCGGAGTCTCCGAGATATACGTCAAAGAAGGCGCATACTTCTCCTACTCCATGATCCACAACTGGGGTCCGAAGACCTCCGTACGTCCCAGGACCGGCATACAGATGGAGAAGAACTCCAGGCTGATCAACAACTATGTGATACTGAATCCTGTGGCCACGGTGCAGTCAGCACCGATCGCCTGGCTTAACGGAGAGGGCGCGAGCTGTCAGTTCAACACCATCTGCCTGGCACATCCCGGAGCAGATATAGACAGCGGAGGGACCGTTGTCCTCAACGCCCCGGGCACCGGAGCGGAGATCGTCTCCAGGAGCATAACCAAAGGCGGGAGGATGATGGCACGCGGACGTCTCGTCGGGAATTCACCTGGGGTCAAAGCTCACCTGGAATGCAAGAGCATCGTGCTCGAGGACGGGGGCCAGACCCTTGCTGTCCCGGAGCTTGAGACAAGCTTCGCAGACGTGGACATGACCCACGAAGCGGCTGTCGGGAAGATAGCCAGAGATCAGATAGAGTATCTGATGACCAGAGGGCTGTCCGAGGATCAGGCTGTAGGGATGATCATAAGGGGATTCCTGGTGGGTGGCATAAAGGGCCTGCCCCAGGAGTTGACTGATGAGATAAACGATGCTATAGAGAAATCTGATCTCGGTCAGTGATCCGGTTCGGTCCCGGGGGGACCGACCCTCTGTCCCATAGCACGCCTGTCCACTGCATGAAGGACATTCCCGTCATCGTCACGGAAAGAGGTGTAAACGCCTATGGGGCCTCTCAGAGGATCTCTCACGAATACTACGTTCTCGTCAATGAATCTCCTGTGAAGATCATAAGGATTGTCCACTCCGAAAATGATGCCTGTATCTATACCGACGGTCTGGCTCTTCTTGAGGATCAGATAGAACCCTTTCCGTCCCACTACGGCGATCTCTCCATCATCGGATATCAGATCCATCTTCAGAATACTAATATAGAATCGAGAGGACCGCTCTGTATCCCTCACAGGGATGAAAGCTCCAGCCAGGCTCTCAGGCAGACCTTCCACTGTGTACTCGAAGAACCCTCCGCTAGGATCTCCCAAAGGCATGCTTAACGAATCCCTGTTCCGCATTAAACAGATTCCGCCTCACCCCTCAACGACAAAACCTATTACCCGCAAGTTATACCTGGGAGCTGAAGGTGTCTGATTTGGCAAAACCGATGATCAGTGAAGACGGATTCAAGCTCCAGGAGAGCCTTGACAAGATAAAGCATGTCATAATCGTACTTAGCGGCAAGGGCGGCGTGGGGAAGAGCACGGTCTCTGCCAACCTCGCGGCCACGTTGTCCATGAGGGGCTATCAGGTGGGCCTCATGGATGTGGATATAACCGGGCCCAACATCCCCAAGATGTTCGGCATAGAGGGCGAAGGTCTTGATGTCCAGGAAGAGAAGCTCATACCCGTCTTCGTTCCGCCTTCCATGAAGATAATGTCCATGGCATTCCTTCTGCAGACTGAGGATACCCCGGTCCTTTGGAGAGGCCCTGTGAAGATGACCGCTATCAGGCAGTTCATAGAGGATGTCCGCTGGGGAGATCTGGATTATCTCGTCATAGATATGCCGCCGGGAACCGGGGACGAGGCTTTGTCTATCGTGCAGCTGATCCCGAAGGCGGACGGCATAATCATAGTGACCACACCTCAGGACGTTTCACTTCTCGATGCACGCAAGTCAGTGACTTTCTCCGCCCAGTCCCATATACCCATCATCGGGCTGATAGAGAACATGAGCGGTTTCATATGCCCCCACTGCGGCGAGAGAACGGACATATTCAAATCCGGAGGAGGAGAGGCCACTGCGAAAGAGCTGAACATGCAGTTCCTGGGCAAAGTGCCGATCGAGCCCGGCGTCGGTCTTTCCGGGGACAAGGGCATGCCCATTGTTATCGACGATCCTGACTCTGAATCCGCAAAGGCTTTCGAGAGGATAGCCGACAAAGTCATCAAGACAGTGGAGAAGAAATGAAGATCGGTGTGGTGGCCGAAGGGGACGACCTGTCATCCCTGGTGGCCGAAGACTTCGGTCATGCGGAGTACTTCCTGATAGTGGATTACGATACCTATGACTACACCGTCGTGAAGAATGAGTTCGCTAATTCGGTCGGCGCAGGTATGAAGGTAGCGGATGCCATAATCGGCTTGGGCGTGGATGCGGTGATAGTCGGAGGGATAGGCTCCCACGGATATGATAAGCTCAAAAATGCCGGCATCAGGGTATCCTTCGATGAGGAGGGCACTGTGGAAGAAGTGCTGGATATATTCAAAAGAAGAGAGGAACAACGAAGGAAATTCCAGTGATCATACCCCTGTCCTATTCCCCCATATGATCTTATGCAGCTGTGGCAGGACTCTCACGCGCAGACGCCTTCCCAAGACGTCCTCCGCCAAAGGCTCCAGGTCCATGCCTCCCACAGGAGAGAATATGCATTCGCACCTGGGGGCGTACTTCTCCATCACTTCGATGGCATAGCTCATGTCCGTATAATCGGCGAGTATGAACTTGAGCTGGTCCTTCTCCCTGAGCAGACCTATGTTCTCGAACAGCATCCGGTCCTGCATCCCTGAGCTGGGACATTTGATGTCCATGCTTATTATAATCCTCTCGGACGAGGGGACTGCTGATAGGTCCACAGAACCGTTGGTCTCCAGGACCACTTTCTTGCCGTCGTGCGCCAAGACCTCCAACAGCTCCGGGCAGTCCTTCTGCAACATAGGTTCCCCTCCGGTGACGCATATATGCTCCTCGCCCTCTGCCAATTCCTGGATATCCCTAACGCTGAGCTCCCTGCCCCCATTCATCGCATATGTCGTATCGCACCATGAGCACTGAAGATTGCATCCCGTCGTCCTTATGAACAGGGTCGGGAACCCGATGGTCTTACCCTCTCCCTGTATTGATCTGAAAACTTCACATATCTTCATTGGATCACTCGTACTCTATCTCATCCCGGAAACCGGCTTCCTCGAATCCTCTGAGGCGCAGTATGCAGGAATCGCATCTGCCGCATGCCTTCTCCCCGCCTTCGTAGCATGACCATGTGAGATGAAGCGGCGCCCCGAGAGCTTTGCCCAGCTTCACTATCTCGGCCTTGGACATTTTGAGTATTGGGGTCTCAATCCTTATCTGGTGGCCTTCCGTGCCCGCCTTGGTACCCACTGAGAGCATCTTCCTGAAAGCTTCGAAGAACTCTGGCCTGCAGTCCGGATATCCTGAATAGTCAACCACATTGGCACCTATGTATATCCTGTCCGCATCCACGGACTCGCACAAGCCAGCAGCCACGGATAGCATTATTATGTTCCTTGCTGGCACATATGTATCCGGTATATCGGAGCCTATTGCCTCCCTGCCCTCCGGTATCTCCATATCCAAATTCGTCAGAGCTGATCTGAACATACTGAGGTCGATGTCCACCACAACGTGCCTTATCCCGTAATGCTCGGTGACTGCCCGGGCAGAATCCAGCTCCCGGGAATGCCTCTGTCCGTACCTGAAGCTGAGAGCCACGGCCTCGCATCCTTCATCCAGGGCCTTGGCCAGTGCCGTGGTTGAGTCCAATCCTCCGGAAAGAAGGACGACGGCCCTCACAGGTCCTTGGTGTACCAAGCGGTCTGCCCCCTCTCCTCATCCAGGCCGATAGCCACTCTTTTCACGTTGGAAGGGAAGCGCACATCCGCAACGAGCCTGTCAGCCAGCATCCTGGACATCTCCTCAGCCGTTGTGACGGGGACATCCAGCATCCTCACGTCCTCCTCCGGGAAGACATATCTTTTCCCGCAGGTCAGAACCTCCACGCAGCCGTCCGAGGACTTTATGCTTACGTCCTTGGACTTGGCCGGCAGGAGGACCATATGATCCATCTCGGCCGCGAAGGTCCGGAGCTCTTTTTTCAGGATCACGAAATCCATTACCATCCCGTCCTGACCTATTTCCCCTTCCAGTCTTAGCCTGAGTATGTAAGAATGCCCGTGGAGCCTGGAACACTTCTCGTGCCTAGGTATGAAATGGCATGCGGAGAATCTTATTCCCGAATGCCCGCCGTCTATCTCTATTATCATTTCCTTCCCTCCGTGAGTTTCATCGCCAATGCTATTGAATCCCTGTAATCTGTCTTAGCACGCGACGTATCTACGTATATCTTCTCCGAGTTCACCAGCGGTGCCCCGAGTGCCGCCGCACCACCTAAGAAGTGCAGGGCCCTGAATATTATGTTCCCGGATATGCCGTCTGGAGCTATTATCAGATCGGCTTCTGACGCCGCTGATTCCAGCAGGATCTCGGCATCGTAAGCGTCGTATCCCTTCGCCCTGAGAGCCTCCACGACCTCACCGGCATCCTCGATCGTCCTGTCCACCATCTTGTGGCGACCCACGTCCTCTGACCTTCCGCCGGACATGACCGCGATCCTCTCCCCCATACCTATGCGCCTCATGAGGGATACTGTTCTGACTGCCATATCCACCTTCTGATCCACGGTCCATCCCTCATCAACCCCCACTGGCGCCAGGAAGAACATCTTCCCTCCCACGGGCTCCAGGAGAACGCTTCGCTCCAGGGATGCAAGACCCAGCGCCCTCTTCAGCTTAGGCAACAACAAAGAGGAGGACATGTTGCCGCGAACGGCAGCGTCGATCCTTCCGGTAACCAGATCGGATACCAGCTCATCAGCATCCCTGTAAACTATGGCGCCCATGGCCTCCGCGCTGCTCTCCACGCAATCCGAGTCCGCACTGCTACCGATTCCGACCGTGACCTCAGGCAGTCCGCTTGCGATAAGTGACTCGGCGTTCCACATGCCTCTCTCCATGCTTTCCGCTTATTTTAATCCTGACCGAGAGGACCTTATCTCATCTATTATGTAATCATCCCAGTCCCTTAACCCCAAAGCTATCTCCGCCTCGGGAGGCGTCAGCACCGGCTTGGAGTATCTGGCTGAATCGTCAAGAGCTATCCGGGGACATGCGGTTATGATGTACGCATCCGCATCCGCATATACAGATAGGGCATCGGGGCCTATCTCCGTCATTCTTACCTTATACGCTTCCTTCCCCGAGGACTTCACCATCCTGACAACTGAATCGGCGAGGGCGGTCCTGTCCTGCCCTTTCTTCGAACAGACGACCACCATGTATCTCTCTGCGGATCTGGCTCTTTCAATGGCGGCAAATCTCCTCCTCAACATCCGGTCCTTGAGATCGGTAATATGCCTGTGCTCCCCAGTTATCGGATTGAGAACGGTCACTTCAACATCAGTGCCCAAAGCAGCGGCCAACGGATGGAAGTCCCCCTCTCCGATGAAGAGAATGTGCTCCGCCCCGTCGGGCATGGCGCTGCTATTGCAGCCGAGAGCCTGCCCCGGATAGAGTATCCTTGCATCGCCACCGGAGACCAGTACCTCCTTGCCTGCGGCCTCCAATATATCTCTGGCTCTCTTGATGCACGGCACATATTGTACTGTAGCCATCAGGCCCACTTTCTGCGGTAGGCTGTCCGCAATCGCAGAGACATAGGGCCCTATATCCCCTTCGTAGAACGCCTCCACGTACATCACGTCCGGGTCTTCGCCCTGAGAAGGGATCGGGGAATGACCGAAATGCACCAGGGCATCCGCTGTTCCCCTGTATTCGAAGATGTCGCAGGCCCCGTAGCACGGGTCACCTACTATGAAGAATGATGCGCCGGTGCTCTCCGAAAGACGGCTGGAGACCTCTATCGCTTTGGACTTGAGGCCCTCCGGGAATTGGAGAGCGACGCGCGCGTAACCTCTTGCTCTTATCCAATCAGCTGCTTCGTCCAAT
This sequence comes from Candidatus Methanomethylophilaceae archaeon, assembly GCA_028702835.1. Classification (GTDB taxonomy): domain Archaea; phylum Thermoplasmatota; class Thermoplasmata; order Methanomassiliicoccales; family Methanomethylophilaceae; genus RumEn-M2. Next base: position 13,460 of record JAQVOB010000007.1, read on the forward strand.
CTCAGATTGAACATCGCTCAGATTACGAGCTCCTTACCCTTCTCTATCGAGACGTAGCAGGGCGTGGGGTACTTCATGGAAGCTTTCCAAAGAGCGATCTTTGCCGACTTGAACCCCTGGGGGTTGCAGTAAATCGTCATTATGGTCTGATCGGATGTCATCCTCGCGGCAGTGCCCACATTCTTCCCGAACGCATTGCGCATTCCGCTGGAAACACGGTCGGCACCTGCTCCGGTGGCGAGCTTGTTCTCCCTGAGAACGATGTGGGGATAAACATTGACCTTGAGGTGATAGTTGGTGCTCCCTACTTCCTTTGATAAGAGTCTGTTCGCGGCGATACGGCCGGCCTCCAATGCGGTGTGCCTAACCTGAACGTGATTCTTCACCCTGAGGGTAAGAACGACAGGGAAGTCTGTGTTCAGGTTGCCCATGTCATATTGGCTAATCCTGTTGTTGGGGACTCCACCCATGTATTTTCTGCGGGTGTAGGCCTGACCTTTTACCTGTCTGTACATTACTGCGGGCTTTCTTGCCATGATATCACCGTTGTTTGAGCGAGAGCAGACAATCCCGAGATTGTATTTAAAGACTGTTGCACCCGCGGATACACAACAAGCCCTTCCATACCCAACACCGATATAATGGTTGTGCCGACGCGCGCACGGACAATATAAATATAATCTTGGTAGACGTACAGTTTCAAAGGGAAGGGAGGGTGCAGAATGAGCAAGTTCACAGTGAATATCGTACCCAAGGGGGACGATAAGAGGGTCCCGGTAAAGCTGGCGGGTCAGATCATGGTAGGTATGCAGGATCTGCTGTACCGCGTCGGCGAATATGTTATGTCCGAGGAGCTTAGGGCCCAGGGCCCCATCGACCGGAGCCTTCTGTCTAAATTCACACTTTACATAGACTCCACGGGCGGAATGGGCATGAAGGCCACGTCGGACAGGCCCGAGACAAGAGGTTACGGCAACATAGTGGACGATGCTTTGGGATTGCTTGAGAGGACCATGGATGCTCTTGGCAGTGGCATAGGCGGGTACTGGATGGAGGATCACTATTCCAACCCTTTCTACAGGAACGCCGTAATATACAATATACTGGCACTTGACGAGTGCCTCCGGGGGAGCGAGGGCTACGCCCTTGTTTACGGATCAGGTAAGACAAAGGAGTTCGGAACACCCAACAAGGAAAAGCTCTCCGCCTTCGTAAAGGGCAGAGGCATGACCAGGGAGGGGGCCGCCATAGGTCTGATGCAGAGTATCCCTTCGAAATCCAGGAAGAGCCTGGTGAACCTAAGGCAGGGGAAGAATTCTGTGAGGCTAAGATTCGCAGACCCGACATACGATGACATCGTAACGGGCCCTGTGGAAGTGCGCGGCATGCTTCGGTACAGTAATGACAACACCATATTGGATGTAACCAGCGCCAAAAAACCTGCGCCTCTTGAGGCGGTCTCCTTCCGCAGGATGATATCCGTCAACGGGGATGTTGAGCTGAAGGCCCCCGTAGAAGCCTCCGTTTCTTATCAGGGAGATTCCTGGATGCTCAAGAACGAGGATCTGGGGATCGTGATATCAAAACCGGATTGGGATTCTGCGGTGCAGTCCTTCCACGACTATTTCGTCTTCCTGTGGGTACACTACACCCAAGGCGCCGTCGGCGATTTCGGGGACGAGGAGAAGGAAGTGAGAGAAACCCTTATGTCCCTGGTAGTGTGAGTGTGAGGGTATGGCCAAGAAACGTGTAACCAAGAAGGCGGCTTCCCGTATAGCGGAAGAGCGCATGTCGACCCTTGCGGATATGTCAAAGGTCGCCGCCCGCAACGGCATGGATGAAAGAGCTGTGAGGTACGTGTTCATCGCCAGGAAGATAAGTCAGAAGACCAGGACACCGATGCCCGAAGGCTTCCGTTTCTGCAAGAAATGCAATACACCATTCATCCCTGGAAGGAACTGCAGGGTGAGGCTTTCGAGCGGCAGGATAGTGACCACTTGCGAAAGATGTAATTCTGTGAAGCGTATGCCGTACTCAGTGGAGCGGTGAATATGACCGAGAAAGAAGCCAAGAAGGAACTGATGCGAAGGAGCAAGGACCTGGATCCTACAGTGCACGTCGGGAAGGACGGGCTCAAGGAATCCGTGTTCCAGGAGATAACGAATCAGTTGAAGAAGAGCAGGCTCGTGAAGGTCAGGCTCCTGCCTGCAGCGGATATGGCACCTTCGGAGATGGCAACAGCCATTGCCGAGGCCACGGATTCCGTGATCGTCGATGTGCGCGGCAGCATAGCGGTCATTACGGACGCCAGGACCTGGCGTTCCCTCTGCGAGAAGAAGGTCTGAGCGATGCTTGACGTCAATATTATCAGAAAGGATCCAGAGAGCATCAGGAAGATGCTGGCCAACAGGAACATGGGCGACGACGTCCTCAACCGGTTCCTGGAGGCAGACGGGGAATGGAAGGCCCTGATGGATCAGGGCAACCGTCTGAGACAGGAGAGGAACACGGTCTCGGCGGAGATCCCGAAACTGAACGGCGAGGAGAAGAGGAAGCGTATTGACGCCATGAAGGTCGTCTCCGAGGAGATCAAGAGGATCGAGGCAGAGGTTGAGAGGCTCGCCCTCGTAAGGGACGAGTGCGTTCTCAACATACCCAATATACCTCATTCTTCCGTACCGATAGGCAAGGACGCCAATGATAATGTTGTCGTTTACACGTGGGGCAACATAAGGAAATTCGATTTCAAGCCCAAGGAGCACTTCGAGATCGGCGAGGATCTTGACATAATAGACTTCGAGAGAGGCGTGAAGGTCGCCGGCAGCGGATTCTACGTCCTTAAGGGAGACGGCGCCAGATTGGAAAGGGCCCTGATCAATTATTTCCTGGATGAGAACAGGAAACGGGGCTACAAGGAGGTATTCCCTCCCGCAGTCGTTAACACGAACTCGGTCACAGGTACCGGCCAATACCCCAATCTCAAAGAGGACATGTATCATATTGAGAAGGATGATCTCTGGCTGAATCCCACTGCGGAGGTCCCGGTCACAAACCTGCACTACGATGAGATACTGGAGAGGAGCCAGCTGCCGATACATTATACGGCATACCTGCCTTCCTTCAGAAGAGAGGCAGGAAGGCACTCCGACACCCGAGGCATAATCCGTGTTCATGAGTTCAACAAAGTGGAGATGGTCCGCTTCGTGGAACCCGAAGGATCCTTCGATGTCCTGGAACAACTTAGAGGCGACGCGGAATCCCTGATAAGGGGTTTGGACCTCCCGTACAGGGTGCTTCTGCTGTGCACAGGGGATATGAGCTTCTCCTGCGCCAAATGCTACGATCTGGAACTGCACGCGCCCGGCAAGAACGCATGGCTGGAGACTTCTTCGTGCTCCTGTTTCACGGATTTCCAGGCTCGAAGGACCAAGATAAAGTACCGTCCCGAACCACATCTGAAGAGCGAGTTCATCCATACCCTCAACGGGTCCGGGCTGGCTTTGCCCAGGACCATGGTGGCGGTCCTCGAGAACTACCAGAACAGGGACGGGACGGTCACTGTGCCGAAGGCCATCAGGCCTTATATGGGCGGACAGGAGACGATAGGGAATTAGATATCCATGCTTTCCAGACGGCTTATGAGCTGGGCCGCCCCCACAGGCTCCCCTTCTCTCATGAGCCTCATTCTCAGGTCCTCCCCGCCGACTCTAAGTGATGACGAGGATATGCCGTACCTGCAGGAAACGTAGGCTTCCATATATGCGCCCATAACATCGAATAGCTTTATCGTCGGCCCGTCAACCATGCCGTGCACTGGATCGTCCTTAAACTGGAACGGCTCGAATATCATGAATTTGAACTCATCCCTCCATTCCTCTGGGAGAAGAGGCATGATCTCCGATCTGACCGAATCCATTTCATATTCATTCAGAAGCTCCGCGAGACCGCTTACATTTGTCTTTACCGGGGATATGACGTCCTTCGTGAGCACCTCGGGCAGGTCGTGGAAAAGGGCGGTGAAGTAATCATTATACTTCTGCTTGGAGCCGACCCCTCTGTCCAGGTCGTGAAGGTATGTCATGTTGGACACCATCAGGGAATGGCCCAGGACGGTCGTCTGAGGGACCCGGGGGGTCCGGGTCCATCTCTGCTGGAACCGCAACTGGCCTATCATATTCGTGAAATCCCTTGCCAAACCGCCCAGCAGTATGTCCCTTACACCGACAAGTTCCTTATGCATCTCGACCTCGGACCTTATCGCTTCCCGGGTCTTATCTATGCCTACGAAGGCTTTGTTCATGTCAGATATCAGGTCGAACTCCCACTTGGTAGCCAGATAGTGGGCCCCCCTGATGATGCTCTCCTCCAGCCCTCTGCGATCGGACCGTATGTAACTCTCGAATCTTCGCCTGAATCCCGATTCCATGTCCGGAACGGTGTTGTCGAATTCAGAAAGGACATATTCTGTGATCTCGTCCGATCTCTCCTTCTTTATCTTGTGGAAAATCTCCGGCTTCAGATCGGTCAGTGCGGTTCTCTGTATGAACGAGAACATGCAGTACTCTATGATCTTCGTCCAATCCACATTGGCACCCGAATCCTCCTCCTTCTTACCGATGTACCAAGCTATGGCGACCTTGTGCGCCTGCTTGTCCAGCTCCGTAAGGTCCATTGGCCTGAGGTGATCGTTCCACCTGTGCATATTGGCAGAGTCGAAGAACCTGAAAATGAGATTCATGCTGAGAGCCCTGTTCGAATCGGACATGACTTATACAGTGGCTGAGACAAGGTTAAATGTTTTCGGTAAGCGGTTTGAAGAAAGTCCTAAAAGGACTTTCTTAACCGTTGACGATACCGCCAACGATCTGGCTTATACTGATTATCTTCGCATCCTCGGATGCGGAAGAAGCCTCTACGGCTTTCAGCTGACCAAGGAACCCGTCGCCCCTCGCATCAGTTATCTTCTTGGCCGCAACCTGTGCGTCTATCTTGGCGGCTGCGAACCTAAGCGCATCGGGCACTCTGCCCTCGCCTTTGAAGTTGGAAGCTCTGCTCACGGATTTCTCGACGTGTGCGCTTGCCTTCTCTCCACTCTTGTCTTTCTTCTTGAACAGATTCCTGAGTTTATCGCCGATGCCCATTTTTCATCCCTCTTGTGTATCTTTATTCCATATGTCCTTCACGAAATATATCAGAGCCACCGACATCCATATCATGACAGTCCCGATTCCCATGATTACCAGGGAAACAGTCCCACCGATATCGTATGCACCGATATATCCCGCAGTCCCCAAGAGAAGGACGGCAAACCCTGCTATGGCAAGTGCCAATCCCACCTTCTGGTTCTTGGACATCCGTTGATTAGCACAATTTCCATCGTTTATATTTGTTACTATATAGCCACACGCAATAACCGATGTATATTTCGGACATCTGGATGAGCGTGCTATCCTTAATATTTCGAAGACGTTGCGGGTTATATGGAAATCTCCCGAAGGCTTGAATCCATACCCATGTCGGGAATAAGGAAGATGTTCGATCTGGCAAAACCCGACAGCATAAACCTGGGTCTCGGAGAACCGGACCTTGATCCTCCCAAAGAGGCGATAGAGGCGATGGCCGAGGCCTCCAGAGCAGGGTTCAATAAATATGGTCCCACAGCAGGCATAATGCCTCTCAGGAAGGCCGTGGCGGAACGTTATCGGCCCTACGGCATAGAAGGGGAGAACGTCATGATAACGCCCAGCGGATCGACGGCCCTACTGGAGGTATCCCAGGCACTCATAGATCCGGGGGATGAGGTTCTGATCCCCAGCCCGGGATTCGTAATATACGGCCCGCACACTAAGCTGGCCGGGGGAAGGCCTGTGGAGTACCGTTTCACGGGCAAGGATTTTCAGCCGGACATAGAGGATATAAAATCCAAGATAACCGAGAAGACCCGGATCATGTATGTGAACAACCCGTCCAATCCAACGGGTGCGGTCCTGAGCGGGGAATCCTTCCGGGCCCTTTGCGATATAGCCGATGACCACGGGATAACTGTGGTATCTGACGAGGTCTATGACTGCTTCGTCTATGAAGGGAAACACCAATCGTTCCTATCAAGACTTGATACAGCCATCGTCGTGGGAGGTTTCTCCAAGATGATGGCTGTCACAGGCTGGAGGATGGGCTTCCTGATCGCTGATAAAAGCATCATGGACGCAATGGTGAAAATGCAGTACCATGTATGTGCCAGCCCCAATATGCCGGCCATGTACGGCCTCCTTGCCGCCCTGCCTGGGATCGACAATTACCTTGAGAGTGCCAGATCCGTGTTCAGAAAGCGGAGGGACCTGATAGTGAAAAGGATCAATAACATAGAAGGAATGAGCATAGAGCCGCCGAAGGGTGCATTCTACGCCTTCCCGTCATACGATCTTGATATGAAATCAGCGGACCTGAGCCTTCATCTTGCGGAGAACGGCCTTATATGCTCCCCCGGTTCCGCTTTCGGGACGTACGGGGAAGGGCACCTGAGGTTCTCCTATGCAGCGGATGAGAGCAAGATCGAGAAGGGAATGGAGATATTGGCCGAAACGATCAGCAAACTAAGAGGAAAATCGATATGACAAACAAGAGAAAAACCGCGAAGAGCGAAGAGAATCCAGAGACCAGAATAGAGATCGACCCTGAGACCGGAGAGATAAGTACCGTATTCAATGACGAGGAGATGGTCGCACAGAAGCAGCTTTGGGAAAAGAACCCGAAAAGAACCATGGCCATGAGGGACCTTTGGTACAATGATATGAACCAGAGTTTGGATGAGGACACGTCCATGAGCCCAGAGGCGAAAAAAGAGATGGCGTTCATGATGGCCACCAACAGCGTGCTGGACATCATCATGGAGGCACTGCCAGAGGACCTCGCAATGGAACTATCATTCTGCCTAGACAGCACATTGGGCCTGGCCATAGTCAACAAGAGCAACGGCGTGGACCTTATGGAAGAGTACTACAAGGCCCTCGAAGTACTGAAGAGGGAGGATTACAGCTCTGATGACGAGTTCGACAGGGCCGTCCAGGCCCTGGAAGAGCATTGGTGGTCCATAGGGCAGCCTGCTCTGAAGATGAGGAGCGCCAACGATTCCATCATCGAGGCCCTGGGCAAATACGGACTGAACGAATGAAAGGGAAAATTGTAAGGGCGTCCGCCCCAGGCAAGCTCATCGTGCTCGGTGAACATTCAGTCGTCTTCGGAAAGCCTGCTCTGGCACTTGCTATAGACCGCAGATTCCGGTGCAACATATGCCCGGGATCAGGCATACTCCTGAACGGGGCGGGCATATCCCCCAGACTGCACCCTCACATCGACAGCATCCTTAGAAGAAGGAACATATCTGATCTGAGGATAGAGACGGAAAGCGGAATCCCTTCCGGATCCGGGCTGGGATCGTCCGCCGCCCTCTCTGCAGCGCTCATAGGGGCGGTCAGGCTTATGAGGGGCGAAACATGCGGGGAGGAGGCCGTGGCCCGGGAGGCCTTTGAAACAGAATATGAGGTCCAGGGCAGGGCGAGCCCCATAGATACATCCACAAGCGTTCACGGCGGCGGCATCGCCGTAAACTGTCCAGATGGATTAGGAACGCCCATCTGGCACATATCCAAGGGCGGGAATTCTTGGACCGTTTCCGACATACCGGTTCCTGAAATGACATTCGTAGTAGGGTACACAGGCATCAAGGCAGCCACAGGCCCTCTTGTGCAGAAGGTCAGGAAGTACAAGGAGAGCAACCGTTTCGCCTCAGACATCATAGATGAGATAGGCGAGGTCACACTGGAGGGGATGTCCGCAATCTCCGGTAATGACAAGGACTTCCTGGGGGAATTGATGACCCGGGACCACAAACTGCTCTCTATACTCGGGGTCTCCTGCAGAGAACTGAACAAGCTTGTGGACGCATCCCTGGAATACTCCTACGGCGCTAAGCTCACAGGTTCTGGCGGAGGAGGGAGCATGATAGCCCTTACGGACGAACCGGAGAAGGTCTGCAAAGCCATAGCCCTCAGGGGTGGAGAGCCTTTCATTGTAAGAACCGGGGCTCCCGGCGTCCGTGCGGAATTCTCTGAATTATAGAAATATCAAAGGTGGCGGGCACAAGGCCCGCCTTTTATCGCTCAGATCAGGTCCTCGAACCCTTCGACCACCTGGGGGAACTTCTCCTTGACCACCTTCAGGAGATTGTATACGTTGACCTCCTCGATGTTGGAGTCCTGGATCAGCATAACGAGCTCGTCGATGGTTTTATCATCGAGCTCTGCCAACCTCTCTTTGGCCATGAAGTTCCTGTAGAGCTTGTCCTCCATCCTGTCACGCCACATCTTCTCGTAGGGCTTCAGGGCCTCCTTGGAGAAGTCGTTCTTCTTGGCACATTCAGTGAGGACCTTCCCCGCATACATCCCTGTCCTGCATGCGTGGCAGATACCGCCGCCGGTGATAGGATCTATGATCCTTGCGGCATCCCCCACCAGAACAAGATTATCCGCTATGGCCTCATCGAGGCCGGGATTCGTGGAGACCATGCCTCCCACTACCTCGAGGACCTGCCCCTTGTTAAGGCGCGGATCCTCAGCTATGAACTTGTCAAGATAGTATTTCGCATCTGCACCGAGCTTGCACTTGGTGCCCTGTACGCCGAGACCTACATTGGCTATGTTCTTCCCCTTGGGGAATATCCATACATAGCCGCCCGGTGCGGGGGACCCTATTACGAACTCGCAGTACTCCGCATCGATATCGATGTTGGTCATCCTGTATTGCAGGCAGGTTACTATGTCGGATAACTTCACTACTGTATCCATGCCTGCCCATCTCGCCACCTGGCTCTCGAAACCGTCTGCGGCGACCACGCATTTGGCGTAGATCTCGATGGGCTCGCCCATGCTCTTTGCCTTCACTCCGATGAGCTTCCCTTTCTTGTCCTTTATAACCCCGGTGCAGCCTGTGCGCATCATTATTTCCGCACCAGCCTCCGCAGCCATGGCGGCGAGATGCTTGTCGAAGAGATGCCTCTCCAGAACGTATCCCACCTCGGACCCGGCCTGACTCTCGTCCAGCTGGAACTTGTGTCCGCTGGGAGATTTGATTATGGCTCCGACCATGTCCGCGCATATCCATGCTGGATCTGGCTCTATGCCTACCTCGGTCAACCATTTCTTGGAAACGCCCTCAGCGCATCTGAGGGGCGCTCCTATCTCTGCGTCCTTCTCTATCATTATGGTCTTCAGACCGCCCTCGGCACAATACTTGGCGGCCATGCTGCCGCCCGGACCGCCACCGACGACTACGATGTCACAGTCATATCTCTTGGCGGACATTCAGGATCCCTCCTTGGACAGAGCGCCCACCGGGCAGATCTTGATGCATCTCCCACAGAGGTTGCATCTGTCGTTGAATTCCAATATGTAATCATTCAAATATATCGCGTTCTGGGGGCACGACCCGGCACACCCTCCGCAATGCAAGCATTTGTCGTAGTTCACTTTCATTCTCATACCTCACACATCAGGCTTCTGATCGTCGGGTACTATCATCGCCTCTTCCAAAGCCTTCGCTTCTGCCTTGTTCTTCGCCTTCCATTCAGCCAACGGGATGGAGAACTTGGCCTCCACCTCCTTGCGGTACTCCGGACCGGAATTGAAGGCACAGAAGGGAATCACACGCAGATCCGGCGTCACGTAGTGGATGGCGCAGCGCTCCACCCTCTCAATATCGTAGTTATAGGAGTCCTGGAAGTGCATCCCTCCGATGAACATCATCTTCCATGAGAAGGCTGCCAGGGTCTTCTTTGACTTGCTGCCCATTATGTCCCCCATTACCTTGAGGAACTTTTTCTTTGTGAGCCCTTCAGGCATCCTGTCCTCATGTATGCATCTGCCCATAAGCTTGTATGCCTTCAGAAGATAGAGCTTCTTGAAACTGGACTTCTCAGCTTTATCTGCCAGCTCGTCAAGTCCTACCACGAACTTCTCCACATCCATGAATCTGGGGAGCGGTGTGACGTTCCCCTTGTCGTCCTTGAAGAGATATGTCGCCAGCCCGCAGTGAGGGTGGGTGGTGAAGGTTATCTTGCGGTCGCCCATAATTACGGATGCGAATTTGGAGAGGGGCGCGACCACAGGGACCGGGTACCAATCCTCCCTCGTGGTGTATCCTGTCTGATCGCTTACCGCATTCACAAGGTCTGGCAGAGTGAACCTGCCGTTCTCGAGCTCCTCTTTTGTTATCCTGCCGGTGAACGCCACGGGCTGGAAGTTCACGCCGCGTACAACATCCGCATTATCGAATGCGAACTTCACGATGTCACCGACCTGTTGGTCGTTGACCCCTTTCACAACAGTTGGGACCAGGACCACGGAGGGTTTGCGCTCCAGCTTTCTGATGTTGTCCAGGACCTTCAGCTTCACGTTGAACATCTTCCTGTCTCTGGCCTGTATGTAGACATCGTCGCTGACGCCGTCGAAGGATAGGTATATTGTGTTAAGCCCAGCATCCACTGCGGCCTTGAGCAGCTCAGGGCCCTTAGCGAACTCCAGGCCGTTCGTTGCGACCTGCACCTGAGCGAATCCCATCTCCTTTGCCTTACCGATGACCTTCACGAAATCCGGGTGTATCGTAGGCTCTCCTCCGGAGAACTGGACTGCGGTGCATTTGATCGGTCTCTCGCTTCTGAGCACCTGCATCATGGCCACGATATCATCGTATGAAGGCTCATAGACATAACCCGCCTGGTTCGCATTGGCGAAGCATATGGGGCAGTTCATGTTGCATCTGTTCGTGAGATCGATGTTGGCGAGGGAGGTGGAAGAGTGCAGATCCACCCTGCGGTCGCCTATCATGAAATGTACATTATCCTCCGAACTCTCCTTAGGATTTATCAGACCTATCCCGTCCATGGCGAATCTCTCGCTCCGGAGATACATCTCCGCATCAGACCAGATCAGGTTATCGAACTCCCCGTGCTCCGGGCAGGTCTTCTTTGCATAGACCTTGCCGTTCTTCTCGTAATATTCCGCGACCAGAACCTTCCCGCATTCGGGACACAGAGACTCGGTCTTTTTGGGCAGCCCCTTCTTAGGAGCGTATTCTTTTGTTGTAGAAGACATGGTACCCTTCCTTTCTACACAAATGCCGTTTCTTTTATAATGCTTTACCCGTGCAATTACTTTGTTCGATAATTTGGATTGATGCCCCTGGCGGTTGATACCCATGATATGCGCGATTATGCTACCGTTACCCCGTTGCCGGTGACGCCCATGATCCCTGCTCTGGTGATCTTGTATCTGTTGAAGACCTCGATACGCGAACACAGCTGGCGAAGTATGCCGTTATTGGACATTGCGGTGATCGTTTCCGGGAAAAGACGCTTCAGATCGGAGAAGACGCATTCGCATTTCCAACGGACCCCATAACCGGAAGCCTTCACCCATTCGTCATAAGTGAGCGAGCACCAGAGTCTGGCCGCCTCACCTCTTGCGACCGATCCGTTGTTCGTCGGCCTTGTATTGGATTTGAAACTCGTGACGAATCCGATCTTCCTCTCTCTGCAGAGGAGGATCCAGTTCTCGTCGGATGAATAGGCGCCGTCGGCATACAGCTTGTCGAAAACGTGTCCTTTTTCCGTTGCCGCCTCCACCAATACTCTGAGCATCGGTGCATCCCCGACTGTCTCGTCGGTGATCGCATATGCCAGTATCTCGCCTGTATCCACATCGCACAGCGCGTGGAGAACGAGCCAGCCTCTGTTTTTCGGTGACGTCTGCCATTTTTTCACGCGCCACAGATTCGTGTTCGACATATTGATCCCAGAGGCATCGATGCCGGCGCGCCTGATGCGTTCGATCACGTTGGCACAGACGTGGATGGCCAGCACATGGTCGCCATAACGTTCCTTCGGCGCTCCGTCGACGGCATCCAACATCCTTGCGATGAGCTCGCTGCACCGTTCGTTGAGACGTGAAAACGACGGGGATCTCAATCCGAACAAGGGGAACAATCCGCTGAAGAAGCCCGAGATGAAGCGAAAATCGGAATCGGTTACGGTCATAATGCACAGAAGCCACCATATCATGGAATCGGAGAACTTGTACGGCGTGCCGATCTTACCTTTGTTCATCTCTTCCAGATCGCTTCGGAACATCGGGGCCCAACGCTGGATCGTTCCGAAAGCGTTCGCGAGCTCCTTTTTCGCATAATTGTTCGCATGCGTTTCCAGATACGTCGGCGGTCTCGCTTTTTTCTCTGTTTTCCGCGTCGTTTCGACGAAACTGCCCGTCAATTCCAGGTCGCGCGGAGTTTTGCGGCCCTTCTCTTTGCTCGTGTTTATATTCTCGTTCTCGTTATTGCCGACTGCCATCTGAATCACTTTCCGGATGGCCGCCCCTTTTGTCTGGTAACTTTGGGGGGCGTACCTTCCATTTTTGATGATTTTGTCAAAATTAACAGTAATTAATATTATTTTAATTTTTCGATAATGATTTATATTAAAAATCGGTAGTATTTAAATAAATTTCCACTGGAAAAAAATATGCACACCATATCGTACAGAGCATTGTCCAGAAAACAACCCAAATAATATCGGCATTTACGCTTCATCGAATTGCCGAACATACTACCGTGCAATAAGAGACCCACTGTGCACACTGGGGCTAGGTTTCGCGCTAAGTTAGCATAATGGTAGGTCTTCCCTTATATCCCCCTGCTCCGCCAAAAGCATATTCATGAAGAAATCCTCGTCCATGCGCGGAAACAGAAACGGCAGCATGCCCTTTGCCCTTATCGCCGTTACACTCCTTCCATTGGGATCGGTCTACGGTGTGATATACATCTCAATAGAGAACGCCGAGGATGATACGAGGAACATAGAACGGGAAATCATCGCC
>JAQVOB010000008.1:0-7262 GCA_028702835.1 Candidatus Methanomethylophilaceae archaeon
ACATCACTGTTGATGATGGTACTCCTGTCTTCCAGGAGACATTCGAGCATGAGACCGCCGAGCTGTCTTTGGACAAGACAAGCGCCGACGGCAGAGGCGCGCTCATCGAGCTGAGCGACATACCTGCGGTATTCTGGGGTCTCCTCGTTACTGCGGTGCTCCTGCTGCTCCTTACTCTATGGTTAGGCTACAGAAGGGGGGTGTTCTCACGAAGAAAGTGATGCCCGTGCTGGCGATAGCGATAATGCTGATGGCAGGAGGATTCCTGGTGTTGGCCTCGGATGACGGAACGGATGCGGCCGTCACCAATGTGGTCGGGGACCGCACATACGTGGAGACAGGCAAGAACGTCATCTTCACCCTGTCCGGCGATGCTGAGTATAAGTTCGAAGCGATACTGATAGACAGCAGCGGCAACAGAGTGACATCCGTTGCCACGGCAACAGGCTGGATCAGCACATCAGCACCCGTCACGAAGACGGTGAAGGCGCCCAGTACCGCAGGTGATTACCGGTATCATGTGAAGTTCTTCTCCGCAGAGGACAACACCGTCCTGGTCTCAGAGGTCAAGGTCCCCATCAAAGTCGTGGACCCCATCATCCTGAAAGCGACACTGAAGAACACAGGGGCCGTATCCGTTACGGCCAACGTGTTCTTCGTCGTTGACGGTCAGCGCATGGAAGGCAGCGACACCAAAGTCACGATACCCGCGGGAGAGAGCAAAGACGTCACATACAACTTCGTTGTGAACAACTTCTCCGGGACCCACAGCTTCTATATCGGTTCTGACGACACGGGAATGATAGGTCAGATAGAAGGTCTCGGCTCCTCCAACTCGGTGTCATTCCACGCTCAGGACACGAATTATGACTGGCTCAACTATCTGATGCTGATCATAGTCATAGTCCTGATACTGGTGCTGATCTACGTCTACCGTAAGCCGATAAGGAACTACGGGAAGCCCAAGGGAAGGCGCTAATCAGGCTCTTTTGCGGTGGATGTTGTAGGTTCCCAGGATGAAGAACACAACGGCGGTGATGAGCATCGCCGCAATACCCATCCACGGCTCTATCTGGAATCCGCCAACGTAGAGGTTGAAGCCCATAAGGTCCCTGAATTCGTTGGCCGCGACCGCATCCCCTGAGAACATAGTGTCTATGTTATCTCCTCCGAAGAGATCCCTGAGTATCATGGCCGCATGGGATGCCGGAAGGGATCCCACCACATTCTGGACGCTTCCCGGCAGTATTCCGACAGGTATGTAAGTCCCGGTAACGAATCCCATCATCGTTCCGATGATGGTGTTGAAACCGCCATATGCCGCTTCCGTTTTTATGAAAGATGCCAGGAAGAACATTATGGCGCTTGCGGACAGGACCGAAGGGAAGAGCACTCCCACAGCCAGAAGTATGTTCTCTGCGGGAATGACCGCGCCCATGCTGAAAAGGTACGCCAGGGCAATGGCCATTACGGCCAGGCTCATCAACAGACCTATCAGGAACGTGCTCAGTATGTACCCCAGGGTGAATGCCATCGGCTTCGTGGGAGAGGACATGAAGTCATCTACCACGCCCGTGCTCCTGTCGTTGACCATGCATTGAAGGAATACGCCCGTGGTCGTTACCGATGTAACGGCGACGACGCCCGCCATCATCCATCCGTCCACTATGGCGGTGGCTCCGGGATTGGACCCCATCTCTCCGAGATAGTTATCCCTCAGGAACAGTATGTAAAGGGCCAAGATGATTATCGCACCCAGGAATGAGAAGAAGACAGCGCTTCTGTCCCTGAAGAACAATAGGGCGTTCCTCTTCGTCAGGGAGAGCACAACGTTGGCGCTGCTCATTCTATACCGCCCCCAGTTATGTTTATGAATGCATCATCCAGCGTCCCTGCGCGGACCTCTAGGGAGACCAGTTGCTCTTTGTATCTCGTTATTAGATCGGCGGCCTCCAGGGTTCTTTCGATGGGGATCAGGAATCTCTCTCCGTGCCTGGAGAATCTTACGGAATCGTTTTTGAGAATGCGGTCAAAAATTGTTGGGTCTTTAGGAATCAAGGTCAGTATATCAGAGCTGTATCTCTCCATGAGCTGAAATGGCGTCCCTTCCGCTACGATTCTGCCGTTGTTCACCACCACTACCATATCGGCGCCCTCCGCCTCCTCCATATAGTGAGTGGTCAGGAAGACGGTGACCCCCTCCCTTCTCAGATCGAGGATGAGATTCCACACATGCTTCCTGGTGCTCGGGTCTAGCCCGGTGGTGGGCTCGTCCAGGAATATGAGCTTCGGTTTATTGACCAGGGCTCTGGCTATGTCAGCCTTCCGTTTCTGGCCTCCCGAGAGGACCTCGTACCTCCTGTCAGCTATGTCCTCTATCTCCATGGCCGCCATGGCATTGTCCGCCATACGGGCACTCTCCTTCTTGTCCAAACCGTATAGTGCCCCACGTATCAGAAGGTTTTCTCTGACGGTTAGCAGAGGATCAAGCACTCCTCTTTGGAAGACGATACCTATGGATTCTTTGACCTTCGCATCATCTTCCCCAAGAACATGGCCGTCTATTATCATGCGGCCAGAATCTGGTTTTAGGAGGGTGCATAGCATGTTGATGGTGGTACTCTTACCTGCACCGTTGGGTCCGAGAAAGGCGAAAAGCTGTCCTTCTTTGACAGAGAAGCTGATATCATCCACGGCATTGACTTCCCCGAAGGACTTGCTCAGCTCAGAGACCTCTATTATTGTTTTGGATCCTTCAGAAGGCACAGAATAGTATCACAAAAGTGGGAATATATACCTTTTGAGGAACTATAATGATGAGAAGAAGATTTTTCGGAGGGAGCATCTGAAAAGCTCCTCGTCTATCGCATCGTCAAGGATACTATCATCTGGCACATTGAATTCCAAACCTTTATAGACAATATCCACCAGAGTCAGGGCATCAGCCCTGGCCGTTCCGAAGGACACGCCCCCTCCGTTCAGGGCCGTCTCCACATCCTTAAGGGAGGCATCGCCTCGGCCGACGGCACCCGCCGCGCCTACTATCCGCCTTATCAGATGCCAAAGGAAGAATCTGGCCTGGAATCTGATGACTGCCGTTCCTTCTCCCCATTCCAGGCTTATGGATTCTATATCCGTTTCAGTCGGCTTTCCGTCCTGCTTGCAGAAATTCTTGAAATCATGTTTCCCCTCGAAGATTTTCAGGCATTTCTCCACGGCATCCCTGTTCATGTTTTCTGATTTCAGGACATACTTGTATATCCGGGAATTGGCCCAACGGGGATTGAACGATTCATCCACATCAGCTATCGATCTGTAGTAAACGCCTTTGGATACTGCATTGAGGCCCTTGAGCAGCTCCCTGTCATTATGGATCTCTGTGTTGAAGACTATCACGTTACCTAAGGAGTTGACTCCGGCATCCGTCCTGCTGGCACATTTGAAGTTGAACCATTCTGTCTCCTTTCCGCCGCTGATGAGGGAGAGATTGGAGAGGATCTCCCCTTCCACGGTTCTGAGGCCCGGTTGGAATTGGGATCCGTTGAAGCCCTCTCCCACATAGGCGATTTTTACAGCCACCCTTCTGGTCATAGGCTCTTCATATGGTCTATTCTGCGCTGGATGAGCTCTTTCTTGCCTATGTCGTGACGAACGAATATGTGGTCGCTCCTCACATGTGAGAGGGCCCTCTCGCACTTCTCCTCTGCTTCTGCTAGGCTCCCTGCGATACCGACTATGCCCACCGAGCGGGATCTGCCGGTAACAAGCCTCCCGTTGATCACGTCAACGTTGGCATAGAAAACCTTGGCTCCTTCGGAAGCTATCCCGTCCTCATCCACGGCTATGTCCTTGCCGTGAACAGGAGTGGTGCCGTATCCTTCCGGTACGACGTATTTGCAGACGGTAGCGGATCTCCTGAATCTTACGATCTCGTTCATATTGCCGCCTGCCATCGTGCGGCATATGTCCTCGAAACTGTCCTCTAAGATGGGGAGGACGTTCATTGCTTCCGGATCGCCGAACCTGGCGTTTATCTCGATGATCTTCGGGCCGTTCTTGGTGAGCATGAACTGCCCGTACATAGGGCCGCGGTATGGGCAGCCCTCTTTTGACATCGCTTTGACGATCTTCCTGAGGATGTTCAGCGCATCCTCCCTGTCCTTCTTCGTAACGAAGGGAAGCAGATGGTCCGCATCGGAATACGATCCCATTCCTCCGGTATTGGGCCCCACATCCCCCTCATAAGCTCTCTTGTGATCCTGAACCAGGGGCATCGGGGCTATGTTCTTGCCGTCGCAGAACACCATCTGGGTGAATTCCTCTCCTACGGCCCTCTCCTCGAGTATCACTCCCGCCCCGCCTATGTTCTGGTCGAAGATCTCGTTGATGTACTCCATTGTCTCCCCGAAACTGTGGAGGTGCTCGCCCTGGACCTTGACTCCTTTGCCGCCGGTAAGTCCCACGGGCTTGACGACTATCTCGTGGTCGATCTTCTTCAGGTATTCCTCTGCATCCTTTGCATTGTCGAAGGATGCGAATCCCAGATTCCCCTCTATGCCGTGGTCCTTCACAAGATTCCTCATGAACGACTTCGAGGTCTCTATCCTGGCGGCTGCCTTGGTAGGCGATGCGCATGATATCCCCGCTTCTTCGAGGGCATCCACTATTCCAACCTCCAAAGGAGCCTCCGGGCCGACGAATGCCAGCTCAACAGAGTTCTCAAGGGCGAATTTGAGAACATTACCGACGTCCTTCTCGTCGATCAGGGCGTATTTCTTCGCTCTTCTTATTATCCCGGGATTGGCATTCTTCATCACCGCGTATATCTCGGAGCCGGCCCTGTGGAAGGCCTCCACAGCCGCATGCTCTCTTCCGCCACCGCCTACGGTAAGAACCCGCATTTTCACAGCCCCATTTCTGCGATTATCTCATCAACGCCCTTGTCCTTCTTCACGCTGCACATCATGATGCCGCGTCTTCCGCCGGTGAGCCTGGAGTAATCGCCGGCGATTATCTCAGGATCCACATCCACTGCATCGGCGATATCGATCTTGTTCAGCACGGCCACGTCTGAGTGGAGGAATATGTCGGGGTGCTTCCTGACCATATCGTCGCCCTCAGTCACGGATATGACGACGACCCTCATGTCCGCTCCCAGGGGGAAATCAGCGGGGCAAACGAGATTGCCTACGTTTTCTATCAGCAGAACGTCGATGCTGTCAAGGTCCATCTGATGCAATACTCTGTGTATCATGTTCGCATCCAGGTGGCATTCCTTTCCCGTGTTGCAGTTGTAGGCGTCTATGCCGGCCCTCTTCATCCTCCCGAAGTCATCCTCTCCCGTGACATCGCCGGCGATGGCCCCGACCTTTAGCCCTTTGGCGGCCAGCTTCTCGCCTATCTTGATTATCAGTGATGTCTTCCCGGACCCTATGGAGCCCATGAAGTCCACCGACATTATGTCGTGCTCCTTCAGCAGCTCATAGTTCTCGCGGGCCAATTTGCTGTTCTCCCGAAGGACGTCGTATTCCATGCTGACGTCGGTGATCTTGTGCATGCTCTCTCGAATCAGCTAATCGGTATTAACCGTTGCCCAACCTCGCGGGTCAGTACCGTGTTCCTAAGGGGCTTTCGCGCGCGCAAAGTATCATTACGGGGAAGACTCATAACCAACGTCGTAAGGGAAGGCCCTATCATGTATGCGGACGGGAAATTATGGATAGCTAAAGCAGATGATAGGATCCATCTCCTTCCGAAGTATGCGAACAGGCACGGGTTGATCGCAGGTGCCAGCGGAACCGGCAAGACTGTCACGATTAAGGTGATGGCGGAGTCATTCAGTGCCATGGGGGTCCCGGTCTTCATGGCTGATATAAAAGGCGACGTCGGGGGCCTCTGCAGGGCCGGGAAGGAAAGCGAGGGCATGAGGAAGAGAATATCCTCTCTCGGCGTCGACGGATTCGTTTTCAAGGGGTATCCATGCGAGTTCTGGGACATCTACGGGGAGAGGGGGCATCCGGTAAGGACGACATTGGAATCAATGGGAACCGACCTCCTCTCAAGGCTCATGGGCATGTCCGACGTCCAGGCGGACGTCCTGAGGATGGTTTTCAGGATATGCCAGGATGAGGGATGGGGACTTGTCGACACCAAGGATCTGAGGGCTGCAGTAAGCTTCATAAGCGAACACAGGAAGGATTACGAGGATGAATACGGCAGCCTGAATCCCCAATCCATGAGTGTCATACAGAGATCGGTGATGGCCCTAGAGGATGCAGGCGGAGACATGTTCTTCGGCGAACCCGCCTTGGATATCAGGGATTGGATGAACACTGCGCCGGACGGACGCGGTATG
Source organism: Candidatus Methanomethylophilaceae archaeon (assembly GCA_028702835.1). Taxonomy (GTDB): domain Archaea; phylum Thermoplasmatota; class Thermoplasmata; order Methanomassiliicoccales; family Methanomethylophilaceae; genus RumEn-M2. The sequence goes on from JAQVOB010000008.1 coordinate 6,356, forward strand.
ATCAATATATTGTCGGGAGTCAAATTGGCAAGGAACCCGGAGCTATATTCGACATTCATGATCTGGCTCATGGAAGAGCTGTTCGATGTTCTTCCGGAGGTAGGGGACCTTGACAAACCGAAGCTGGTTTTCTTCTTCGATGAGGCCCACATGCTGTTCAGCGACTCATCTCCCTCGTTGACGAAGAAGGTGGAGCAGACAGTCAAGCTGATCCGCTCCAAAGGCGTGGGCATATACTTCATATCCCAGAGTTCGTCCGATATACCTGACGGAGTACTGGCACAGCTGAGCAACAGGGTTCAGCATGCCCTTCGAGCCTATACCCCGAAAGAGCAGAAGGCGGTGCGTGCGGCAGCGGAGACATTCCGTAGCAACCCCGGATTCAAGACCGCGGATGCTATAATGGAGCTGGCAACGGGGGAGGCGCTCGTTTCTTTCCTTGATGAGAAGGGCAGTCCGTCCGTGGTGGATAGGGCGATGATCCTTCCGCCGCAGTCTTTCCTGGGGACGATAGATGATGAAGATTACAGGATGATGGTGGAGAGCAGCACTCTCTATTCCAAGTACAGGAAGAGGGTGGACGCGGAAACAGCCTATGAGGAATTGGCAAAGATAAAGGAGGCCAAGGAAACAGAGAAGGAGAAACCTAAAAAGAAGACCTCCTCCTCCGGAACCAGGAAGACCAAGTCGCGCACGGAGAAGACCGTGGACAGGGCCATAGGCAATGCCGCCTCTGCCATAGGGCGCGGCATAGGCAATAAGATCTCCAAGAAGTTGTTCGGAAGGTAAGGATCATGGTATATTCTGAAATGCTGTCAAAGAAGCTTGAAGAGGCCGATGCGAAAGAAGGTAGCCGCATATCCCTCAAGAATGGGGATGAGGAGTACATAGGAAGGCTGATGCCTCA
>JAQVOB010000008.1:7362-25691 GCA_028702835.1 Candidatus Methanomethylophilaceae archaeon
GGAAGGTAAGGATCATGGTATATTCTGAAATGCTGTCAAAGAAGCTTGAAGAGGCCGATGCGAAAGAAGGTAGCCGCATATCCCTCAAGAATGGGGATGAGGAGTACATAGGAAGGCTGATGCCTCATCACGATTTCAGTGCCCCGGATATATTGATACTGAAGATGAAGAGCGGGTATAACCTGGGAATCCGTGTTCTTGAGGAAAGCGTAATAGAGGTCATAGAAAGACCCAGCTCCGTTGCTGTAAAAAGGGAGGAGCCGGAGCCCAGGGAAGGGCTCCCGAACTTTACACTTGTCAGCACCGGAGGCACGATCGCCTCATTCGTGGATTATCGTACAGGAGCGGTTCGCCCGGCGATGTCCGCTTCGGAACTGGTCGATGCGGTACCGGAGCTGAGGGAAATAGCCAACATAAAGGCCAGAGTCCTCTTCTCCATATTCTCCGAGAACATGGAGGTCAGCCACTGGCAGGAATTGGCCGAGGTGGTGGCCGAAGAGATAAACGCGGGGGCTGATGCCGTTATAATCCCTCACGGGACGGACACAATGGGCTATACCGCAGCAGCTCTCAGCTTCATGCTGGGGGACGTTCCCAGGCCTGTGGTGCTTGTGGGGGCTCAGAGGTCCTCTGATCGTCCATCCTCGGACGCCTCAAGCAACATGATGGCCTGTGCCAGGTTCTGTGCTGAAGGAAAGGCCGCAGGTGTTTTCGTTATCATGCACGAGGGGCTGGGAGATGATTCTTTCTCCGTGCACACGGGTTCCCGTGTAAGGAAGATGCACACTTCCCGCAGAGACTCATTCAAGAGCGTCAACGTACCGCCGGCGGCCACCGTAAACAAAGACGGCGGCGTGAAGTACTGCGGCGAACCACGATCTCCGTACGAGGGGAAGGCAGTGGCAAGGACCGCAATGGAAGATCGCACGGTCCTCCTGCAATACTATCCCGGAATGGATCCCGATGTCTTCGGTCCGGTAATACTGGGAAGCCGCGGCGTTGTCATAGCGGGAACAGGACTGGGTCATGTGGGCCAGCCAATGTGCGGGATCTTGAAGGAGGCCTGCGGGAAAGGGATCGTCGTCGTTATGACATCCCAATGCCTGGGAGGCACCACCAACATGAACGTTTACGATACGGGCAGAGATCTGATATCCGCAGGCGTGATCTCGGTGGGGGATATGCTCCCAGAGGTCGCTTATGTGAAACTGATGTGGGTGCTGGCCAACAGCAAATCCACCGATGACGCCAAGAGGATGATGGCTGAGCCCATTGCGAATGAAACAGGCAACAGGAGGTGCGTGCTTTGAAGGGTGCACCGGAGCTTGTATGCGGCATAGAGATACATCAGCAACTGAGCACCAGGAAGCTGTTCTGCTCCTGCGAGAGCCGTCTGTGCGATGAAGGGGACGGAGCCTATTTCAGGAAGCTGAGGCCGACCACAGGGGAGACAGGAGAGATCGACAGGGCGGCGCTCGCACAGTACAAAAAAGGCATAGGGTTCAGATATCAGATGGCCGAGGGCGTATCCTGCCTTGTCGATCTGGATGAGGAACCTCCCAATGGGCCCGACGCAGAGGCTTTGGAAACAGCACTCGTTTTCTCGGAGATGCTGCATGCCAGGATAGCCGATGAGATACATTTTATGAGAAAAGTGGTGGTCGACGGATCCAATACCGGAGGCTACCAGAGGACCGCCCTGGTCTCCACGGGAGGGTGGGTAGAGGTCAACGGCAGGAAGATATCCATTCTCTCGGTATGTCTGGAGGAGGATGCAGCCAGGAAGATCGAGGAGAAGGACGGGGAGATAACATATCGTCTGGACCGCCTTGGGATACCGCTTATCGAGGTGGCCACAGGCCCGGACATAAGGACCCCGGAAGAGGCAATGGAGACAGCCTTCCGAATAGGGACGCTCCTGAGAGCCACAAGAAGGGTAAAGAGGGGCATCGGCACCATCAGGGAGGACCTGAATATATCGATACCGGGAGGAGCCCGTGTTGAGATCAAGGGGGCTCAGGAGCTCAGGCTGTTGCCCGATTATGTATCCAACGAGGTCGCAAGACAGAGGATGCTACTCACCGTAAAAGAGATATTGAATGAGAGAGGAACAGTTCCAGCTGAGACGGACATAGAGGATGTCACTGACATTTTCTCAGATTCTGAGTCCAAGGTCATAAAGGGGGCGCTGTCGTCCAAAGGTAAAGTGCTGGCTGTCAGGTTGCCCGGGTTCGCCGGAGTGATGAATGGGGCCGGTGGCAAACTTAGGCTAGGGTCGGAGATGGCCCAAAGAGCCAGGACCAGAGGGGTCAAGGGGATATTCCATTCAGATGAGCTGCCTGCCTACGGAATAGAGCAGCGCTATGTTGATATTCTAAGGCAAAGACTGGGCGTCATCGGCGTTAACGATGCCTTTGCGATATGCGCGGCACCCGAGAGGAAGGCCCGCTCCGCTCTGGCGGCGGCAGTGGAGAGGGCCAACGAGGCTCTTACCGGAATACCGGAAGAGACCAGGGATCCGTTGCCTGACGGCACTTCGAAGTACTCGAGACCTCTGCCTGGTGCAGCCAGGATGTATCCGGAAACAGACGTTCCGCCTACCGAGATAACCGATGAAAGACTGAAGGAGATACGGGCCAGCCTTCCGGAGCTACCCGAGGAGACCGAGGCCCGTCTTATCAGGGACCACGGAGTGAACAAACAGCAGGCCAGGCAGCTGGTCAGGCAGGACTTCTCAGATCTGTTCGAGCGTGCCTGCAAGGCCTACGGGGACATGTCCGCGGTGATAGCGACCACTTTCCTGAACACATACAGTGAACTGGAGAAGGCCGGTGTTGACACCTCTTTGATAAGCGAAGCCGATGTAATGACGACATTCTTGCTGCTCTCAGAGTCCAAATTTGCCAAGGAGGCACTGCCCGATATCCTTAGGGAGGTGGCCTCTGGCACACCTCCGGAAAAGGCCCCGGTCAAACTCGGGCTCGAGTCCCTGGACGACCGGGAGGCTGAGAGGATAATCGATTCCATCTTGAAGGAAAGAGAGGAATTCGTCAGGTCCAAGGGCAAAGCGGCGGCAGGACCGCTAATGGGGCCGGTCATGGAATCCCTAAGGGGCAAGGTTGATGGTAAGAAGGCCAGCCAACTTCTGTCGGAAGCCATAGCCAGGATGGTAGGCTAAGGCCTTATCTCCAGCACCCTTAGGGTCTCGAAGAAGAGATTCAGATGACCCAGCTCTGTGACTTCCATGCCTTCCAGCAGAAGATCCAGACGTCCCCGGTCCATCAGGGAGGAGACGACCACGATGATCCTTCCTCCGCATTCCAGGTGCTTTCCCGCACAGCCTATCAGCCGGGGAAGGGGACCGATGCCATCCGGGCCCCCGGACCACGCCGCTTCCAAAGCACCGCTCTCGCTTACCGGCAGATAGGGCAGATTGAAGACAAAGGTATCGAAGACGCCTTTGACGTTGTCGCATACGTCGGAAATAAAAATATCAGCATCCAGTCCGTTCCTCCGGAAGTTCTCCCTGGCACATTCAACCGCCCTTTCGTTTATATCGACAGCGGTCACCAAAGCTCCGTTGCTGGCACAGTGCATGGACACAATTCCAGAACCGCATCCGACCTCCAGTACAGATTCGCCTCTGAAGACGTTGAAGGATTCAATCAGCAGATAGCTGTCCTCTGACGGAGGGTAAACCTCGGGGTACGTTTCAACAGATATGCGCTCGTCTATCCTCATGCTGCCACGTAATCGTATTGTCGATTTACGGATTATGCTTGCCTTTCCACGTTTTATATTCTAGCAATGCTATGGGCCCGTGATGGCGCACGTGAATTACCTGGATATCCTTGCGATCGGGAATCTTGAGAGGGCGGAGGACGGCTCGATCACAGAGGCGAACTCGACATCAACTCTGATAAGGTCCGGTCAGCGCCTGATAGTTGTGGACCCCAGCAGCAAACTTATGAGGCCGGCCATAAAATTGTCCTTCAGGCAGATCGGGGTGTTCATGAAGGATGTTGACACAGTGGTCCTGACGCATCCCCACTATGATCACATGGAGAATCTGGACCTGTTCCCGAACGCTGAGATCTTGGTGCATTCGGGCGGAGAGGCCAATCCGGATTACACCGTGGTGGAAGGAGACCGCAGGATATCCGAGGGGGTGGAGCTGGTCCATACGCCGGGGCACACATGGGATTCCATGAGCGTTTTTGTCAGGGGGGATCTGAACTATGCGGTGGTGGGTGATGCAATACCTTTGGAGGACAACTTCAGGAAAAAGGTCCCTCCCCGGCTCAACATAGGAGAGGACACGGCTATGAAAAGCATTAAGACCATAGCTAACTTCGCAGACGTGATAGTGCCCGGTCACGGTGCGCCGTTCAAGATAAGGAAGAGATGATCATGGAAAGAGAGGTCCCGGAAGCCGTTTACACAGAATGCACGAAATGCCGTGAGCAGACGGCCCACGAGGTGCTGAAAGGCAAGATGGGAAAAGCGTCCCTGGAGGGTACGCTGAAATGCATGGATTGCGGGAAGACGATAACAACAACGATCCCTATGCCCCGCCAGATCGTCACGCGTGTGATAGTCAGTGACGGACCAATATCCTATCAGTCGTCCACGATCCTGGAGGAGGACGAGCTCCTCATGGAAGGGGACGAGTTCTATCTGGAGGACGGTCTCAGAGTAAGGATCGCATCCATAGAGAACAACGACAACAAACGCGTCAAGAAGGCCAGGGCCCCGAAGGTCAAGACCATATGGGCTCAGAAATTCGATATCCTCAACGTGAAAGTAACGATCAACGACGGTACGAAAAGCTATTCCAGAAGGATCCCCGCTCTTCCGGACGATGAGTACGCTATAGGGCAACTTCTCTCCTTGGAGGACATGGACTGTTTCATCCATGCGATAAAGACCCGGGACAGGCTCATCAACAGGGGCACCGCAGAGGCCAGGAATGTGGTGCGCATATACGGCCGCTACAAGAGGAAATCAATCCCCGTTCTCGATCTCGAGGATGATATCTAAGATATCGGACAGGTTGGAGCTTCTGACCACATGGTCTGCGGCGGCTGCGGTGTATTCCTCATCGGCAGGATTGAAAGCTATGGATAATCCGGTCTGTTTGAAGACCGAGATGTCGATGTAGGAGTTTCCCACGGATATCGTCCTTTCTTTGGCGGCTCCGAAGTCGCGCATAAGCTCCACGGCACTCTTCCCCTTGTCCATGAGGTCTATGTTCCGTATCCCCTCTCCGGTCAGGACGCCGTTCTCATCCGTCTCTAGGGCGTCGGCCAGCCAGCCGTCGAACCCGAATTCTTCGGCGATCATCCTGGCCGCATGGCCGATCCCGCCGCTGCATATGACGCTCTTTATCCCGTTATAGGATAGAGTGGCTATCGTTTCCTGTATCCCGTCCATAAGCGGCATTCTGGTAAGTATCCTGGCGATGTCGATGTCCTTTATGCCGGGGCAGGTCTCCATCCACAGGCCTATGTCTCGGCGCATGAATTCCGCTTCATCGATCTCCATGTTGACGAATGCCCGATAGGCTTCATCGTTGTCCACTCCCAGCTCATCGTGCACAAAACCCCATGAGCTCTTGCACCGGGTGAGGGTCCCGTCCATATCGAATATTACAAGATCGAACTTGCGGCCCATGGGGCCTGATGCCCCTCCCCTCTAAAAATTGTATCTGAAAAGATGTCTGAAGGAGTAAGCGGCGGTAAGTGAGGTTCGGGTTCGGTCATCCAGTGCGTTTTGAAAGCGGTATTATAGCACAGTGCCGATATCAATGCCGTGATAACCTTCATTGGTGTCGGCCACGTATTCAATATCGCTGAACCGGTGGCATTCATAATCAAACAGCTCTGGCCCGATGCCGTGCTGGTGGAGCTGGACGAGGTTCGGTACAAGATCATGACGGGCGAGTACAAGACCGCGGAACCTTCGGACGCACAGAAGAAGGAGGTCTCTAAACTCTACCGGCACACAGCCGAGTATCAGGACGGGCTGTCCAGAGAGTATGGTTCTCAGACAGGAGCGGAGATGCTGATAGCTGTGAGCACAGGCAAGGCCCTCGGGGCCGAGATCGGATTCATAGACCGGGCTGCCATAAATGTTCTGGATGAGGTATGGGCAGAGATGTCGTTCTGGGAAAGGCGCAGATACTCCTGGTCCATGTTCGTTGACAGGCACAAGGGGAAAAGGAAGGCGGAGAAGACGGCGGCCGATTTCGCACGGGACAGCGATGCCATGATAGAGGATATGCGGAGGAAGTTCCCGACCCTGGTCAGGAAGCTCATAGATGATAGGAATGAGCATATGGCCGAGAGAATAGCCGAATACGCTTCCAGGAAGAGCAATATCGTGGTAGTTGTGGGGGATGCCCATGTCGAAGGGCTGATCAGACTTCTCGGGGATCGAGAGGTAAGGAAAATAAGGCTTGAGACCATACTCGACAGGCCTAAGATGAATGCACTGAGATCTGAGCTTTGGAACAGGAGGCCGGAGGATGGAAGTTAAACTCCTGGCGTATACAAGGGATGCGGACGCCATATGCGCCGCTGCCGGCAAATCATGCTATTCTGAGAGACCCGCTTCGGAGCTGGTCCATGACGAGAGCCCTGAGAAGGTCCTTGACCGGATAGTAGGCATGGGGCACCACTCAGTGATAGAGCACGCGTCGTTCACGTTCTCCGTGGAAGGTGTTTCCCGTTCCCTGACGCATCAGCTTGTCAGGCACAGGATAGCCTCCTTCTCACAGCAGAGCCAAAGATATGTGTCGCTGGATGAGCCCACATATATCATGCCAGAAACGATAAGCGGGGACCCGGAGGCCGAGAAGCTGTTCGAGGAGACCATGGAGCGGATCTGGGAGGTCTATCGGGAGCTGAGAGAGAAGTTCCCTGCGGAAGATGCCAGATATGTGCTTCCCAACGCATGCACCACCAATATAACGATAACAATGAACGCGAGGGAGCTGTTGCATTTCTTCTCCTTGAGGTGCTGCAATAGAGCTCAGTGGGAGATACGTGAGATGGCGGACCGCATGTTGGCGCTTTCCAGGGAAGTATCCCCGACGATATTCAGGGACGGCGGACCGCCCTGCGTAAGGGGTCCGTGCCCCGAAGGCAAGCTGTCATGCGGGAAACCTCGAAAGAGACCGAATTCTTCCAGCAACCCTTAAATAAGGAATCTACTTAATCCCGCATAATCGGTGAGGATTAATGGGAAGAATTAGACCCACATACATCAAAAGAGTTTCCCTTGAGCTCTACAGCAAGTATCCGAAGGCGTTCAGTGTCGACTTCGAGAACAACAAAGAGATGGTCTCAAAGCTCAGCGATGTATCCACAACCAAAATGAGGAACCGCATCGCAGGCTACATAACCCGTTGTGCGGCCCGCGCTGAGGTCTGATCCCCGGATCCAATCCGGAAAGAGCCCGCGTGGGGTAGCCTGGATATCCTGAGAGATTGCGGATCTCTTGACCCGGATTCGAATTCCGGCGCGGGCACCACCTCCCACTGCAACATTTAATCCTGAAGAGAGCGGTTTTCCGATCTCTGTTCTTTCTTATGGATCTTTCATATCCTTACTTTGGATGAGTATCGCTCTGCCTATGATGCTATCCGCGTTTACGTAGGGAATCCGCCAATGGCGGCTGTCCCGGGATTCTTCTCTGTTGTCACCGAGAACGAAATACCCCTCATCCGGGACACGGCACTCAGCAGAGGAATCTCCGTTATTCTTGACGTAAGGTTCCGTCAGAGCTTCCCCGTCAACGTTCACCGTTCCGTCCGGGTATATGCGGACCGTGTCTCCCGGGAGTCCGATGACCCTTTTGATCAGCGTATCATCGACCTCATCGGAACGGAATATGATGACGTCCCCCAGCTTTATACGGTTTTTATTGTAGATGCGCACGGCCAGGATCCTTTGGCCCGGCCTGAGCGTGGGAAGCATCGACCGGGAGGATATCCGCACCACGAAGGCGAGGAAATATCTGACCAGCAACGCGATCATCAAAGCGGCCGCCGCAACGGCTCCAATCCAGAGGAATGATCCCATCATCCGGTGCCCTCTGTTTTTTATGCAGCGCTTCCAACGGGGCTAGGTCAAACTCAATGGCCGTGACCGTGGCTGTGGACGTCTCCGTGCCCCTCTGCCGTCTTGAAGAAGATTACGTAGGCCTCGATATACTCGCGGGCTGCATCAACGTCGTTTACGTCGAAATCCTTCAAGGCCATCGCTCTTTTGAATTTTTTCTCAAGATCATGCATTTCCTCATGAGTCACCAGGCCCTTGAGGGGGGTCAGGTTTCCGATCTCCAGGCTCTTGTCGGCGGCGGCGACCTTTTTATCCACAGGCGTACCGCGGGGCTTTACGCCGGTGAAGGGCGCCCCTTCTCCTGCGCGGTGCACCCTTATCAGAGTATCGATGAAGTATCTGTCGGCCAGTTCTTTTGCCTCGGCTCCGAGCTTGCGAACCTTGAGGCTCAGTCCGAATGCCTCCCGGACCTCCTGCTCTCCTTCCGGGAAAACCCATTTGATCGCATAGTTCACGTTACCTGTCTCAAGCGCCTTGATCCCGTCTTTGGCTGTAGGGCCGTCCATTGTATCACAGTGTGCACTGGCTCTTCGGGGCGTCAGTAAGAGCACCGCTGCCGCCAGGCCAAGCACGGAAATGATGAATAGCAATTCCATATCGATCTCCTCCGTTTCCCGTACCGATGCCGATAGACGGCCGATACTACAGCCATCTGACGTTCTCGGTAAGTGATATAAAGTACCATTTACGGGATATAAGTAAACGATTGTTTCTTCCACACAGGGCCCAACCGGATCGCCAGCGCTCTTTGTGGTGCATCCTCATTCACTGATCTGTTTCTCAGGCTCCTCGTGCCAGACTTTGGAAACTATTTGTGAGTCTCCCGGCGGTATTATGCGGGAAACCTCCTCCTCCGGAACGGAGAGCTCCCTTGCCATCTGAGCGGCGGTCTTACCAGCCTTTCCACGGCCCGGCTCTATGATGAAGTACTTGGAGGATCGGTCCTTGATGCATTCGACAGGGGCGCACATGACCTTCCTCTCATTCATGTACGTGATCTCCCCCACGGCCATCTTCAGAGGGATATGGTACTCGTAGTTCCTCTTACCACGGATGATGAATGCGCCTCTGGGAACGAACTCTCCTGCTTCGGGGGTCTTGCTCACCTGGTCGGGGAAGACCCAGAAGGCGCTGCCCTCCCCCACGGCAGAGACCCATCCTTTGGATTGCGTTATGGCGAAGATGCACGCCTCTCTGAGCTCTGCATCCGATGCGCTCTTCCCCTCCTTGAGTATGACGGACGGTGCCCCGTGAACATCCGCATGGGCATAGACGTCATTGTCCTTCAGGTGTTTCTTCACTATGCCGTCGTTGGTGTGGGCGTCCCTGCCTGCGATGACAAGCCTGCCTCCGGTTGTGATGAACCATTTATATCTCTCGAACCAGAATTGTTTGGTAGGCTGGGCTCTGGAGGCCATCTTCCGCTTCTCCTTGATCAATCCCTTCTCCTTTTTCTCAAGGGCATCCAAGGTCTCCTTCAGAGCGTCATCGGCCCTTTTCGCCTTGTCACTGAGATCCTTGCTTCTCTGGTATATGTCGGAGGCATTGGCGTCTATGTTCTTTGTGTAGTTCAGTGTGACAGAGTGCCCGTTGACCTCTGCGGTGACGAGATTCTTCGACGGGTCTATGCTCACCACATAAGGTATCTTCATAGCGCCCGCTTTCAGCTTTTCCCAGCTGATAAGCGATGACTGCTCCCCCAGGACCTTCAGCAGCTCGTCCACCTTCCCGTACTCGGTATAGACGGCCTCGGCCCTCTTCTTGAGCTCCTCCGCCTCGGTCCTGTACCCCTCTATGGTTTCCCGCTGCCTCTCCCCTCTTCTGCGTATCCTCTCGATCTCCGGGTCAGTGTAGGTATCGACCTCGTTCTCCGCCAGCGATTCCATGTATCCGTCCATGGCCTGGGACAAGGTGTCGAATCTCTTGGACTCCAGATGCTTGTATATCGTCAGCGGCACAGGCGAGAAATCCACTGCCACCCCGTCCTCGTAATAGACGGCAGGCTCCGGTGATTCGGCGACGGCTGCTACCAATTCCCGCATGCTGCCGTAAGCTCTGAGAAGCCAGTCCTCAGTCATGCTCTCGGAGGGAGTATCCTTGGGTATGCCTATTCTGGCACATACCTCCTCGGCATACTGTCCGCCCAGATTCGCGCCCGTCGCCAGGGTCCTGACCAGATCGGAAGTTGATCTGGAGAATATCTCTGCGAATTCCTCGTAAGAGGATGATGCGGGATCGAACCGCGTCCTCGGCATAACGTACTCTTCCCCTGGCCGGACGCTGCGGTCCCTCATTGTCTTGTGGACAAGGCAGTTCATTATCTTCCCGTCAAGTACCAGCAGGACATTCCCGCCGCCGAACATCTCGAATATGAGCTTGTAGTCAGCATCAGTTTTCATGATGTCCATTATTATGACCCTGTCGAAGCCCGCCTGTATGGTCTTTCCTATCAGGGCGTTATTGATGTATTTGCGGAGATATGTCGCAAAGCTCAGGGGATTTATGGGTGTCTCCGGTTTGTTGGCCGGCATGTAGACCCACTTCTTGTCTTTGAAGAAAAGCTCCTTCTTCCCCTCCCCGGACACGTTGATCCTGAAGAGAACGTTACCCGATCCCCACTGGAATATCTTGTCCATATGGGCGCCTTCCAGTGCCGACATCTCAGCCACAAGGGCACGGACGTCAAAAGAGCTCATCTCCTTCTTCATATGCGCATCTATAGTAGGTCACTGAAATAAACTTATCCAGGCCCCCGTCCGAAGAAACCTTTATCAATAAGCGCCTTGTTAGACCGCCAGAGGCCGCTGTGGCTAAGGGGTATAGCGACGCCTTGGTAAGGCGTAGGTCGAGGGTTCAATTCCCTCCAGCGGCTCCACTTTATTATCAATGCATTACACGACGGGTGCGTCGGTCCTAACCCCTGCGGTAAAAGCCGCGGCTTCTGCCAATGGCCCATACCGGTGCATTAGGGATCTTGGTTGACGCATATTCAAGATGAAGAATTGAAAATGGTTTGGATATGGTCCATCCCAGACTCAGGAAGGAGTGATGTCAGCACATCATCCTGTAGAATACCCAGCCGGACCAGATCTTCGGGAAGAAGAAAGTGGTCTTCTTCGGCATCCTCTTCCCTGCCAATGACAGATCCCAGATGGTCTGGAGGCTCGGGTCGTTGAAAAGCAGAACGGCATCATATTTCCCATTCTCCACTTTACTGACGGCGGAATCGAACTCGGCGTCATATGCGATATCGGCCTTGCCCTCATCACTTTTGTAGACCCCCCTCATGACAAATTCCTGGGCCACATATGTGTCGAGGCTCCAAAGCCCCTCGCCGTTGTGATCCGCCAGGAAGCATTTCCCGGACCTGAACAGTATCCCGAACGTGTGGTCCTTAAGTTGGGCCTTAAGGTTCTGCACGCCGTTGACCTCGGTAAGAGCCATCTTCCCGGAGATGCCTCTGATGGCGTTCTTCTCAGATATGTCGTCCCCGCGTATCAGCCTGTGAGTCGGCCATATGACCAGCCCCTCATCATTGCCCGCCACCAGGGTGGCCAGCACGAACCCCTTCCTTTCATCGTCGGGATTCTCCTTAGAGTAATTGAGAGCGGTCTCGTAACGGTGGTGACCGTCTGCGATGAGCATCTTCTGGCCCTCCATCTCGTCGGATATGTCGGCCATTATCATAGGGTCGGATATGCGGTAGTACTCGTGAAGGACGCCCGAATCATCCTTGTAAGAATAAACCAGAATGGCGTTCTCCGCGATCCTGCTGTTAAGCTCGGGTGACAGCCCCTCGTATACGCCGAATATGGACTCAAGGTGGGTTTCCATGTCCCTGAGCAGATTCAGGCGGTCGTCCTTGACCTTGGAGAAGGTTTCCTCGTGGGGGATTATATTCCCTTCAGAATAATCTTCAGTCTTCAATATTCCGACTATTCCTGTCCGGACCCTCATATTCTCATTATCAAGGAAGGTCTGCCTGTAGAAGTAGAATGAATCGGGATCCTGTGCAAGAGACCCGTCGTCTATCCAGGAATCCAGTTCTTTTCTCGATCTCCCGTAGCGGCCGTTCTCCGGCATGAGGGTCAGACGGGTTACGTTGCGCGGGAGGCTTTGGAGCTTCTCAAGGTAGTCTCCGTCTATGACATCATAAGGAGGGGATATCCTGTCATCGATCTTCTCGTCCTTCTTCAAAGCAGGCCTGTACCCTGGGAACGGGAGGAAAATAACCATGCTCCCGGCTAGGTTTCGGCCTTATATTACTTTATCGAGCTTCGGCACACCCGGCACTCATGAGCCACATCCACGAGGTAAGAGCTCAGCAGATCCTGGGGACCGGGTCCCCCGCAGGAGGTTCCAGTATCCTTCTTCCGCCAACTTCCGTCCTCAGAACGACCCTCGGTACCTCAGATTCCACAGCGCGTCCGATTATGGCCGCATCCCTGCCGTACTTGTTCCTCCTCAGTGTCTTGAGCACATCCTCTGCCATCTCAGGTACGCAGGCGATGATGACCTTGCCCTCGTTGCCTATGCTAAAGGGATCGAGCCCCAGCATCTCGCAGGCGCTGACCACTCCTTGCCTCAGGGGGATGTCTTTCTCTGTTATGTCGAGTCCGACCTTGGACTTGGAGCACCACTCGTTCAATGTGTTCGCGATGCCGCCGCGGGTCGGGTCCTTCATAGCCGTTATGCCTCCGACCTTCAGTGCCTCAGCTATCATTCCGTTGAGGGGGGCCACATCACTTTCTACGACGCTCTCGAAGCCGTACCCTTCTCTGAACGATAGTATTGCTATCCCGTGGTCACCCACTGTTCCAGAGGCGATTATCACGTCACCCGGGCGGACATTGTCGTCGGTCGTCCATCTGGAATCCACCTTCCGGTACTCCGAGGCGATCCTTAGATTGTCGTCCAGCAGAGATGTCCTTCTTCCTATTGCTGAGGTGACCATGATCATCTCGTCTACACCGCCGGCCTCTACGACCTTAGTATCTCCGGTGACCACCGGGACGCCGCACTCTCTGCTGGTCTCTCCGACGGATCGGAGCACCTCGTCGACGATGTCCAGATCCAATCCCGCCTCAAGTACGAGGGAGCAGGAAAGAGCAAGGGGCTCTGCGCCCATTACGGCTATGTCGTTCACGGTTCCCGCTACGGAGAGTCTTCCGATGTCCCCGCCCGGGAATATCAGAGGTTTAACGGTATGACCGTCGGTCGTGAACACAATGCCGTCCACTACCGCAGAATCATCCATCGAATCCAACGGAACGTCCGTTTTGACTTTGGGATAGTGACATATTATGTGCTTGGAGATGAACTCCTGCATTATCTCCCCTCCCGCTCCGTGATTGAGGATTACTTTGGCCATGAGCTCTCGGATGTCGGGACTCATGAATAAAACTTGCGAGGAAGGAACAAGCGAATTTATAGGCGGCAACCTATCTCGTCGCGGGCTTGTGGGGTAGAGGATCAATCCTGTCGGTCTTCGGAACCGACGACCCGGGTTCGAATCCCGGCAGGCTCACTTAATTTCCTTCGTATACTGCGAGGGACTTCACGTCGTATCCCTTCAGCTTCTCCCTTCCTTTGAGTCCTGCGAGCTCGATCACGAAACATATTCTGACAACTTCGCCGCCAAGTCTCTCCACCATCTTGATGATCGCTTCCGTTGTTCCGCCGGTAGCTATGAGGTCGTCAACGATGACGACCTTTTGTCCTTTCTTTATGGCATCCTTATGCATTTCCAGGGTAGCGGTGCCGTACTCGAGGCAGTATTCCTCACATATGGTCTCTCTGGGGAGCTTTCCCTTCTTCCTCACCATCACGAAACCCTTGTCTACAGCGTAAGCGACTGGCGCACCAAAGAGGAAGCCTCTCGATTCGGATCCCACGACCAGATCGAAATCAAGATCCTTCAGCATATCGACGATACCGTCCACGGCCATTCTCATGCCCTCGGGGCTCTCGACTATCGTCGTCACGTCTCTGAACTGGATCCCAGGTTTGGGAAAATCCGGTATTGTCTTCACGAAAGCCTTGATGTCCTTCATTATGCTCGTCGCTCCAGACCGAGCGGTATAATATTAAATATATCGTTTTGAAGCACCTGAATCATGATCTCATCTGCAAGGACCCCGTTTGTTGTTCGGAGACCGGAAGCAGGATATCCTCTGATTGTGCCAGTAAGGTTTGTTCTGTTTCGATCTCTCAGCAGTGCCCTCAGGCAGTGGCCCTTCTTGCCAGGAGCTTCCCGGAAACGGACCTGGCCATGATGGAGATCATGAACGATATGCCCAGCACTATGGCCACCGTGGCCCCCGGAGGTATGTTCGTAGCGATGGATATCAAAAGAGCCAGCATGGTGAGGCACAGGGAAATCACTGTTGCAGAGACAATCATCTCTTTCAGGTCGTTGCAGAACATATTCGCTATGGCCGGCGGGATAGTTATCAGGGCTATGATCATTATTATCCCGATTAGGTTGGCCATCAGGACACAGGTTATGGCGATCATTATGTAGAGCACGACATTCATTGCGGTAACGTTGATCCCGGAGAGCTTTGCCTGGGTCTCGTCGAATGTCGTCAGCTGCAGGTCCCTGAACAGAAGGGCTACTATGATCAGTATCGCCGAGGCTACCGTGGCTATCAGGTAAATATCAAGTTTCGTCAGGAAAACTATGCTCCCGAAAAGCACGGTCTCGTATCCTGAGGGCGTGATCACCGACGTGTCGACGTAATGCATGAATATGACGCCCAGTGCCATGCCTACAGACCAGAGGACTCCTATGACGGAATCCTCCCTGAGCATTTTACTGACCTTGGGAGAGGCCATTATCACTGCTGCGGAGACGGCGAATATGGCCGCACCCAGCATGGGCTTGAACCACATCATGAGGAAGTTAGATTGTAGATAGAACGCAAGGCCGACGCCGCCGAACGTAGTGTGGGCTATGCCGCCGGTCACGAAGACTATTCTCTTAACCACTACGAAAGAGCCTATGACGGCGGCAAGGACACAGCATATGGCTGTGCAGATGAACATGTTCTGTATCAGCGAGGAGGAGAACATCAGGGCCCAATCAGTCATCTTTATGACCTCCGCAGTTGCAAGGGCCCATGTGCACCAGCTCCGGGATGCAATGAAGGCTCAGTTCCAGCATCTCCTGCGTTACCTCGGGCGCATCATTAACAATTAGCCTGCGGTTCATACAGGCGACCCTTTTCACATCATGGGATATGCTGCTCATGTCATGAGTTATGATCATTATCGCAGTGCCCCTTTCCCGATTGACCTTCCTCAGTATGTCATAGGTGCAGTCCTTCATATTGGGGTCAAGGCTTGCGGTCGGCTCATCCAGCATAAGTATGGGGGGCTCCGGGGCCAAGGCTCTGGCCAGGAACACTCTTTGGAGCTGTCCTCCCGATAGTTCGCTGATCCGGCTTTTTCTGAAGTTCAAGACCTCTGCGTACTCCATCGCCTTTTCCGCGGCCTCCCGGGCCTCCGCAGAGTATGTGGGACGAAGTCCCTTCCGGGCTCTCAGACCCATCAGGACGACGTCCTCGACTCTTATGGGATAAGCAGGGTCGGTCCTCTCTTTCTGCGGAACATAGCCTATCTGTTTGGACCCCTTTGAGGGGGGGAGCCCGTTTATCCTAACCTCTCCTGAGATGGGCTCTATAAGGCCCAATATCGTCTTGAAAAGAGTGGTCTTCCCTCCACCGTTCGGCCCGATGACGGCCAGGAAATCGGAATCCCGGAGATCGAGATTCACGTTCTCGATCACCGGTAGACCTTCGTATCCGGAAGTAAGGTTCTTGATCTCTATTGGTTTGGCAGTCATCAGTGTTCGCCCTCTATCAGTCCTTCACTTATTTTCTCTATCGCATCTCCGAGGGCGTCAAGCCAATTCCCGGACAGAGGATTTACCAATACTGTCTCGCAGTTGGGAGCAGCCTTTGACGCGTTGCTCCTTTCTGCTTCTGTTCCGACGAATATCTTGAACGGTTCACCATAGTTGAGCTCCTCCAGGCCGATGATGGGCCCGAAGGTCGAGTCTGTCAGTCCTTCTATCGAATGCTGGTCTATGCCGCAGTCCCTGAGCAGATATCCCCAGGATCCGTGCCATACCACCAGCATCAGCTCCTCCCCCTCAACGGCCTTCTCTTCTGCAAGCGCCTTGAGCTTCTCAGTCGCGAGAAGCTCCAGAGCCTTCGTGCCTCCCTCCCCGTCGAAATAGCGGTCGTACCCGGCGTCGAACTCGTCAGCACGGGCGGGATCGATGTTCTTCATGACATCTCTGACATATCCGGCCATGGCAGTCAGGTTCCAGGGGGAGGTCCACACGTGGAGGTCCACAGCTTCTGCGCCGCCGGCATGGTCGTGATCCTCATGGGCGCATCCGCCGAGATAAGGTTCGATATCGGCGCCGTGGAAGCAATCGTAGGAGTTCACTCCATTGTCGGCAGCAACATCTACGTATCTGTCCTCCCAGGCCGTTCCGGCCCCTATGTAGAAATAGGCGCTGGCTCTTTCGATTCTGGCGGCATCCGTGACAGTTCCTTCGTAAGTATGGGGGTCCTTGCCTGCGCCTATGAAGGAGTGTACGGCATAATCCTCGCCGACTATCTCCTGGACCATCTCCTTCTGCCAATTCATCGAGGTATATATGATCGGGCGCCCGTCGCTCTCACTGCTGTCTGTGAGAATGATTATGGCGCCCCCGCTTATCATGGTGATCGCCATAATCACGGCGATCGTTGCCGTTGCCCTCCGCTCCATGAACGGCGATTTCATGACTTATTATTAAACCATATCTGCTTTGTTAATAAAAATCGCAGGCATGGGAAGGGAGTGTTAACAACCGAGAGAAGAAGGGTGAGAAGGAGAAGGGTTTAGACCTCGAAGGGCAACCTGGGCTAACGCCTCAGTTACTTCTTCTTAGCGGGCTTTTCGTCCTTTGCGGGCGCTGCCTTCTTGTCTGTTTTTTTGTCCGGTTTTGCGGCTGCCATATTTTCACACCTCCGCATATACCGGATTTTTTGCTGAGTATTAAAGTGTATTCATTTGACGTGCTTTTCATCAGTTTCCTGGCGGGGTTTTGGAAGCAGGCCAGATTTGAAAAATATCGTCCGGCCCGCATTGGAGCGGGCCGGGCTTGGTTTACTGAAGTTTCTCGGAGCAGTACGGGCAGAAACGCGGGGTCTTCGGCAGATCCGCCAGGCTCTCCCCGCAGTACGGGCAGTTCTTGAATCTCTTCTCGTTCCCGCTGCCCGGAGCCGCCGTAACGGCTGCCGGCTGGGCTGCCGGAGCCTCTACGGCCTTCTCCTTCGGAGAGGGTTTACCGCACTCCTTGCAGAATTTGTACGGGTAGTCATTCACTCCCCCGCAGTACGGGCACATGATTTTCGGACTGCCGCTGCTCGCACCCTGCTGCTGCATCTGCGCCATGGCCTGCTGCTGCTGTTGCTGGTTGAGCTGCTGATACATCTGGGGGAACAGCAGCATACCGGTTCCGATGGCGGCACCGCCGCTCGACGTTCCGATGGCATCGGCCATGGACTCCATGACGCCGAACTGCTTCCATTCCCTTCCACCGGAGGATCTGAACTGCTGGAATTCATAGATGTCCTTCTGGTATGCGTCCTCGGTGCTGACTGCGTTGATCTTCAGGTTGAGGAGTTGAACGCCCCTGTTCTTGAAGTCGTCCTCTATGTTGACCTTGGCGGTTATGGAGGCCTTCTCGAGATTCGAGAAAACGTCCATGTAGTACTGTCTTGCGAGGTGCTGGCTGATCTGCTCGTTTATGTAGCTCTTCAGAAAATCCGACACCTGTCCAGTGGAGTAGGTCTTGAGGCCGCCGATCATCTGCGTTATGAACAGCGTCGGGTCCTCTATGCGGAATTGGTAGTCTCCGTTGGACATCAGAGGGACCGGGGCCTGGTAGTCCTCTGCTACCTTGACCATGGTCCTTATGCCCCATCTTCCGTTGAATTGCTTCTTGGAGATGAAGATCACCTTTGCCTTGAAGGCTCCCTCATCGTATCCTAGGACCTTCTCGTAGATCTTCGTCAGAATCGGTATGTTCGCCGTCGTTATGGTGTGCTTCCCGCCTTCGAATGAGGCGAGTATCTGCCCGTCCCTTACGAAGACGGCCCATTGCCAATCATTCACTACGAGGACCGAGGCTGTTCTGATGTATTC
>JAQVOB010000009.1:0-24118 GCA_028702835.1 Candidatus Methanomethylophilaceae archaeon
ACCACCTGATTAAAAGTCAGATGCTCTACCTAGCTGAGCTACAGGCCCATGGATAGCTTAAGCTTGCGTTCAATGGGGAGCGTGTCATCCTATTTAATAATGTGCGCCAATACCGGGCGGCTTTCGGTGATTCTTCCCTCCGGAGCCCTCTCCGCCCCGCTGCAGCAAGCGGTTTAATAGCGAGGCACCCTATTTACTTTGACTTACCCTAGGGGGGTGCGCGCATGAAGAGAACGATAAAAAGCAATGTGAGCTGGATCGGATACATAGATTGGGAGTTGCAGACGTTCCACGGAGACGATTTCTCCATAATGAACGGATCGAGCCAGAATGCGTACCTCGTAGAGGAGGAGAAGACCGTGCTCATAGATACGGTCTGGACACCTCACGGGAAAGAGTTCATAGACAACCTGCGGGAAGAGGTCGGTCTCGAGAATATAGATATCATAATAATGAACCACGGAGAGGCGGACCACTCGGGGGCCCTCCCTGACCTGATGAGGGAGATCCCTGATACGCCGATCTACTGCACGGCTAACGCCGTTAAGAGCTTGGAAGGGCAGTACGGCAAGAACGGATGGGACCTGAGGGCCGTCAAGACCGGGGACTCGGTGGATATAGGCAACGGCAAGAAGCTGATGTTCGTGGAGATGAAGATGCTCCATTGGCCGGATAGCATGGCCACTTATCTGACCGGGGACAACATCCTGTTCTCCAACGATGCCTTCGGACAGCACTTCGCCGTCGGCGGGCTGTTCAACGACACAGCGGACCCGTGCCTGCTGGAGAAGGAGGCGATGAAGTACTACGCCAACATACTCAACCCCTTCTCGTCCTTCGTAACGAAGAAGCTGGAGGAGATAGGGTCACTGGATCTGCCCATCGACATCATCGCCCCCAGCCACGGAGTGATCTGGAGAGAGGACCCCCTCAGCATCGTCGGGAAATACGCTGAGTGGGCTGACGACTACCAGGAGGACCAGCTCACCATAGTCTACGACACCATGTGGGAGGGCACCGCCGCCATCGCTCACGGGATAGCGGAGGCGGCCGCCAAGGTCAGCCCCGGTACGGCCGTCAAGGTGTTCAACTGCTCCAAGGCGGACAAGAATGAGATAATGACCGAGATCTTCAAATCAAGAGCCGTTGCGGTGGGGTCCCCTACTGTCGGTAACGACATACTTACCAGCGTCAGCAGCACCATTCATTTCATGAAATCCCTGAAATTCAAGAACAAGCGGGCCGCAGCGTTCGGATGCTACGGATGGAGCGGGGAAAGCGTAAAGATCCTGAAGGAGAGGCTGGCTGATGCAGGCTTCCAGGTAGCGGATGAGAGCATCCGCTCCATGTGGAAACCGAACGGCGAGGAACTGGCCTCGGCGGTGCCTTTGGTAAAGGCCTTGCTCGGATAGGGGACTTCGGCGAGGTTCATATAAACGAATATCGCATTGGCCCTGACATGGCAGATCACATGGAGCTCAGAGTGGCTCCGATGACCAAAAGATCGGAAGCGGGACTCGGAAGAGCCAGAATAGACCCTGCGACCATGTTCAAGATGGGCTTGGAACTGGGCGATTCGATAGAGGTCGTAGGTAAAGGGTCTGCCGCTCTCAAGGTTTTCAAAGGGTCCCCCGAGGACGCAGGGCTCATCAGGATCGACGGCCAGACTCGCACCAACGCGGGTGTCGGGGTCGACGACAACGTTAGGATCATTGTGCACAAAGACCCCGCAACGGCCGAGAGGATAACCCTGGCACCCAATATACCGGAGGACAAGAGGATCTCCTTCGGCGAGGGTGTGAAGGACATTTTCATGAAGAGCCTTCTGCACAGGCCCCTTATCGCCGGAAACGACATAGTGGTTCCGAATGTCGCCCTCATGGGGTGCCTCGCCCCGTTCACGGTGGTCAGCACCTCCCCCAAAGGGCTGGTGGTCGTGGACGTTGGCACGGACATCGTGATAAAGGAGGCTGCGCAGACCGAGAAGGTCCGGATGATCGGGAAGATAAACTACGAGGACATCGGCGGACTCGACGAAGAGCTGAAAAGGATCCGCGAGATGATCGAGCTTCCCCTGAAGCACCCCGAGCTGTTCAGAAGACTTGGGATCTCCGCACCGAAGGGCGTCCTGCTCTACGGGCCGCCGGGAACAGGGAAGACTCTCATCGCCAAAGCTGTCGCCAACGAGTCAGGTGCATCGTTCTATCCCATTCAGGGCCCCGAGATAATCGGAAGGTACTACGGGCAGAGCGAGGAGCGCCTCAGGAATGTTTTCAAGGAAGCTCACGACAATGCGCCCAGCATCATCTTCCTGGATGAGATTGACAGCATCGCCCCCAACAGGGAGAACGTGTCAGGCGAGGTGGAGAGAAGGGTGGTGGCTCAGCTGCTGACCCTGATGGATGGTCTGGGCGGAAGAGGGGACGTGATCGTTCTGGGAGCTACGAACAGGGAGGACTCCATAGACCCCGCATTGCGCAGGCCCGGAAGATTCGACCGTGAGATAGAGATCGGTATCCCGGGCCTGGACGGCAGGACCGAGATACTGAGCGTCCATCTCAGGGGGATGCCTTTGGCCGAGGATGTGGACATAGAGGCCCTGGCCGGAATGACCCAGGGATTCGTCGGAGCCGACATAGCCTCCCTCGCCCGGGAGGCGGCGATGAAATGCCTCAGCAGGAACCTCACTGAATTCGATCTGGACAAACCGATACCCGATTCCGTGCTGGATAAGATGAAGGTCACCATGAAGGATTTCACGGACGCCCTGGCAGATGTCGAGCCCAGCGGGATGAGGGAGGTCCTTGTGGACATACCCAAGATAAGATGGTCGGACGTCGGGGGACTGGAGAACGTCAAACGGGAGATACGTGAGGTGTTCATCCCGACCGAGACGAAGAAGAGCTTCGAGCGCCTTGGCATAAAGCCCCCCAGAGGGGTCCTGCTCTACGGACCGCCTGGAACAGGGAAGACCCTCATCGCCAAAGCGGTAGCCAATGAGTCGGGGGCCAATTTCATATCGATAAGCGGGCCGGAGATAGCCAGCAAATGGATGGGAGAGTCCGAGAAAGCAATAAGGCAGATCTTCAAGAGGGCAAAGCAGATGGCCCCGTGCATAATATTCTTCGACGAGATAGACAGCATAGCACCCCAAAGGGGCTCGGGCGACGGCTCCTCATGGGAGAGGGTCGTCAACCAGCTGCTCCTGGCAATGGACGGCGTGGAGGAACTCCCCAATGTGACCGTCATGGGGGCAACCAACCGTCCGGACATGATGGATCCGGCGTTGCTGCGCCCCGGCCGCTTCGACAAGATGATAATGATCGGCCTTCCCAGCTTGGAGGAGAGGCTCAGGATACTCGAGATCCACACGAGGGACATGCCCCTGATGAACATCGACCTTCTGACCCTGGCAGAGAAGACCGACGGCTACGTCGGGGCGGACCTCGCCGGGCTGTGCCGTGAAGCGGGCATGATAGCCTTCAGGGAGAACGAGAGCGCTAAGTACATAGACAGCCGTCATTTCACGGCCGCTCTGAAGGTGGTGAGACCGTCCGTGGATGCCAAGGCCATGGAGAGATACGCTGCTATCGGAACAGAGATGAGAAAGCGCAGAACGGGATACGAGACCTTCTACAGGTGATCGAATGGGCGAAAAAATGTTCTCTGAGGAATTCGTCGGCATGACCGCCATGACTGTGGGCGGCTACCTTCTCGGGATGGTGGACGACGTGGTATTCGATACCGAAACGGGGGAGCTGAAGTACCTTCTGATAAAATTGCGCGGGACACCCAAGAAGGGGCAGAAGATGGATGCCGGCGGCAGAGCCATAGTCGCCTTCGACGGACTGAGGGTCAGCGGGAAGAACGTCACTATCCTCTGAGGGGCTTCACCATGTACGGCCTATCCAAAGTGTACCCTAATGATTCGTAGTACCCTCTGACCCCCACTCCGCTGGTAACCCTCATGCTTCTTGCGCCGTTCTCCGCAGCGATCCTTTCCGCCTCGGCCATGAGCTCCCGTCCGAAGCCCCTGTGCTGCCATTCTCCCGTGTGCCCAAGCTCTGCCATCCTGCCGAAAACCTTAAGCTCCCTGACCGTGGCAATGCCGTTCCCGTCATTGCGGAGGCGGACGTATCCGACCAAGCGATCCCCGCTCTCCAGGGATATGAAATCCTCCGTACGGCCTGATGCCTCATAGGAGATCCTGTTCAAAGACGGTTCTCCGTCCCACTGCTCAAGGCCCACCTCCCGGCATCTTATGCATCTGCATTTCCGTCCTGTGGCCGCCATCTCCCGCTGGACCAGCTGCCTGATGTTGCTGTCCCTTATTCCCGCGGCGATCTCCGGTGCGGGAATGTCCCTCTGTATGCGCTGTATCCTCACGTATTCCGGGACCTCGGCCTTCATGCCGGCGATAAGCGCGACAGCTTTTTCGGTATCATACGGCAGATATGCGCCTTCGGCCCACATATCGTGAAGCCCTGTCCCCGGGATCACCAGTGTCGTATAGATCTTGAGCATGTCAGGCCTGAAATCCGGATCAGAGAACATCGTCCTGAACGACTCTCTGTCCTTCTCCGGGGAAGAGCCGGGAAGGCCGGGCATCACGTGGTAACAGACCTTCAGTCCTCTCTCCCGGCAGCGGGCGGTGCATTCCCTGATCTCCCGCACACCGTGACCGCGATTCACTGACGCAAGAATCTCATCATCCAGGATCTGAACGCCTAGCTCCACCCGGGTGGCGCCCAGGAGCATTGCCCGTTCTATCTGCACATCATCGAACACGTCGGGACGGGTCTCCACCGTCAGCCCCACGCATCTGTGCTCAGCATCCCGGTTCCTGCTCTGAGCCTCCTCTAACGTCTCCGAATCAATGCCGTTCATGGCATCCAGGCATCTTCTGACGAACCATTCCTGATACTCCGCATCCCTGGATGTGAAGGTGCCGCCCATTATTATCAGGTCTATCTTGTCCGTCTTGTGGCCTATGGCTTCCAGTTGCTGTATGCGGTCGGAGACCTGCCTGTATGGATCGAAATCGTTCCTCGCCGCCCTCCTGGCGGCCGGCTCCTTCCCCGTATAGGACTGGGGGGAATCGTTCTCCACCCCTCCGGGGCAATATACGCACTTGCCGTGAGGGCACGGATGCGGTGAGGTCATCACAGCGACGACGGCGACACCGCTGGCCGTGCGCATCGGCTTCTTGATGAGCAGCCTGAGCACCTGGTCCCTGCGATCCTCCGGTATGAGTGCCAATATCTCTGAGTTTGAGGGCATCCTTTCCGCCCTTATCTCCCCGCAGAGCCTGATCTTCTCCGCCTGAATGGCATCCCTGTCCGCAAGCGTCCCGTTGAGGATGCCCTCGGCGATCTTCCTGCAGATCCTATCCATAATATACGTCCGCCCTGCGGCCGATGGCGTCCTTGTCCTCTTCCTCCGGAGCCTGATCCGTCAGATCGAGATATGATATATTGGCCATTATCATGAAACGGGCCACGCCGTCTCTGGTCCTCAGCACCAGAGCGTTCTCGCTCCCCATCATGGTGTAGCCGAGGAACTCCCCCTCGGTCTCCGCCTTGTCCATGGTCCTGACCATGCACTTCGACCCCTTCCTTATCTCTGGGACGTCGGTCATTGCTTCCTCGCCTCCGAAGCCAGCTTCTGGAAGTGGGACACCGTTCTCCGATAGTTCTCCATGGCCATGTTGACGTTCGCCTCGGTGAAGCTCCAGGCCTTGGATAAGTCCCCGTACCTTATGCGATAGCCCTTTCTTATCTGCCCGTCGAATTCGACGTTCAGGCTCTCCAGGAGATCCATCGATTTCAGCTTGTTTATGTGCCTGTATATGGTCGGCTTCGTTGTATCCAGAAGAGCCGCCAACTCTTCCACTGCCCAGGCCCTGCTGGGATTGCGCATGAAGAAATCCATGAAGAGACGGTAGGGCACGCTGTCCCTGAGCCCGGTGGCCGATGTCTTTGGATCATAGCCCTTCGGTATATACCCTATATTTATCAGGAACGTCTCCGCCACTATGTCTATATTCTGTTCCGCCCCCAAGGGCACGTTACTAACGATCTGCAGTTCGAACATGAAGAGACACTCTGTACCTATCTAGTTAAGCAGGTATTTTAAATATTCTGCAATAGGGCTTAACTAATTCTGCGGATCATCTGCATCAGATGGAGCCTTTCACCCTTTCGACCGCTCGCATTAGGCTGGTCTGGGGTATCACCGGGGAGACGGGTATGCTGAGTATCCTCTCCACTGTCGGCGTGACTATGGGCGCACAGACAACCGCCAGCGCTCCGTCCCTTTCGGCCTTCACCGCCGCCACTATGGCATCCTCCACCGTCGAGACCGGGTACTCCCGGAGGAATATCTCCCTGCCGTCCAAGATCGTGGACTTGGGCAGGGTCTGCATCACCTGGTGAGACGCGATGATCGCTATGAAGTCCTCAGATGCGGGATCGGAGAGAGCCTTCACCGCCTTGATTATATTCCTCACCGTGCGCAGATTCGGCTCCCTTTTGTCCTCCAGTATCTTGTACATTGTGCTCTGGGATATCCCGGACAGCCTGGAGAACTCGTTTATCGTGATCTTCAGCTCCTCGTCCAGAACAGCCTTCAGGGCCTTCTGGAATCCGCCCTCCTCTTTCAGCATGCCGCTCACAAGGTCACTGACCGACATTGGCCCTCACCCATTCCGCTGCCGAGGTCCCGGCCACGGCTCCCTGGCCCACCGCCTTTGCCATCTGCCAGGGCTTCCCAGTAACATCACCGCAGGCATATACGCCTTCGATCCCGGTGAGGCAGAAGGCGTCCACCTTTATCGTATCGTCCATTTCGGGCATTACATCCATATCCATGGCCAGATCCGCAGAGGACCTGGCCCCCAGCTCTATGAATACGCCGTCCAGGTCCAGAACGGTACCGTCATCAAGCTCAAGAGCGGTCACTTTATCCTCGCCCTTTATGGCCTTCGCAGCTGCCCTGATGAGCTCCGCACCGGCTGCCACTGATTTCCTGACCATGTTCTCGGAGGCAACAACCTCCTTCGCCACCCAATAGACCTTTGATGCGTAGGCTGTCATAAGCTCTGCGGACGCTGCCGCTTCCGTTTCCCCGCCTATTATCGCCACGGTCTTGCCTTTGTAGAAGTTGCCGTCGCAGGCGGCGCAGTAGCTGACCCCTCTCCCGAAGAATTCCTTTTCTCCGGGAACGCCCAGCTTGACTCTCGCAATACCTGTGGCTAGGATCACGGCCTTGGCTCTTATGACAGTATCCGTCTCCGTCACAATCTCGAATCCGCCGTCATTCCTAACTGCGGAGGTCACATTCTCTTTGAGGATCCTGCAGCCGAAGCCCTCGGCCTGCCCGATGCCGATCCTCAGTATCTCGGAACCGTCCGCCTTGCCCGGAATCCCCAGATAGTTCTCTATGTGAGCACCGGCAAGGGCACTGTTCTCAGGCTTGCCGACCAGAACAACTGAGACCTTCTTCCTGACCGCGTGTATGGCGGCCTGAAGGCCTGCCGGTCCGGCACCGATGATCAGAACATCGGCATTGATCATGCTATCACAGTTCCAGCACTTTATCCTTGATGCTCTCTGCGGTAAGGGTTGGGCTAAGGCCAACTATCTGGCCTTCCAGCTTACCGTCCTTGAACACCAGGATCGTGGGTATGGAGGAGATGTTGTAATTCCTGGATACCTTTTGGTTCTCGTCCACGTTTAGCTTTCCCACGGATATCTCGCCAGCGGATATCTCTGCCAGCTTCTCGATTATGGGCGCCAGCCTTCTGCAGGGACCGCACCACGGGGCCCAGCAGTCGACGACTGCGTATTTCGCTCCGACAAAACCTTCGAAGGATGCGTCAGTGACCTCTATTACGCTCATTTCGTCACCCCTGCCTTGCTGCACGGGATGAGCCCGCGGCTTGCCATCAGATCCAGGATGCTGTTCTTGGGCATCATGCCTATCAGAGGGGCAGATGCCTCGCCGCCCTTGAAGAGGATGAGCGTTGGTATGGCGGCGACTTCGAACCTGTTCGCGAGGGTGGGGTTCTCGTCCACGTTGACCTTCGCAACCTTCGCGCAGCCATTCACTTCATCCGCTATCTCTGTCAGAAGAGGGGCCATCCTTCTGCAGGGACCGCACCACGGGGCCCAGAAGTCCACGAGCACGCTGTCGTTCTCTTTTATGAAACTGTCAAAATTGCTATCGTTGAGCTCGATTACCATCGGTTGCACCTACTATGCGCTTGCAATTGTACAAACGGGTTAAATAGGTTTCATATCAACCCCTTTGATATCATCAATGCGGTTAAATCCGCGATGTGCGATTGTCCCTAAGGTGACCGCTGATGCTTGAGGAAGTAAACAACGTGATCGGACTGGAGGTATACACCCCTGACGGGATGTTCCTGGGTCAGGTCGACAGGGTCATTCTGGACGTTCCAAACAAGAAGTTGGACGGCCTTTTCTTGGAAAGAGCGAGCCCCGTCTTCGTCGACGGGGGCGTCTCCATAAACATACCCTACAGCTGGGTGCAGTCAGTTGGCGATATAGTGATACTCAAGCATTTCCCGAAAAGAGTATCCAGGGACGGCAGTGTGGACAAGTGATCAGCGGAGACCGGCACAGGGCCCGATCAGCACAGGTTTCGTTCCGAGCCTGTCCACCAGAATATCCAGGTCCTCGCCGTATGCGGAAGAAAGTTCTTCGTGCAGTATTCCCATCCTTGCGGCCCCGCGGGCGTGCCCTCTGAGTGCCAGCCTCTCCAAGGAGTGGGTGTGGCTCACCAGGACCGAATCGCTGACCAGATTGTCAGAATGCGCCACTATTTTCTCCTCGATCGTCACCGGTATGTAATCCCCGGGAGGCAGGCCGAACTCCTCCACGTCCTTCTGATCCAGTCCCGCGCCGGTGTGCTTCTTGACAATCTCTGCCAGATCCTCCGGCAGACCCATGTCCAAGAGCATCCTGTAACCTTCGTAAGCGTGCATTATGGAATGATCCACGGACCTTCCGATGTCATGGAGCAGGGCCCCGGCGAAAACCAGCTCTCTGTTGCATGGTATGCGTTCTGCGACCGCTTCCGCAACAGCCCTTACCGTGCAGCAATGGAGTCTGACACGTTTACTGCAGCCGACGCTCTTCAGCAGCTCCATGCACTCCTTATCATTCGGATAGATCGACAACAGTCTTCCCCCTCTCGTTAGGCACGACGGTCATCTTGCCGCCGCGGTCCTCGTAAAGAGCTCTCCCCTCTGTGAAGCGGTCCAAGAATATGGCCAATGCCGCGATCTCGGAATGCGGCTGGTTGCCAACAGATACGTTGAAGTCCGCCCTCTCATAAACCTCTGGAGGGACCTTCTCCGCACCGACGATTATCATCATCTTCCCGTCCCGCGGTATCTTCTCCAAAGCCTCATCGACCCTCTGCCCGTACATCGTAAGGTGGACGATCGTTCCCCCGTAATCTTCGGCGGCCTTCTTCCATCTCACTCCCGTCTCTATGAAGAAATCCCCTCCGAAGCGGTTCGCAACGCTCCGTATGTTCTCTTCAAGAACCGGGTCCCTTGTATCGACATATACGCCACTAGCGCCCAGTGCCCTGGAGGCCAGAGCAACATGGGTCGTGACCCGTTTGTCCCTCTGCGGTCTGTGGCCTATCCTCATAATGACGATATCGGACATCGGCCGCCTTACTCCCGGCGGAGCTCTATTCTGTGGCCCCGGTAATCCATCTTAACAGATCTGCGCACCAGGCTCTTCAGCATCGTGGATGTAAGTTCGAGGGCCTCTGCGACATCACCGGAGAACCTGCCCCTGTCGCCGACCAGTTCGACGATCTTGCTCTCAATGGCTGTGTACTCCTCTTCGCTCATCATTGCAGCGGCGAGAACGTCGCTTATCTCATAAACGGGCCATTGCGCGTTTATGTGGAAGGAGGTATAGAATGTATGGTATGATTTCACGGGAGGAGACCCGCCAACAGAAACCCAGCGGCTCTCGACCAATTTCATTTTCTCGAAGAAGGAGATTGCATCCCTTCCTTCTGCACCATATTTTTTCTCGATCTCGTCCGCGGTCCTCCACTCGAGGGTTATCTCTTTCAAAACGTCCCTCTTTACCGGGGTATCAACCGCTCTGAGCATGGGCACCAACTCTGAAGGCTCGTTGATGACCTTTATTTGATTCATAGTCCCCCTACATTGCCATATTTCTATATAAAAACTCGACTCCATTCCGGGCCTCATTTGCAGAAAAACGGGCTTTGAAGCGGTTTCCGGGACCTGATCCCCCTTCTCGTCATATTGTGGCGGACACCGCCAATATTCTTCCGAGAATAGCGCCCAGAAGGCACAGGCCCACATTTGCCGACACGTTGAGAGCGGCATACGCATAATTTCCCGCCGCCATCAGATCCACTGTTTCCAGGCTCATGGCGGACATGGTCGTGAAAGCGCCGAAGACGCCGACGAAAAGGAAACTGCGCGCCTCGTATGACATCTCCGCTCCGAATCCGAATATGAGGAAGGACGCCAAAAAGCACCCTACCACGTTGACGACGAATGTCGCCCACGGAAAAACCTGGGAATCGATAACCCTATACGTCCCGAATCTGAGTAAAGCGCCTACGGCGCCGCCTACGGCGACCAATAACACAGCCAAAAGCATATCAGTCTCCGGCTCCAAGCAGATTCACGTCCGGCCCGTAAACCTTTCTGACCCTACTTAAGCTTAGCCGAACCCTCCAGGGCGATTTGTAAAGGTTTATTAACAAACCTCACAATGAGGGTGGCGATAGCTATGAAAGCCAAGGAACCCGAAATGAGGTGGCAGTGCCTCAAGTGTTACAAGACCCATAAGTCCGAGCAGGCAGCCTTGGACTGCTGCGGATCGGCCATACAGGGATGGCTGAAAAATTACAACAAATGGGGAAAACAGAAGTGGTACGGCCGCTGAACGCGGCTTCTTCCCTCAGTCCCGCAAAGGGAATTGACGTCCTCTAGCACCTATTGAAATACGGACTCGTCCATTTACTGCCAATATGACAGAATACGAGAGCATGGCTGAGAAGCTGAAGGACGAGATAGGACTTCTGGAGCGGCATATCGGCATGCTCAAGATGATCAAGACCTACCAGCCCATCGGCATAATCCGGCTGGCCGAGGAGCTGGGAATACCCAAGCACAAAGTGCGCTATTCCCTCAGGCTTTTGGAGAAAGAAGGGCTGATCCAGCCTTCCAGAGGGGGGGCCATGGTAGCAGAAGGTTACGACGACTACATGGAGTACATGCACGAGTGCCTGGAGGAGATGGTGGACCAGATTCGTTCGCTGATCTCGCAAATCCCCAAGGGATAACTCTTTAATATCAGTCTTTCTTTGCGAGACACAAGCCGTCGTAGCTCAGTCGGTAGAGCGTGTGACTGTTAATCACAAGGTCCACGGTTCGAGCCCGTGCGACGGCGCCATATCCCCTTTTCGTTCGATAGCTTTTTATGTTATCTCCCTTCTAACGGGTCTACGCGGGCCTGTAGCTTAGTCTGGTGGAGCGTCTGGCTCATAACCAGATGGTCGCCGGTTCAAATCCGGTCAGGCCCACTATCCCTTTTAATCCCGCATCAAGACCTGAGGGAGGCGATTATTCCCGGGAGAACTTCCAGGAACGCCGTCGCATCCTTGTCGGTGGTGTATCTGGATATCGTTATCCTCAGAGCGGACATCGCTTCCGGGGGAGAACGTCCTATGGCCGTCAGCACATGGGACGGTTCCGAGGATCCGGCAGAACATGCGGATTCCGCCGAAGCGGCGATCCCTTTATCACTTAGCCGGAGGACCAGGTCCTTGCCGCTCACCCCTTCGAACCCGAAATGGGCGTTGTTGCACAGCCTGCGGCTCCTGGATCCGTTAAGATATGCGCCATCTATCGAAAGTACGCCTTCGATTATCGAGTCCCTTATCTTCTTCATAACGGCGGTGTCCTTCTCCATGGACGATACGGCAAGCTCTGCCGCCGCCCCCATCCCAACTATCCCGGGAACGTTCTCTGTGGATGATCTCAGGCCGGCCTCCTGGCCTCCGCCAAACACCTGGGGCGACACCTTGATCCCGCTCCTGTGGTAAAGGAACCCCACGCCCTTCGGGCCGTGGATCTTGTGCCCGGAAGCGGACAGGAGATCTATGCCGTCGGCTTTCACATCAAGAGACATCTTCCCGTATGCCTGGACCGCATCCGTGTGGAATAGGGCACCGTGCTCATGCGCTATCCTCGCCGCCTCCCGGATATCCTGTACTGTCCCGATGACGTTGTTGGCAGCCATGACCGAGACCAGGCCCACATCCCCGTCCATTGCCTCCGCGAGATCTTCCATCCTCAACAGTCCGTCTTCATCCACGCCTATGCTTACCGTCTCGAATCCGCGTCTCTCCAGCTCCGTGCACGTTTCGAGCACTGCAGAATGCTCTATGGCCGTTGTAACGAACTTCCTGCGCCCGGTGCCGGGCATCGCCCCGAGGATCGCCAGATTGTCCGACTCCGTGCCTCCGGAAGTGAATGTTATCTCTGACGGGTAGCATTTCAGCGAGGACGCGACCTGCTCCCTGGCCTTCCTAACGGCGAAGGCCGCCTCCTCTCCCATGAAATGGATGCTGCTCGGGTTCCCGTACCGCGACAAAAGGAACGGGGTAATCGCAGAAAGGACCTCCGGAGCCATTGCGGTGGTGGCGCTGTTGTCTAGATACACCCTTTTCGAGACCATGTGCGTCGCGATTGCTGTTCGGTTGTTAAATTGTTGCGTGAAAAACGGGTTAAACTCACCTTAAGAAATCCTCAATTTTTAGTATATGGCACATATGATTCTTCAAAAACCTAAATATAGTGTAACAATACTCTATGCCCTGCGTTATGGAGGCACGTGCTACAGGTGTAATATGCGCGGGCGTCCTAAATACACGTAACGGTGGCACACCATGTCGATAATATCGGATATTATTCAGCAGAAGAAAAAGGAGAATGTTTTCAAACTTCCCAGGATACAGAAAGAACTTGCCCAGTGCATGCAATGCGGATACTGCATAGATGTCTGCGAGGCGCACGAGCAGACGCCCTGGGAATCCGTCACTCCAAGGGGAAAAATATACTACCTTAAGCAGCTGGACATCAAAGGGGCAGGAGCTATGGACGCCCTCCTCGGAAGGAAGGCGGTCGTGGACCCCTACTTCGTGGATGCGATGTACAAGTGCACCGGGTGCGGGAACTGCGAAGCGGTATGCCACTGCAAGATCGAGCTCGTCAAGCTCTGGGAGGATCTCAGGGCATGGATGGTGGAGAACGGCTACGGACCTCTGCCCGCCCACAAGAAACTGGCCGAGAGGATCGAGGTCGACGGCAACCCGTACGGCGAGCCCAAGGAGAGCAGGGACGCATGGTGGCCGAAAGAAGTCAAAAGAGTGGCTGTTCCGGACGTCGTATTCTTCGCCGGATGCACCGGATCCTACAGAATGCAATACATTCCCGAAGCGGGCGTCAGGGTCCTTGACAGGGCCGGCGTGAAAATGAACACTTTGGGGTCCGAAGAACTCTGCTGCACATCACCCGCCATCAGGACCGGGACCAGGAATCTTACCCTGGAGGCCGCGAGGACAGTCGTCACCAAAGCAGACGCGATAGGCGCTAAGGACATGATCATGACCTGCTCCGGGTGCTACAAGACCGTATCCAACGACTATGGCATGTACTACTCCAGCACCGGGCAGAACGTCTACCATTTCACACAATACGTTGAGAATCTTATCAACGAGAAGAAGCTGCCTCTCAATAACGAGTTCAAGGCCAAAGTCACGTACCACGACCCATGCCACCTGGGCAGGCACGCGAAGGTCTATGAGCCCCCACGCAACATACTCAAGAAGATCAAGGGCCTGGAATTCGTGGAGATGGACCGCAACAGGGAACTCTCCAGATGCTGCGGGGCCGGCGGAGGATACAAGTCCGCCTTCAACGACTTCGCAGTCAACGTAGCAGGAGACAGGATCAGAGATGCTGAGGCCGTCGGCGCGGACGTCATAGTCACCGCCTGCCCGTTCTGCGTCCTGAACCTCAAAGCGGGTGCCAAAAAGATCGGTTCCAAGATCAAGGTACTGGACATTTCCGAAGTACTTCTTCAGGTGACCGCCCCTGTCGAGGCCCCTGCCGCGAAGGCCGCCCCCGAGACGGCGGCTGCGAAACCTGCCGCACCTGCGGCTGAGGCCGCGAAGAAGGCGGAAGAGGCGAAGGCCGTTGCCGCTGCAGAGGAAGCTAAGAAAGCTGAGGCCGCGAAGAAGGCGGAGGAAGCTAAGAAAGCTGAGGCCGCGAAGAAGGCGGAGGAAGCTAAGAAGGCGGAAGAGGCGAAGGCCGTTGCCGCTGCAGAGGAAGCTAAGAAAGCTGAGGCCGCGAAGAAGGCAGAGGAAGCCACAGCATCCGATGAGGAAGCCGACGAGGGCTTCGAATTCGAGCTGATAGACTTCGACATGACCCCGGAGGACATCGTCAGAAGAGCTGCCTGGAACAAAGGCCTCAGATGCAGGAGGGATTACGGACCTGAGAAGATCCCCTTCGCTTTCGTGAAGGGCAGGGTCGCCGTTTATGTAACGGACGGCGCGCGCACCAGCATACACGAGGAGCTGGAAACGGATGACTGGAAGGTCCTGGTCTTCAACGCCGGGGATGTCACCGACGGAGAGGTCGAGGCTCTGGCGATAAAGGACGCCGTCAAGGAGAACCTCCGTAATCTCAAGAAGAAAAAGAAGAAGTGATTCTTCCTTCTCTGAAACGCCGGGCTTCGGCCCGGCTTCCATTACAATACAACGCACATGTCTTTTGAAGGGCTTTCCGCAGAAATCATAAAGGCTCTCGGCTCCAGGGGCATATTTTCCCCGACA
This sequence comes from Candidatus Methanomethylophilaceae archaeon, assembly GCA_028702835.1. Lineage (GTDB taxonomy): Archaea > Thermoplasmatota > Thermoplasmata > Methanomassiliicoccales > Methanomethylophilaceae > RumEn-M2. The sequence goes on from JAQVOB010000009.1 coordinate 14,932, forward strand.
GAGCCTCAGGCGGATGCCATACCCCGGATATCCCGGGGAGAGAACCTGCTCCTGGTGGCACCGACGGGCATAGGGAAGACGGAAGCCGCCATGATCCCCATATTCGATGCGATCTTCAGGACCAAGGGGAAGAAGGGCATACGCTGCCTTTACATAACCCCCCTGAGAGCCCTCAACCGCGATATGCTGAAGAGAATGGAGGATGTGGGTAATGAGCTCGGAATCACCGTCGGGGTAAGGCACGGAGATACTACCCAAGCCGAGCGTAACAAGCAATCCCAGAAACCGCCGGAGATCCTGATAACCACCCCCGAAACGGTTCAGGTCCTTTTCACAGGGAAGAGGCTCAGAGAGCATCTGAAGAATGTCGAATGGGTCGTGGTGGACGAGATACACGAGCTTGCCGATGTCGAAAGAGGTGCCCAGCTGAGCGTGGCCTTGGAAAGGCTGGTCAGCATAGCCGGGGAATACCAGAGGATAGGGCTCTCGGCCACCGTGGGGAACCCGACGGAAGTGGTAAGATTCCTGGGAGGAGTCAAAAGGAAGATCACGCTGTGCCAGCATGATACCCACAGGGATTTCGATATAGGCGTCGAATGCCCGGAGCCCTCCGAAGACTCCGTTCTTTTGGACCGACTTCAGTGCGACCCGGACATACTGGCCGTGATGCTGAGGGCCAGGGAGCTGATCGATAACGGAAGATCGACCCTTTTCTTCGTCAACACCAGGGAGACGGCGGAATGGCTGGCCGCCAGGTTCCGCATGTGGGATGAGAACATCGGCATAGAGGTTCATCACGGGTCCCTCTCAAAAGAAACGCGCATGGAAATGGAGGACGCTTTCAAGTCCGGCGAAGTAAAGGCCCTGGTCTGCACATCCTCTCTGGAACTGGGGATAGATGTGGGGTCCACGGATCTCGTGATACAGTACAATTCTCCGAGACAGGTCGCCAGGATGATCCAGAGAGCGGGCAGGGCCGGCCACAGGGTGGGCGGGCTCATACACGCCAAAATACTCGCTACCGCCCCGGATGAGGTGGCAGAAAGCCTTGTAGTCGCCAGAAAAGCGGAAGCCAGGGAGATGGAGGCGTACTCCGGGAGAGGGTCCCCGCTCACCGTGGTAGCGAACCAGCTCATCGCGATGACCATGGTCTCCAGGATAGACAGGGACACTGCTTATTCGATATTCAGAAGGAGCCATTCCTTCCGGGACCTGAAAAGGGCAGAGATGGATGCTGTGCTGGAACAGCTTAAATCAATAAAAATGGTCTTCGAGGATGAGGACGGTTTCCGCAGGTCGAAGAAGGGAATGGATTACTTCTACAGCAACATATCCATGATCCCTGACGAGAGAACATATCTCATACGCGATGTCAGCAACAGAGGGATTGTCGGGACCCTCGATGAGAGCTTCGTTGCATCCTTCGCAGAGCCCTACGCCATGTTCATAGCAAAGGGGAGGACGTGGCGCATAATCGAGATGCGGGAGGATGAGATACTCGTGGAAGAAGCCAGGGAGATCGGGTCCGTGCCCTCATGGACAGGATCGGACATACCGGTACCCTTCGATGTTGCCATGGAGGTCGGCCGTATGCGCAGGACACTGGACCTGGACCTCTATCCCGGCGATGAGAACGCCAAAGAATGCGTCAGGAAATTCATTTCATCTCAGAAGGGCTTCGATGTTCCCAGTGATAAGCTGGTCACAGTGGAGATCGGTGACCGCGTGGTCATAATCAACGCCTGCTTCGGCACAAGAGTTAACGAGACCCTTAGCAAGATCATCTCTGCCCTGCTGTCCGCCAGACTGGGAGAGAGCGTGGGGGCGTCCACGGATCCTTATCGGATAATACTGCAGATACCCAGGAATATCAGCAAGGATCTGGTACTGGATACCATATCCTCGATCAAACCCGGAACTGTGGAGGGGCTTGCCAGGCTGACGATAGTCAATTCCACTTTCCTGCGCTGGCGCTTCGTATACGTGGCCAAGAAGTTCGGCATCATAGAGAAGAGCGCAGATCACCGCTTCATGAACTTCAGCAGGCTGTTCGATCTTCACAAAGGTACGCCGGCTTACAACGAGGCGGTGAACAAGGTTCTCTGGGAAGACCTGGACATAGAGAGCACCGAGAGGGTCATCTCGATGATCCAGAGCGGCTCCGTGGAGGTAAGGGCATCAGGCGTTTCCCCAATCGGATTGGAGGGCGTGACCAGATCTAAGGAGCTCATGCAGCCGGCCAGGGCAGACCACTCGATATTGATGGCACTGAAGAAGAGGCTGGAGAACGAGACCCTCTATGCATCATGCCTCAGCTGCCGTACCCAGTGGAGGGTGCGCGTGGGCTCGGCCCCAAAGAGCTTCGTCTGCAGCAAGTGCGGAAGCAGAATGGTTGCTCTGCTGAAAGAATACGACAGGGAATCGATCAAGCTCCTGGCTAAGAAGGATCTTACCGATGAGGAGAAGAAAGAGACCATGAAGATGTCGAGGAACGCAAATCTTGTGAAGGAGAATGAGCTCGCCCCTATGGCCCTTGCAGGCAGAGGTATAGGCCCGGACTCCGCATCCAGGATACTGCGCGGTATGCACAGGGATGAGGACGATTTCCTCAGGGACATACTGTCCGCAGAGGTGTTGTATGCCAGGAACAAGAGGTTCTGGGATTAGACGACCTTGTTGGTAACACTGCCTATCTTCGATATGCTGGCACATACAATGTCGCCGGGCTTTATCTCACTAATGCCCTCGGGCGTGCCCGTTGCAATTATGTCCCCTTCCTCCAATGTCATGTACCTTGAGACATAGGCTATCACCTTAGCAGGGGAGAATATCATTCTGCCGGTGTTCACTTTCTGCCTGATCTCTCCGTTCACAGTGAGAACCATCTCAAGATCCCCTATATCGATGCCATCTGCTGGCACTATGTCAGAAAGAGGTCCGAACGTGTCCATGCCCTTGCACAGATCCCAAGGATTGCCTTTGGCACGGTCTGCCGCCTGCATATCTCTGGCAGTAACATCGTTAAATACGGCTAAACCTGAGACATATGACGTTGCCTCATCCTCCGATATGTTCTTCCCGGTCTTGCCAAGTATAAGTGCCAGCTCTACCTCGTGCTGCACATTCGTAACGCCTTCAGGTATTCTGATCTCATCGCCGTCGCCTATTATGCATGTCGACGGTTTCAGGAATATGAGCGGCTCCTCCGGCAATGCCCTTTCCATCTCAGCGGCGTGGGACATATAGTTCCAACCTACGCATACAATCTTCACAGCAGCTCCCCCTTTATCGTGAACTCCTTAGGTTTCTCTTCCTGGCGCTCCACCATCTTAACTCTGGTCTGCGCCTTGAATCCGGTAGCAATTACGTACATCTCGGAGCTTGTGGGCCTGGATGCGTCTGGGGAGTGCATCTTCACCTCGGTGAAGCGCCTCTCCGTCTCCTCTCTGAGCGCTGGGATCATATCCCCCATGAAGACCTTCATTACCAGCTTCCCGTTCTTCTTCAGAACTCTGTCACAGACTCCGAGGGCATACTTGCAAAGGTGAACGGAACGGGCATGATCTGTGGAATAGTTCCCGCTTATATCGGGCGCCATGTCCGAAAGGATGACATCCGCTTTCCCGCCGAGCTCCTTAACAAGTGCCAGCATTGTGGAGTCCTCTGTTATGTCCCCCATTATGGTGATGACATCGTCAAGTCTCTTTATGGGCCTAAGATCAACACCGACTACTTTGCCCTTCTCGCCAATCAGCTCTCTGGCCACTTGCAGCCATCCCCCCGGCGCGGCTCCCAGATCGGCCACAGCGTCCCCCTCTCTGAAAATATCGAATCTCTCATCGATCTGTATGAGCTTGAAAGAGGCCCTGGAACGGAACCCCGTCTTCTTGGCGAGCTTATAGTAGTGCTCCTGTCGCCTCTCGTTCAACCAGCGTTCGCGCATCGGTCGTCGATAACGGTGCGCCGTTATAACTCCTTTCGCGGGGGGAGAAATATAAACGGGTCAGGCGATTAGGGGGCCGGGGAGCATCATGGTAGAGGGTTGGACTTATGCGAAGGCCGGCGTCAACATAGACAGGAAGTCCGGTGCCATAGATTCGCTTGTTAAAGAGCTGAGATACAGAAGGAAAGGAAAAGGCACCATGGTCGAGGCAAAAGGCCTGTTCGCCAGTCTCATCGACTTCGGCGATGTCTACCTCACATTGGCCACGGACGGGGTGGGCACTAAGCTGCTCGTTGCCGAGGAGCTCGGGAAATGGGACACCATCGGCATAGACTGCGTGGCAATGAACGTGAACGATACCATATGCGTGGGTGCGGAGCCCATGTCCTTCGTTGACTATGTAGCATTGAAGGTCCCGGATGATGATATATGCGGGCAGATAGGCATCGGTCTGAACAGAGGGGCGGAGCTCTCCAACATGGAGATCGTCGGAGGAGAGGTCGCCGTTCTGCCAGAGATGGTCAACGGCATAGACATCTCAGGAACATGCCTGGGATACGTGGAGAAGGGGAAGGTAATAACGGGCGAGAGATGCGAGAGCGGGGATCTCATAGTGGCACTGCGCTCCTCAGGAGTTCATTCCAACGGCCTGACCCTGGCAAGGAAGGTCTTCCAGAACGCCGGATATGCAATGAAGGACGAAGCCCCCGGGCTGAGCGGCACTGTCGGCGAGGAACTGTTGACCCCCACGGAGATCTACGTCAAGGATGTCCTAAGGATACGCGATGAGTACGATCCCCACGGTCTCATAGACATAACGGGCGGGGGGCTCAGGAACCTGCTCCGGATGAGGAAAGGCCTGAGATACATAATAGATGACCCTGTGAAGCCTCAGGCCCTGTTCGGCAAGATAGCAGAACTGGGAGAGGTCAGCGAGAGGGAGATGTACCAGACATTCAACATGGGCATGGGGTTCATGATCGTGGCCTCTGAGGATGATGCTGAGAACATCATCTCGGATATCGGCGACGCAGAGATAGTCGGCAGGGTCGAGAAGGGCAACGGGGTCCTATACGAACCGGGCAACCTGCTTTACGAGAACTACTGAATAAGTGAGGAGAGGGCCCCAACCACTGCCCCCAGGGCTGTGCATGTCTCCAGCGAGAATCCCCCGCCGGTTATATCAAGATTATATCTGGGTATCGACGAAGGAGATCTGGGTATCCCATGGGGCCCTATCCCGAACACCAGGAGAACGCTGTTGCCGCTGTTTATTCTCCCGACCACTTCCTCTTTCGTCACAGCCTTCTTCGGATCGGGCTTGCTGGTGGTGAGTATCGCATCCCCAAGCTGCGGCGGGAACCCTTTATCTGGGTAGCTGAAGCTAAGGAAACGCCCTTTCTCTGCAAGCTCCACGAAGTAGCCTCCGTCCGAACCAATGCTTGTTGTCCCTGCGACCCATTCTGCAAGCTCCTTGGGTTGCTTTATGTCATCCGGGAACGGGAAACCGAAAAGAGCCAGATTCATATCGAACGCCAGGGCAAGACCCCCTGCTCTTGCCAAAACGCGTCTGTGCGGTTCTCTGAACTTGGTAGGATCGTATGAATTGTAAAGACCTATGGTCACTCTGCCTTTGCCCATATCAGCGCTCCAATGCTATCTGAACGGCCCGCGGCCTCCCCATTATGGCTCTTTTGTCCCCGTCAAGGAAGACCTCCATATCAGGATTCTCGTCCTGGATCTTCTCCACGAGACGGAGCACCTCCGTCAGCGTCAAATCCTGCGAGCCGACATCTACGAAGACCCTGTCCATGAGAATCCCTTGAATCAGTAGTTCTACTGCTTATATATTCATTCACAAAATGAAGGGGGATGGTGCCGTGAGCCGGGCTCGAACCAGCGACTTCAAGATCTTCAGTCTTGCACTCTCCCAACTGAGTTACCACGGCGTGGGTTTTCCCTATTGCGATTTCCGTTATAAATGTTCGCTGTCCCGATCATCTAGGGATCTTGCCTCTGGGCGTTTCACTGGAGCCGTGAGCCGGCCCCGAAGCCATCCTGAGAAATGCTTCCTCAGCGGATCCCTTGCAGGCCTTGTCGTATCTCCTCAGAGAGACTGACAGCACCAGGAATGCGATACCTGCGGCTGCGGCTGCGACCGCCCACACATAGATGTCATTTCCAGATGATACCCCATATGCCAGATAAACGGATATGGCCGCCGCTGCCAACAGCAGCGGCGGCAGTGCCTTCGCATATCGGGGGATCTCAGATCTCGTCATCTTCCAGGAAATCTTCCTCCGTCTCATCAAGAGCCACAGGCTGCAGGGCGGTGACCTTGTCCCCGTTGCGCAGATCCATTATCCTTACTCCGGCGGCGTTGCGGCCCGTTACACGTATCTCATTGACCTTGATACGTATGACCTTGCCCTGATTGCTCACCACCACCAGTTCGTCAGACTCCAGGACCTTCCTGACAGCGATGACACCTCCGTTCCTCTCGGTGGTCTTCAGGGTTATCACGCCCTTGCCGCCACGGTTGATCTTACGGTAATCATCTACGCCCGATATCTTCCCGTATCCGTTCTCGGACACCGTTAGCAGCATGTCCCCGGGCTTCACCACGGACATTGATACAACGAAGTCGCCCTCGTTCAGCGTGACTCCTTTGACCCCCATGGTATCCCTTCCCTTGGATCCGACCTGCCCCTCATGGAATCTTACGGCGAGACCTCTGTTGGTGGCGATTATTATCTCATCGTCCCCATCGGTTATGTGGGTCTCCACAAGCGTATCGGTCTCCCTGAGCTTTATGGCCTTAATCCCTCTGCGCCTGACGTTCTTGAAAGCGCTGAGAACGGTCTTCTTGATGATGCCCTCTTTGGTGCAGAACACCAGGAATCTGTCTTCCGGGAAGTCACTGGCACATATTGTGCTGACAACGTTCTCCCCCTCTTCCAGATCGGCTATCATGTTCACTATCGGCTTGCCCTTGGAGTGCCTTCCGCCTTCCGGGATCCTGTATCCTTTGAGCCAGTGCAAACGGCCATGGTCGGTCACGAACATCACATAGTCGTGAGTTGACGTGACGAACATGTTGGTCACGAAGTCCTCCTCTTTGGTCTCCATGCCTATAAGCCCGACTCCGCCCCTTCCCTGCTGACGATAGGTCTTCAAAGGTATGCGCTTGATGTAATTGTCACCGGTTATCGTTATGACAACGTCCTCTCTGGGTATGAGGTCCTCCTCATCCGTATCTATGGGATTCGGATCTATCTTCGTGCGACGCTCGTCGCCGTAGGTCTCCTTCATCTCCGAGAGCTCGTCCTTTATGATCTGACGGACCCTGCCCTCGTTGGCGAGAATGTCACGAAGATCGGCCATCAGAACGGACAGCGCCTCATACTCCGTCTTTATGGAATCCAATTCCAGGCCGGTGAGCTTCTGAAGCCTCATATCCAATATCGCCTTGGCCTGATCAACGTCTATAGACAGCAGATCCTGCAGACCGGCGGAGGCCTCCTCCCCGTCCTCAGAGGCGCGGATAAGGGCTATGGCCTCATCCAGCTTGCCTATCGCTGCCATAAGGCCTTCCAGGATGTGGTGCCTCTTCAGGGCGGCGTCCAGATCGAACTGGGTCCTGCGGGTCACCACGCTCTTCCTGTGTATTATGTACTGTTGGATCAGCTCCTTCAGCGTCAGGAGAACGGGCTTCTTGTCCACAAGAGCCAGATTGATTACCCCGAAGGTCTGCTCCATCGTGGTTTGCTTGAACAGGTTCTCAAGGACGACGTTGTCTATAGCATCCTTGTGGAGCTCTATGACTATCCGCATCCCGTTCCTATCGGACTCGTCGCGCAGGTCCGTGATCCCTTCGATAGCCTTCTCCTTGACCTTGTTGGCTATCTGCTCTATAAGCCTGGCCTTGTTTACCTGGTACGGGATCTCGTCCACAATTATCATGGTCTTGCCGTTGCTCTTCTCCTCGAAGTGGGTGTTGGCCCTTACCTTGATCTTGCCCCTTCCGGTGGTATAGGCCGAGTATATCCCGGAGAGGCCGTATATCGTCCCTCCTGTAGGGAAATCCGGGCCCTTCACGAACTCCATGAGCTCGTCCACGGTGACGTCCGGGTAGTCCAGAGTGTGAGTTATCGCATCCACTACCTCACAGAGGTTATGGGGAGGCATCTTGGTGGCCATCCCGACGGCTATCCCGTCGGAGCCGTTCACCAGAAGGTTGGGGAACTTGGACGGTAGAACCGTTGGCTCTTTCAGGGAACCGTCGTAGTTGTCTGCGAAGTCCACCGTGTTCTTCTCCAGATCCGCCAGGAGGTCGGATGACATCTTGGCGAGACGAGCCTCCGTGTAACGCATGGCCGCCGCCGGATCGCCGTCAATGGAACCGAAGTTACCCTGTCCGTCCACCAGGGGATACCTGAGGGAGAATGGCTGCGCCAACCTCACCATCGCGTCATATGCGGCAGTGTCCCCGTGAGGATGGTATTTGGCAAGGACCTCTCCCACCACCTTGGCGGATTTCTTGTAGCCTCTGTTGTGCCACATGCCCATATCTGACATGGCATACAGGATCTTCCTGTGGACGGGCTTCAGCCCGTCCCTGGCATCCGGCAGTGCCCGGCCCACAATAACGCTCATCGAATAATCGATGTATGAGCGCTTCATCTCGTCCTCGACGGTCTGATCTATGACCTTCGGAACCATTGTCTCATTGTTATCTCCATCCATGATCTCACACATCCAGATTGACTACCTCGTGGGCGTGTTCGATTATGTATTCCCTTCTGGGTTCCACTGCATCGCCCATGAGCGTGGAGAACAACTGGTCTGCCAGCATCGCATCCTCCACCCTCACTTTCTTCATCATCCTGTTGGCCGGGTCCATGGTGGTCTCCCACAACTGATGGGGATTCATCTCTCCAAGACCTTTGTATCTCGTGACGTTGCTTCCCTGGCCGAATTCTTCCACAACCGTGACCATTTCCTCTTCCGTGTAAACGTACCTCTCCTTCTTGCCCTTGGATATCCTGTATAGCGGGGGCATCGCCAGGTAGACATGGCCGTTGTCTATCAGGGGCCTCATCTGCCTGTAGAACAGAGTCAGCAGAAGCGTGGCTATGTGGGCTCCGTCCACATCCGCATCGGTCATTATCACGATGTTGTGGTACCTGATCTTCGTGAGATCGAACTCCTCGCCCAACCCGCCTCCTATGGCTATCGTCAGAT